>DATBRZ010000054.1:0-42585 GCA_036560025.1 Gemmatimonadaceae bacterium | reverse complement strand
GTCCGTGGACTTGAGGCATACAGCGCAGGGCGTATGCGTCCTGTATCCGCGGATCCCCATAACGATGGGATTCCCTGAGCTCGCTGTCGGCAAGGAGGCGGCGAAGAAGCTCTGCGGACCGTGCCTGTCCCGTCTGGCCGCGGGCACCCTGAATGCGCTCGTCGAAAGGAACAGGAGTGCCAAGCAGTGCCTCGAGCGACATCGCTCCGGCCACGTGTGCTGCACGCCAGACGCGCATTGCTGCCGGAACCGCCAGCGCTGCAACCGCCGTGTGAGCCTGTGTCCCGTTGAGGAGAGTTATTCCCTCCTTTGCCTCGAGCGTCACCGGCTTGAGTCCTTGCTGCGAAAGAATGTCCGCAGCAGAACCGGGCGTGCCATCCGCCCCTTTGCTTCCAGCAATGCGGCCGCGCACAAGCGAGCCTTCGCCGATCAGGGCTACGCCTAGCTCGGCGAGCGGTGCGAGATCACCGCTCGCGCCAACGCTTCCCTGCTCGTGAATCGGCGGATAGAGTCCCGCGTTCAGCATCCCGATAATCAGATCGACCAACTCGGCTCGCGCGCCGGAGAACCCTTTCGCAAGAACATTCGCGCGCAGCAGCATCATTGCGCGGACTTCAGTCTCGGGGAGAAGAGGTCCAATGCCCGCTGAGTGACTCCTGACGAGATTGATTTG
This sequence comes from Gemmatimonadaceae bacterium, assembly GCA_036560025.1. Lineage (GTDB taxonomy): Bacteria > Gemmatimonadota > Gemmatimonadetes > Gemmatimonadales > Gemmatimonadaceae > UBA4720. The sequence goes on along the minus strand of DATBRZ010000054.1, from coordinate 41,912 downwards.
AAGCTCGGCCAATCGCTCTCGCGGAATCGCGACCTCGGAGAGCTTGCCGAATCCGGTTGACACTCCGTACACGACATCGCCGCGCTCAACGATTTGCGACACGACGTCACGCGTCCGCTGCATTCTCGCACGCGCACCAGGTGCGAGTGTGACAGGCGAGCCGTATCTGGCCACTGCCTCGACTTGATCGAGGCTTAGCGATTCGCCGTCTAGCCTGACCTCGACGGCGTCACGCGTCACGCGGCGTGAACCAGCGACCGGCGGTCACGGTCCCACCGCCACTCGGCCGTCGCGCCCTTGAGATGCATTCCGCCAAGCCAGCGGTCTGCGCCGCCCATTTCAATCCAGTCGCGCTCACGGGTAAGCACGGAGCGCCCAGCTTCCGTGAGAGAGAGCTGTGCGTTTCTGAAGGCCGATGAATCCGCGTCGCTGCGAGGCGCCCGCACTCGCTCACCGGATGGATACAGTACCAGCGGCTCGCTCCCCGATCCGACCCGCTCGAGATACCTTGCAGCGCTCGCGTCGCCGCAGAAAATCCGCTCCTCGTGACGGGCAGCAATCTGAAACGCTTCGCTGAACGTGCGCGGCCCTGTGGCGACGGCTTCGAGCAGCTGCGTCTCGCTCCTCGACAACCCGTTATCCGCTGACGGAAGCTCTTCGAGGAATCTCTCGAGCGCACCGGCGAGGAACGGAAGAGCTTCGGTTCCGCTCTCCATCAGCCGGGCGACATTCGTGGGATCGGCAGACCGTACGGCACTCCACGCCTCTGTGCCGAGATCGAGCATTTCGCGTGTGACGGGCTCGCGATCGCGCCACAGCACAGGAAACCGATCGTATGCGGTAGCGCCAAGGTATCCAGCGACGGATACGATTTCGATCGACGTTTCGCTCGCGGCGAGCTCATCATCGTCGATCGTCGCGAGCTGATCGAGAATCTGAATGAGCTGGAGCTGATCGTAGAGATCCCACTCGAACCAGAGAACAACCAGGTCATGATCGGTTGCTCGCGCGATTGCTGCATCGCGAGCGGCAAACTCGCGGGCGATCTCACCGGTGTTGCCAAGTCCCTGGCTGGCGAGGTACTCCGCGCGCACTCGACTCAGCTCGGGCAAGCTGAGATCGGCGGGTAATGGACCATCATGAAGCACATCGCGCCACGCGATGACCTCGCCGCCGATTCCCGACTCTTCAATCGGACGAACGGCAGAGTCGCCATTCGTGATGTGAAGAATCGACCTCACCGCCCCGCTTGGCTGTAAGTCTGGCGGTCGTAGTCGAACTTGATGTCGGGCTGCGCGTTCAGCGCGATGAAAAAGCTGAACGCGAAGTTGCCGTTCGGGCTGCGCGTAAACGCGAACACCGACCGCCAGTCGTGCAATTCGCGCTGCAGCGTCACCTGATGCGAGCCGAATTCGCGAGCGCGAAAATCGTAGTTTGTTCCCCACGACGCCGACCATTTCGGCGTGATGTGGAAGGACATCTGTGATTGGACGTTTTCCTGTGCGGGCAACCGAATGGTCGGTGCTCCGGCAGTTATTCCCTGGATAGGTACCGCGCTCGTGGGATTTGTACGCTGCTGCTCGACGCAAAGATCGTATGCAAGCCCACTTCCAAATCGGGTTCTGCACACTGCCGTCGGATCGATTTCGATGAGAGCGCCGTCGACCGTTGGACGGGATCGGGACGACGTGAATGTAAACGAAGCCTGCCAACCCTGTGTCGACGGCAACGAGTACAATCTGCTGGCAATCGCGCTGCCGGCGACTGGTGTGCTCGCCGCCCGCTGCGCAAGAGCATCTTCGCTCGTTCCCTCCAGCCGCTCGATCTGCGGCGTCGGTTGCGGGACGGCCTTGCCGAAAACACGGGATATCGCGGCAAAGATTCCGGATTGACTATTCACCGAGAACGAAGCCTGCAACCCCGTTCTGAACGGCTTGAATCGGGCGGTGTCGCTGAGGACGTTACCCTGGAACAGCGAGTAGTTCACGCCGATACGGAAGCCGGGCAAGAGGTCGGATGACAAGTCATAGCCGAACGCGTCGTTGATGAGTCCCGGATGCCCTGCTTTTTTCCGCTCGAAGTCGTACGTGAGGGAAGTAAAGCTGATTCCAAGCACCTTTACTTTTTTTCCTTCCTGCGTGCCAGCAGTATCCTTGCTCTTGAGCTTGGCCTCGATCGCCTGCGACAGCCCGAGCGAAACCTGATGCTGAGGCAACGAGCCGAGGTAGGTGAGAGGATTCGTATTCAGCGCGGCGAGGTATTCCCGGCTCACCGTGGCGGCAGGCGAGAAACTCCATGTGATGACAGGATTGATCGTGTGACGGATGCGCTCTACGCCGAAAATCCCGGGGAACATTCCATAGAGTGTGGGTGAGGCGGTCGCGCCATAGCTGAACCGCTTGCGCTGATGCACGTACCTGCCGTCGCTCTGCTCGGTGCGAACCCAATACGCATGCGGATCGACATTCGACATCGATATGTACGGCGAAGCTTTTAATGTCTTCGAAAGGAACGGAGGCAGCGAGAACGAGGTCTGCCAATCGACTTCGGTGCTGAACGTTCGCGCGAAGATTCTATCCGTAGTATGGGTCGGATCGTTCTGGTCGATGACCGGAATTCTTGTGGGTGCCTTGTTTTCTCTGTCGGTGACGCGAATCGAATTCGAGAGCTGGAATCCGAAGAGCTTGATCGGCGTCGAGAAGCTGAGATTTGTAAGTCGTGAATCGGACTTGAGCCGCGTGCTGTCTCTCACACCGTTTCTGTCGAAGAAGCGATAAGCGAACTCGCCCAGCTGCTCGACCTTGAGCTGCTCCGAGTTTCGGACGTCGAGCGACGGCGTCCAGTCGAACCATTTGCCAAGCGATATCGTCGGCGTCGTGATGCTGAAGTTGGGAAAATCCTGTGTGACTTCGTCCCTTCCGGGGTACTGACGCCTGCTGCCACCGATGCTGAAGTCCGCTGGGCCGATCTTCTGCTTATAAGCGGCCTGACTCTGAATCGTTGCGAGGACCTGCCGGGGATCGAAGCTGTTCTGCCGCTGGATTCTCGTATTCGTCACGTAGTTCATGTCCAGCGTGAGGTGCGACGACTGCGAGAAATCCTGCTGGTGTCCCCACGAGTAGGCTGTGTTGGAAGTACCGTCGCGCTGCGCCATATGCGATATGGCGACCCTGCCAGTGAGGAATCGGTCGAGCCAGCGATACCGCCATTCGCCATTGAGCCTTACCCAGCCCGGATCTCCCTCGCGGGAATTCGATCCGCTTCGCCAGTCCAGACTCGTCTGGAAATCCATGTAATCGCTGAAAGCGAAGTAGTAGCCGAAATTCTCCAGATGGCGGCGATAGGTGGGACTGTTGCGGAAGAGCTCACTCAATCCGAATCGTGGTGTCAGGATGCCGCTTCTTCTTCCTGACCGCATATCCTGGAAGATGAACGGAAGCCACATCACCGGAACGTCGCCGATGTAGAGCACGGCCGGCCGCGCTACCATCAGGTTCTTGGAGATCAGCTTGATCTCCTTCGACTGGAAGTGGTAATCCGGAATCGAGTCGTCGCAGCTGGTGATCGACCCGTTGCGCACGTAGAAAGCCGTCTGCGAGCCGCGCGTTGTATCGGCGACAAATCCCGCTCGCGCGCCGCCGACGTACCATCGCTCTCCACTTTCGAGCGCGGTGCTGATGTTCGTGACGCTGCCGCGCTTGGCCTCCACGTTGTACCTCATCTCACCCAATGCAATGAGATCGGCAGCACCCTGCGTGGGATCGCGCAAGATGAGGGTGTCGCCGCGGGCGATCACGAGCTTCGTCGAATCGTTGTAGAGAATCGTGTCGCCGACCAGCAGCGTCACTCCACGCGAGACGCCGGCAGGATCACCCTGGAGAAACAGCGTGTGCTTCTTCGCGTCGAATGTAACGCGCACGCCCTGGTATCTCGTGACCGAATAGCCGGTCCTGTTGAGCAGCGCTGCGGTCACCGAATCGGGCTCGACCCATTTGATGAGCTCCTTCACTTTGCTCGAATCCGCAGTGGAGTCGCTCTTCGTCGTATCCCTTCGGATCGCCGGTCCGCGTACTGACGGTCGTACGATCTGCGCACTCGACGTCACGGCAGGGACCAGGACGATCACCGCTGTTAACGAAAGAGTCCGCAGTCCGTAGTTAGTCCGCATTCCGTAGTTAATCCGCAGTCCGTAGTGATCTGTTACGCTTTGCTTCGGGGTCCGAAGCTTTCAGCTCACGCATTCACCTGCAACCGCCTTGGCTCTCCGCGCGCTACCGCACCCGGCGCAACGCGTCTCTCCCGCTCCTCCTCTGCCTGCTCCTCCAGCTCCCGCTTCTGTCTCCGGCGGGTGACCATGTAGGAAAGTGCAACACCGAGCTCGAAGAGGAAATACAACGGCCCCGCGAGCGCAAATAAGGTCGTCGGACTCGCATCCGGCGTGATGAACGCTGCCGCAACTACGCAAACAACGATCGCATGCCGCCGATATTTCGTGAGAAATCGCGGCGACACTATCCCGAGAGCTGATAGCAGCAAGATTCCGATCGGCAGCTCGAATGCAAGGCCGAACGCGATCATCATGCTGAACGCGAACCCAAAATATTGCGTTGCCTCGATCATCGGCGTCAGCGTCGCCGACTCGAATCCATGAAAGAATCGGAGAGTGAACGGCAGAACGACGAAGAAACAGAGCGCCACGCCCGCGATAAACAGCGCAAGCATGCCAAACAGAACCGGAACGACGATCCGCTTCTCGTGCGGGTGCAACGCCGGCGCGAAGAATCCCCATAGCTGATATCCGATCATCGGCGTCGCGAGCAGGAGTCCGGTGATCACCGATGCGTTCAGAATGATCTTGAACGACGTCCCGGGATGTGTGTAAACGAGGCTCTGGCCGCGCAGATACGGCTTGATCGGCTCAGCGAGCAGGCCGACGATGTCGAGTCGCTTCTGCGAGAGGATTATGAAGGAGAGGACGATGCCGACTACAATCGCGCCGGCGATCCAGAACAGCCGCTGCCTCAGCTCCTCGAGGTGATCGAGGAAGGGCATCTCGGTGTCCGCCGCGCTCCTCACCATTTGGCGTTTTACTTACGACATCGCGCGCAGCCGCTCACGAGCGAGCTCGGCTTCGTCCGACTCGGGAAACTGTTTTATGAGGTCATTGAACATTCGACGCGCAGTAGTCGTACGACCTGCTTTCTGTAGCGCGATTGCGCGCTTGTACATCGCGGTTGGCGCTCGCGCTGACGACGGATAGTTGGTAAGCACTGCAGCGTAAGCTGAATCCGCTGCCGCGCCCTTTCCCTCGGCGGAATATGCTTCGGCGATGTAGAACTGCGCATCGGCAGCGAGCTCGGACTGAGGATACCGTTTGAGAAGCTCCGCGAACGCAGAACGCGCGGATGCATTCGCTCCATTCGTCAGCTGGTTGCGTCCGACCTGAAAGAGCTGATTCGGGCCCGGCCCGCTGTCGACGACTGCGCTGTCGGCTCTCGGCTGTGTCGTGTCCCCCGGCGCGCTGGGAGACCCGGGTACCGCCCGCGCACGTGACCGCTCTTCGAGGGCTGCCCTCATCTCCTGCAAACGTTGCTGGCTTTGCCCCGCAACGTCCTGCATCTGTACGATGCCTCGTCGCACTTCGCGCAGTGCTCCTTCCGATTCGGCGCGAACGCGATTGATCCGAAGTGCAAGCGATGCGAGCGTGTCGTTCATCTCGCGCACTGCGCGAAGGACTTGCACCAGCTGCACGGCGCGAAGAGAATCGGCAGAGGCGCCTTCCGCCCGCACGGTGTTGATCTCATCGCGAAGCTGATCGATGTCCGATCGCGTCGCCACGCAACCCGTGCCCGAAACGGTCAACGCTGCGGCCATGATCAATCCCCGCAACGACTGTCTCGCGTTACGCATCATCCGCATTTAGTTCGCAGTTCGCAGTCCGCATTTAGTTCGAAGTTCGCAGTGGTTGTTCACGTATCGCTGATCACCTCGAATTCCGCACGTCGGTTGAGCGCGTATGCCTCTTCCGTGTTACCCTGCACCGCCGGACGCTCTTCTCCCATTGTCACGATCTCGATTCGCGACTCTTCCACCCCAAGCGCCGCCAGATACCTCTTTGTCTCCGCGGCTCGGCGGAGTCCGAGCGCGAGGTTGTACTCGTCCGAGCCGCGAGAGTCGCAGTGCCCGGTGATCCTGATGCGGGCTCGCGGATGGCGCACCAAGACCGGCGCCTTCGCCTCGAGGGCTGTGCGCGACTCTTCGGTGAGCACGGACTCGTCGAGGTCGAAGTATATGGTAGCGCCGACGAGCGTTCTCTCGCTGCTGGTCAGCGGCGCATTCGTCGGAGTGCCCGCGTTGGCGGCGACCGTCGGCGCAGCGGCAGCCGCGCGGGCGGCTGCTTCCGCACGCGCAATGGAATCCTGGCGCGCCTGCTCCCGCAGCAGGCTGTCGGCGTTTATCCGGGCTGGAGTCGGGCGAGTCTTCGGCTTGCGCGAGCATCCGGCAACGGCAACTGCTGCAACGATCGAGAGGAGAACAGCGCTTGCGAGTTTCGTCATTGATCTATGAATGGTGGTTTGTGCTGCACTATTGCAGGCTAGAGCATCGGAGACCACGCCGACAGCCGCGCGCCGGCGTTGAATGTCACCTGACGGAAGCGTCCCGATTCGGTGTCCAGCACCCAGATCTGCTTCGATCCGCCGCGGGTCGACGAAATCGCCAGGTGTCGCCCGTCCGGCGCCCACGTCGGACCTTCGTTCTCGCCGTCGCTCGTCAGCCGTTTCGGCTCACGGTCCCGGACGTTGATCACCCAGACTTGAAAATCGCCATTCTGCTGCTCATACGCGACCGAGCGTCCGTCGGGCGACCAGTCGGGCGCAGTACGGTAGCTTCTCACTCCAGGAGTGAACGGCACAAGTAGCTGCACATTCGTTCCGTCCGCATCCATGGAGTATATCTGGGGAAAGCCGGACCGCGCCGAGATGAACGCGATCTGTCTTCCATCCGGGCTGAAGGTCGGTGACGTGTTATCGCTCCCGCGCCCAAACGTCAGCCGTTGCGGAACCGCACCCGAATCGGTGCGGACCATGAATAGATCTGTACCCTCCTCGCTGCCGTTGGAATAAACGACGTAACTCCCATCATGAGAGTACACCGGCGTGATGTTCAATCCGGCGCTGCTCAGCACGTGAGTTCTGCCGGTAGCCATGTCGAGCTCCTCGACCTGTGTACCTCCATCGACAAACCGCGAGAATACGATCCTGCGCCCCGAAGGATGCCATTGCGGAGATAAGGCGAGACCTCGCCGCGTCACAGCGCGATCGTTCGCGCCGTCGCTGTCGACGATGCGAATGAGACCATTGTGCACGTAAGCGATGCGCGACGTCGCTATGCCCCGCTGTCCTGTTATCCACCGCTCGACTTCGTCACTTATGCGATGAATGCTCATTCGCTGCGAGAGTGTCGCGTTTGCACGATCGGTAGAATCAGCGCGAAGCCTGCGCTCGGTGACAGATGCGATCGCTGCCTGAACCGAATCGCGACGGTCGTCCTCCCAGCGCGTAACCCCACGGCGGATGTAGGCAGTCGCTGCTGAGTCACGCCGCAACGAATCTCGAACGACGAATCTCCGCTGTCGCGTGTCCTTCTTCAGCGGCGGCCTCCTCATTACATCGGCTCGTGCGCGCAATACACGACCCACCGAATCCCGGATCGCCTTCTCCCGGGCGGTAGTGGCAACGAGAATCGAATCGCGCACCTCCGTATCGCGCACACGCGGAATACCGGTGACCGCGAAGTCACGCATCTCGAGCCGCCTGCCCGCCCCCACGTCGTACAGCGTGACCCGCAGTCCGCCGGTGGGCGTGCGCTTCGCTTGCACGATCGCTACTGCACCGAGCTTGGCGAACAAAGCGTAGTTCGGGTCGCCGCCGTCGAGCGGAGTCATTCCGCGTAGCGTCGAGTCGTCGAGCGGGATCGGCGATACGCGGTCGCCATAATCGAGATCGCGCTGAATGATGGTTCTGATCGAATCGCCCGGAGTCGAATCGACTGGCAGGACAATCACGCGAGGTGTCGTGCCCCGCGGGTAATTGAGACCAAGGCGAACACCGGGACGCGTTGTCGTCGTGTCCTGCCCACATGCGCTGCTGCTCGCTGCGAGCGCCGCTACCGCGACGCAACCGACGAGCGTGTACAAACGAAGACTCATCTGAGAAAGCGTGGATCGAAGCTGAACACTACTGGCAGGACATCGTCTCGGAATCCCTCGGGGAGGGGACCGAAATACCTGGACGCCGCTTCGATCGCGCCCTGTGCCTCCAGGTCGAAGGCATACGCCCCCGACTTCGTAACGAACCGAAAGTTAGTGACCGAGCCGTCGCGATGAATCAGAAACATTACCTCGGCTCTGAGACCTGAATTCGTGTCGGTGGGTTTGAATACGAGCGCCACCTGCCGGACGATGTTGTTGAGATACCCTGGGAACGGAAAATCGATTCCCTCGGTCTGCACCGTCGCGACGTCGGTGCCTTTGTCTCCGATCGGGCCACCGCCCGCGCGCGGCGCCTGAGTTTTGGGCTTCGCTGCCGCGGGCGCTTCGCTGGGGGTGGATCTGGTCGCAGCCTTGGCCGGAGTCGTCTTCGTAACCGGTGCGATTTTCGGCTCCGGCTTGACTGGTACGGGAACCGGCTTTGGCGGGGTCGGAGATGGTGTCGCGTCAGGTGGACGCACTTCGCCGATCGCACGTTCCCCGGGCGGGGCGGCGACAATATTCACCTTGTAGATGGGCGGTAGAGCTTCCGTTACGCCGCTCCCTCTGGCAAAGCCCAGCATTGCCACGGCAAGGATCGACCCATGGAGCAGCAGCGATAACCCTAATGGCCCGCGGAGACGCAAACGATCGTCGACTGCGTGCACTATCTCCCCTGTTCGGGCTCCGCGACGAGGCCGACATCTCCCACCCCGCTCGCTCTCATCACAGCGAGGACACGAACGATCGACCCGTACGGCACGCCGGCGTCCCCGCGAAGATAGATGCCGTCGCGTCCCCGGTCCGCTGCGAGCGCTCGAAAGCTCGCGCGAAACTCCTCGTAACTGAGCACTGCGTCCTCGACGTGAATCCTGCCGTTCCGGTCCACCGTCACCACTAAACCGCTCTTCGGCTCGAGCGGCCGCGCCTCTGCTTTTGGAAGAGACACGTCAACTCCACCCTGCATGATTGGCGCTGTGATCATGAAAATCACCATCAGCAGCATCATCACGTCGATGAGGCTGACCACATTGATCTCCGCGTTGAGCACCATTCGGTCACGGCGCCTCGGCACTAGATCCGCCCCTCTCGCACCATGAGCGCAATCAATTCAGACGCGAACCCATCGAGCTCGCCATCAAACCGGTTGAGGCGGTGGGCAAAAATGTTGTAGCCGAACACCGCTGGAATCGCGACCGACAGCGCGGCAGCTGTTGCAATCAGCGCTTCCGCTACACCCGGAGCGACCGCGCCGATATTTCCCGATCCCTTCGTCGCGATTCCGAGAAAGGCGTCGATTACGCCAAGCACGGTTCCAAGAAGTCCGATCAAGGGGCTTGCCGATCCGATTGTAGCAAGCGACGGAACGAATCTCCCGAGGTCATCGCGAACGGCGCCGATTTCTGCGTCGAGAACCAGGCGAAGAGCCTCCACCTGCGACGCACTCAGTCTGCCCCCGCGCTCAGCCGTAGGGCCCAGTGCGGGCGTAGTCTCGGTAATGAATCGAAGGGCGCGCTCCAGAATCGTACGCATCGGATTCGGCTGCGACTTTCTGCTGAGCTCAGCCGCTTCGTCAACAGTATGCGCGCGCTCGAATTTTTCGATGAATTCCACCGACGCAGCCTCCGCGCGGCGAAACTCTATTGTCTTGGCGATCATCAACGCCCAGCTCAACAGTGAAAGAACTACGAGCACGATCAGGACCACTTTCGTGGCGGCAGTGGAGCTGTTGACCAGCTCCATTGGAGACGAGGGTACGGCTGCTCCCAACTGCGCCAGAATCATCGAGGTCACGTCCGCTGAGCCATTGCCTCGGCCTCTGCCCAGGCATAAGTCTTTGACAATCCTTCTTCGAGAGCCGTTTCCGCGCGCCATCCGAGCTGTTCCCGGGCCTTACTGACGTCGAGAAACGATTCCTGCTGCTCACCCTGGCGCCGCGGCGCGAACACGATGTCCATGCTGGAACCGGCGGCGCGCTGCAGCTTTGCCGCCAGGTCGAGCACCGATGTTCCAATTCCTGTTCCAACGTTGAAGCTGCGCGTATCCAGAAGCTGCATTTCGGGAAGAGGCATTGTGGCGGCCGCCAACACCGCTGATGCGACATCGCCCACGTAGACGTAGTCGCGCGTCTGCCGGCCATCGCCGTAAATCGTGAGCGGCTTTCGCTGTAGGATCCGCGTACAGAAGATCGCGACGACACCAGCCTCGCCGTGCGGATCCTGCCGCGGGCCGTAGACGTTGCCGAAGCGAAGGGCAACGTGCTCGATCCCGTGCAGGCGGTCATAGTAGGCGAGGTAGTACTCCGATGCGAGCTTCGAGATCGCGTATGGCGACTCGGGATCCTTCGAGTAGGTCTCGACGTTCGGCGGGCTGTTGAAGTCTCCGTATATCGCGCCACCCGTCGATGTAAAAACCACGCGAGACTTTCTTCCGCTACTCCGCACCGCTTCGAGCAGGTTAACGGTGCCCAGAATGTTAGTGCTCGCATCGAACAGCGGGTCGGCGACGCTTACCCTTACGTCAATCTGCGCGGCCAGATGGACGACGAGATCGAACGCGCCGTTAGCGACTACGCGCGCGGCCTCCGGCGAGACAATGCTTATCTCATGTAGGGTTGCGGCGGTGGGAGCGTTCGCGCGCTTTCCGTTGGAGAGGTCGTCGATGATCTCAACTTCGTAACGATTCTCGAGAAGCAGGTCAGCGACGTGCGAGCCGATGAACCCGGCGCCTCCGGTAACCAGCGCCCGCTTCAATCAGCGGCCTCTGCAAAAACGATTAGGGCGATCGATGACATCAATCGCCCTAATCTAACGTCTGCTATTTGGTTGACCGAGAAGAATCTTTGTAATGCGGCAATTTCAGAATCGCCTGCAATCTGGCGCTACTGCATCCTCGCGGTTAGACGCACAGGCATTCCCGGCTTGATTGTCGGCTGATCGTGATCGAGAACGATCGCCGTCACTGCGAAACGAGTGACGCGGACTACCTGCGCAACCGCAGCGGGAACGGGAGGAGCGGGATGCGTCGGATCGTCCTTGTCGTCGATCAAAGTGAACTGATCGCCGAGGCTTGCTCCGCCGTTCACACGAAGCACTACGTAGCTCTGAATCGAGGGAAGCACCGGATCGCCGTTAACCCAGACAACTTCTCCGGTTGGACCATTCGAGATTCGCGAAGGCGAAGCAGACGCGCTCACCACTGCGGCCACGAACGGAATCAATGGCTGGTCGAGTGCAATCTCACCGAACTGTCTGATGATACGGGCCACGGTGGGCTCGCCGGGAGCGAAGCTTTCGACCTGAACAATCGCCGTAGGCACCATCACCTGCTCGCCTTTGGCCAGTAGTGGTCCGAAGGTAAATGCTAGGTAGCGGTCGCCCAGCCGCGGTTGACTTCCATCGGGCAGCTCTACGAACACCGCATCTCGCAGATGAAATCGCATCTCGCGGGCGGGTGCCTGAATGCCGGGTCGGTCGTATGCCGCCGAGAGGCGTCCTGCACCGTCGGGCCCGCCTTCACGATCGACGAAGGGTGCCGCGTCCGCTTCGCCGCTGCGAACAGAGCCAGGACGCCCGCGGCCGAGTACTTCGCCGTTCGATTGAAGACGATCGGTAACCATCCCAGGCAGAACAGAGAAAACCGTTCGATCGACCGCTGGAGCCGAGGTCGTACTGATTCGCGCGAGCACTTCAGGCTTCACTTCTCCTGCCGGTATGCGAATCGATTCGCCGGGATAAATCCAGTGCGGGTTTTCGACGACGTCAGTGTTTCGCTTGAAGATCTCTGGCCAGCGGAAGGGATCTTTCAGGTACGCCTTGGCAATGTCCCACAGCGTGTCGCCCTTCTTCACCACATGAACGACTTCACCTTCTGCCGGAGCAGAAACCGGTGTAAGCGTAGGACGCGGACGGCTCTCCTGCGCATCGGCTCGTATGGTGAGCGCGAGGAACGCGAGCAGAATTATCAGCAGGACGGCATCGAGGACGTATTTCCCCGACTTGAGCGCTGCTGGAGTCCTGAACGCTGGTGCCTTAAACGCTGGTGCCCTTAACGCTGGCGCCTCGAATGTGGGTGTCCTTAACGCTGGTGCGCTGTGCTGCATTGGAATCATTGCTCCGCGGTGGTGGCCGGGCAGCAGCGGGAGCTGCTAAAGGCCCGGCTAAGTCCATGGCTAAGTCCATACAGTAGACGGCCTGGCGCGGAAGCACGTCACGGATAGGAGCAGTGAGCCCCTATCGGTGGTCAGAACGGCAGATCGTCGTCCTGATCCTCGAGCGCTGCAGGGAAATCATCGAAGCTTTCCGTTGCAGCTGAAGCCTTTCCCCCCGCGCGCGCCGGAGCCCGACTGCGCGACGAGTCAGAGTCGGAATCGAAATCCGCGCCTCGTCCGCCGCCCAGCATGAGCAACTCGCGGACATTGATCTCGGTGGTGTAGCGCGTCTGACCATCCTTGTCCTGCCACTGGCGGTACTCGATTCTCCCTTCGACGTACAGCTTGTCCCCTTTGTGACAGTACCTCTCCACTACGTCAGCGAGACCCGAGCCCTTGGTGTTCCACACGACGCACCGGTGCCACTCGGTCTTTTCCTGCTTCTCACCGTTCGCGCTGTTCCACGACCGACTCGTGGCGAGCGAAAAAGTCGCGACTTTGCTTCCACCGGTCGTCGTTCGCACCTCCGGGTCGCTCCCGAGGTTTCCGATCAGGCTCACTTTGTTCAGGCTCCTGCTCACACTTCCTCCCGGCGAGAGTTGTCATTCCCGCCCGCAATTGTAACCAACGGTAAGGTCGGCTGCGTTACCGGAACGAGCCGACGATCATCCTTCGATTTCCCGCGACAGGACCAGCGCGTCCTCGACGGGATTCCTATAGTAGGCGCTGCGGCGAAAGCGCTGCGTGAAGCCTCGAGAATTGTACAATGCGAGAGCGGCAGCATTGGATTCGCGCACCTCGAGAAACACCGTTCCCGCGCCGCGCCGGCGAACCTGCTCTATAGCTGCATCCAGGAGCATTCCCCCGATCCCATTCCCGCGATCTGTTTCCGCGACGGCGATGTTGAGAATCTCTGCTTCGTCCGCGACGCTGACAGTTATCAGATAACCGCGCGGCACGTCAGACGCATCATCGGTGGCCACGAGAAAGATAGCCGCAGGGTGCAACAGCATTTCCGAGAACGATCGCTCGGACCATGGATCGGCAAATGAAGAGCGCTCGATCATCGCGATTCCTGCGATGTCCGCTCGTCCTGCCCGGCGGAGCTTGACGGCTTTGCCGTGTGTTCCCGCGATCGTCATCGAATCTCCAGGGGACCGTGCTTCGACTCCCAGCGCACCTGCGCCTCGGCCGCGCGGCCGTAGTCCGGCTCCCACGACTGAAGGTCCACCGGGCCACGTTGAATTATAGAATCGAGAAGCGCGAGCGCTCCCCTTGCCTGTGGTCTTGCTTCGATTTCCCGGCCTGGCCCGATCACCCGCGCCCCAGCCGCGTGTGCCAAGTGATCGAGCTCGGCGGCTGGAATGCGGCGGGCCGTTTCACCGTATATCATGCCGCCATCCAGGTTGAGCTCGACGTCGAGCGCGTACAGTTCATCACGCATGGCGTCCACAACCGAAATGTATTTGCCCGCGGAAAGGCCGTTGGCCGCAGCGACAGTCAAGGCGAGCGAAGGCACGGCGTACAATTGCGCTCCCGTACCCGCTGACAGTCCCTTCGCGACTGATGCGGCGATGCGCAGGCTCGTGAAGCTGCCTGGACCCGCCCCGCAGACGATCTTCGCCACGTCGCCGATCTCGATGGCCGCGCGACGCAGGCAATCTTCGACCGCCGGCAGAACGCCCTCCGGGCGACCTTGCCTGCCGATTCGAGTTTCCACCAGATCGTGCTCGGCCATGACCTGACCGTCCGACAACACGGCTACGCTTCCAGTGTACGTCGCGCCCTCGATCGCGAGGGTGTAGCCGTTGATCATCCAGCGAGCAGCACGCGGCGCTGCGGATCGCCGGGCACATAATCAATGTCCAATGGCAGGTGATCTTCGGGGATTCGCGTTCCGGCGCGCTCCGGCCATTCCACGATAACGACCGCGTGCTCCAGAAGCAGATCGTCCCAGCCGATGTTAGTGAGATCGGCTTCTCGCTGAAGCCTGAACAGGTCGACGTGATACACGGGCGATTTCGGAGCGAAGTACCGTTGCACGAGCGCAAAGGTAGGACTGCTCACCGAATCCTCGACTCCATATCCGGAGCAGATTGCCTGCGCCAGCGTCGTCTTGCCGGTGCCGAGGTCACCGGTGAGGGTGATGAGGAGCGGCGGGACGATTGCGTGTCCGAGCTCGGTGCCCCAGTGACGCATCTCCGTTTCATCGAGCACGAGTCGCCCGTGGCCGGCGAGGCTCGGCACGAGGTGTCGCCGCGCTCGCACTATCGGCGGGCCTGTATTCCGGCGAGTGCTCCACGCGGGCGGCTGCGCGATCCGTCGGTCTTCGCCTTTATCTCGAACAGCTCGTCACGAATTCGGGCTGCGGTCTCGAAATCGAGCGCCGCTGCTGCCTCCTTCATCTCGCGCTCCAGATCGGCGATGAGCGCCGCGGTGTCTTTCCCGCCGTAGCCGCCCGCAATTTCCGCAACGCGGCGTGCGCGATCGTGCTCCCGAGCCTCACGCTCGAGGCGAGCATCGGCAACGCGCGTGATGAATCGCACCTGCTCGACGCTTTTGGTGACCCCCTGCGGAATGATCCCATGCTCCGCGTTGTACGCGCGCTGCGCTTCCCGCCTGCGTCCCGTTTCATCCAGCGCCCGCTGCATCGAGCCTGTGATTCTATCGGCATAGAAGATTGCGCGCCCGTTGACGTGCCGCGCTGCGCGCCCGACAGTTTGTATCAGCGAGCGGTCGCTGCGAAGAAAACCTTCCTGATCAGCGTCGAGAACGGCAACCAGCGAGACCTCGGGAAGGTCGAGCCCCTCACGCAGCAGATTGATGCCGACGAGAACGTCGAATTCCCCGAGCCGCAAACCGCGCACGATCTCCATCCGCTCGATCGCATCGATGTCCGAGTGCATGTACCGCACTCGCACCGACATCTGCTGGAGATAATCAGTGAGATCCTCCGCCATTCTCTTTGTAAGTGTCGTGACGAGCACGCGCTCGCCTTTCCGCTCGCGCAGTCTGATCTCGTTCAGCAGATCGTCCACCTGACCACGCACCGGACGCACGTCGATCTCCGGATCTACCAGTCCGGTCGGCCGGATGATCTGCTCGACCACGACTCCCTCCGACAGCCGCAGCTCGATCTCGGCCGGCGTTGCGGAAACGCTGACAGCTCGCGGAGTAAGAGAAAGAAACTCATCGAACATGAGCGGACGATTATCTAGGGCGCTCGGAAGACGAAACCCGTATTCCACGAGCGTCAGCTTGCGCGCGCGATCACCATTGAACATCCCGCCGACCTGCGGAAGAGTGACGTGCGACTCGTCGACGAACAGCAGAAAATCTTCGGGGAAATAGTCGAACAGACACGCCGGTCTCTCTCCGGCGGCGCGACCGGACAAATGACGGGAATAGTTCTCGATTCCTGCGCACGTTCCGATCTCGAGCATCATCTCGATGTCGAAGTTCGTTCGCGATTCGAGACGCTGCGCCTCGAGCAGCTTTCCCGTTGAGCGGAGCTCAGTAAGCCGCTCCAAGAGCTCGGCACGGATCAGCTCCACAGCTTTCTGGATCGTCGGACGCGAAGTCACGAAGTGCTTCGCCGGATAGATCGCTGCCTTGTCCAGGTTTGCGATGGCTTCACCGGTCAGCGGATCGATCTTCGAGATTCTTTCGATCTCGTCGCCCCACATCTCGACGCGCACACCCTGCTCCTCGTACGCGGGAAGAATCTCGACTGTGTCGCCCCGCACTCTGAACGTCGCCCGATCGAAAGCGACATCGTTTCGGGAATACTGGATCTTCACCAGCGAGCGCAGGATTTCGTCGCGTGGAATTCGCTGCCCCCGTGTCAGCGTCACCATCTGCTCGCGGTAGCTGATCGGATCGCCAAGGCCGTAGATCGCCGATACGGTCGCGACGATGATCACGTCTTCGCGCTCCATCAGGCTGGACGTCGCGCGCAGGCGGAGCCGGTCGATGTCCTCGTTTATCGACGCATCTTTCTCGATGTACGTGTCGGTCGTCGGCACGTAGGCTTCGGGCTGGTAGTAGTCGTAGTACGAGATGAAGTACTCGACGGCGTTGTGCGGGAAAAAGCTCTTGAGCTCGCCGTACAGCTGGGCGGCGAGGGTCTTGTTGTGCGACAGCACGAGCGCCGGCCGCCCGAAGTTCCTGATGACGTGGGCCATCGTCATCGTCTTTCCCGAGCCCGTGACGCCGAGCAGGGTCTGGAACCGGTCGCCGCGATCGAGACCGCGGGTCAGCTCGGCGATTGCGCCCGGCTGGTCACCTGCTGGCTGGAAGGGCGCGCGAAGATCGAATTCTGCTTTGGGCACCCTGAAATATAAATCATGAGTCGGGATTTATTCGGGTAACCGGCTACCGGTAGCCGGTTACCCGTTCACCCGTCGCTCGGGATCCGCTCCTTGCGTGTAACCTCTGTAACCCCTTTGACTCTGCGCGCAGCTTTGAGAACTCGCTGGAGGTGCGCGAGGTTCTCGACCTCGACTGCCAGAGCCCCGGTGACGTGACCATCCGAGCTCTCTAATTCGAAGCTTCGGATATCGGTATCCGTCGCCGCAACCGCCGCTGCGAGGTCGGCGTACAGTCCGCGGCGGTCCGTCGCGTCGAGCGCGAGACGAACCATGAAGCGCTCTCCTTCCAGCTCCTGCCAGTCGATCTCGAGCCGCCGCTCGGGCTCGAGCACGAGCATCAGCAGATTCGGGCAATCCGCCCGATGGATGCTCACTCCTCGGCCGCGCGTCACGTAGCCGACAACCGGATCGCCCGGAACTGGCTGGCAGCATTGCGCGTAGCGGACCATCAGGCCGTCCACGCCCTGAATGCGCACCCCCTTCGTGCTTCCGCGCACCTTGTCGACGAGCCAGTCCAGGGGTCCGGGCTTGGCGGGCGGCGTGGGCACCTCCGTTTCCGGATAGAGGTGCTTCAGCACCTGCACGATACCGACGTCACCCTGACCTATCGACGCGATGAGATGATTGGCGTCGTTCAGCTTGAGCGCTTTAGCTGCCGCAGCGAGCTGATCGTCGTCCGGCTTGGCGAGACGTCGACGCTTGACCTCGCGATTCAGGATCTCTCGGCCGAGCTTCGCCGAGGTGGTCTGCTCTTCGATGCGAAGGCGTTGGCGGATCTTGTGACGGGCTCGCCCGGTCCGCACGTGGGATAGCCAGTCGCGACTGGGACGCGCGGCAGGTGAGGTTGCGATCTCGACCGTGTCGGAATTCTTCAGCTCGCGGGCGAGTGTCGCCTGCCGTCCGTTGATCTTGGCGCCGCAGGCGTGCAAGCCGACCTCTGTGTGCACGGCGAACGCGAAATCGATCGGCGTTGCGCCCTTCGGAAGCTGAATTACGTCGCCGGTCGGCGTGAAGACGAAGATTTCGTCCTGATACAGATCGAGCTTCAGGAACTCGAGGAATTCGTCTGGCGTCTTCGCATCGAGCTGCAGCTCGAGTACCTGACGGAACCACTGAAGAGCGCGGTCCAATTCGTCTGCGCTCCGCGCCTGCTCCTTGAATCGCCAGTGCGCCGCGATTCCGTATTCCGCCGTGCGGTGCATTTCCCGGGTACGTATCTGAATCTCGAACAGCTGTCGCCCCGGACCGAAGATCGTCGTGTGCAGCGACTGGTATCCATTCGACTTCGGCTGGCCCACGTAATCCTTGATTCGCTCCTGGAGCGGCGTGAATCGCTCGTGAATTACACCAAGTGCGTGATAGCAGTCGGGAACCGTATCGACCAGAACGCGGATCGCGAGCAGATCGTAGATCTCTTCGTACGGCTTCTCCCACTTGGTCATCTTCTTGTAGATGGACCATAGGTGCTTGGGCCGTCCCGTCACTTCCACGTTCGGTATGCCGGCTTCGTCGAGGAGCTGCTGGAGCGGCACACTCAGCTGGGCGATCATCGCTTCCCGCTCTGCCCGCCGCTGGGCGACGAGCTTCGCCAGCGCTTTGTATTCGTTGGACTCGATGTGCTTGAACGCGAGGTCTTCGAGCTCCCACCTCATTCGCGCCATGCCGAAGCGATGCGCGAGCGGCGCGTAGAGATCGCGCGTTTCCTGAGCGATGCGCCGGCGCTTTTCGATCGGCAGGTAATCGAGAGTGCGCATGTTGTGCAGGCGGTCCGCGAGCTTGATCAGGATCACTCGCGCGTCCCGCGCGATCGAGAGGAGCAGCTTGCGATAGTTCTCGACCTGTCGTTCCTGCGAAGAATTGAGCGGCAGATGGCCGATCTTCGTCAGACCATCGACGATCTCGGCCATTTCCTTGCCGAATTCGCGCTCAACGTCTTCGACGCTGACGTCGGTATCCTCGACGACGTCGTGGATCAGACCTGAGGCGACTGTGACGCTGTCGAGCTGAAGATCGGCGAGAATCTTGGCGACCTCGACGCAGTGCGAAACGAAGTCTTCTCCCGACAATCGCTTCTGACCCACGTGCGCGTTCTCGCTGAAGCGGTAGGCGCGCATCAGCAATTCGTGGTCGAGACGCTCGGGGAGCGACCCGCCCTTGTCGTTCCAGCCGGGAATTACAGCGTGCGATTCGATCGCCGTCACAACAGTCCAGCCTCCGCGAAGCTCAAATATCGTCCTCTTCCAATAATAATGTGGTCCTGGACAGGTATGTCGAGCACGCGTCCCGCCTGCACGAGCTGCTCTGTAACGGAGCGGTCGTCTGCCGACGGCGTTGGATCTCCGCTCGGGTGATTGTGGACGAGAATGATTGCGGCCGCGTTCTCCGCAATGGCTTCCCTGAACACTTCGCGCGGATGAACGAGCGACGAGTTCAGAAGGCCGCGCGTCACGGTCACGTCGCGCTCGAGGCGGTGCTGCGAATCGAGCACGGCGACGTGAAATTCCTCTACCGGAAGATCCTGCAATCGTCCGCTGAAGATGTCGAAGACGTCGCGAGGGCAGCGCACGGGAATGCCGTCGTCGCGGTCTTCTGAGGACATTCGGCGGCCGAGCTCGAGGGCTGCATGGATTGCGACAGCCCTAGCAGTGCCGACTCCCGCGAGACTCGTCAATGCTGCGACTGGCTGAGCTGAGAGTCGCCGGAGCGATCCGTGCGCGCTGGCGAGGATCTCGTGTCCTATCCCGACGGCTGAGATTCCCTGCGATCCGGACCCGACGAGAATGGCTATCAGCTCGGCGGAGCTGAGCGCGCGAGCGCCGTGGGATTTCAGCCGCTCGCGCGGACGTTCACTTGTCGGTAGCTCATGCAGCAAAGACGACATTCTTGGCTCGGCGATTAGGAGTTCCGACCTCTAATCGATGAGCTGGTTTTTTCCGCAAGCTTGCGTATTCAGGTACAATCGCCGCCGCGCCAGCGAATAGCCCCTCTAATACCTAACAGGGAGTAAGTGCTAGAGGGGTCAGGCTGTTGCCCCGTGGCATTTCTTGAATTTCTTACCTGATCCGCACGGACATGGATCGTTGCGACCGACGTTGTTCCAATCGGCCGACGACGGGGCGCCACCGACGATTCCGCCCGTCGCCGGATTTAACGAGCGAACTCGTCCAGCTCCAGTAACGATGGGCTCGGGCCGCGCTGCAACCTTCCGTGTCGGCGGCTCGGCAGGTCCGACGTCCACGACCTCTTCGGTGCCATCGCCGTCGCCGACCTCTTCCGGCTCGATGCCTTCGAGTACTCCGAGCGCATTGTAGCGCTTTGTGGGCGCGCGATGCTGTGCAGCACCGCGGCGGCGTGACCCATTCCCCGCCTCTTCCTCCGCTGCGACAGGCATCGGCGGCGGCTCGAAGCTGATCTGCGCCCTGAGGAACCGTTCTGTGAAGGTGTGATAAATGTCCGCCATCAGATCGACGAACATCGTGTACGCTTCATGTTTGTACTCGATCAGCGGATCCTTCTGTCCCCACGATCGGTAGTGAATCGCGTTCCGCAGCTGATCCAGATCGTAGAGGTGATCCTTCCACTTCTCGTCGAGGACGTTCAGCATCACGAGCGCGAGCAGCTGATCACCGAATTCCCCCAAGCTGGTGATCTTCTCGTAGAACGCGCGCTTCCCAGCTTCCACCGCGTCCGCCTGGGCGGCTTCCAACGACGTCGGCTTGTCCGACTCTTCCTCGAAGGTCGGCACGCTCAACAGGTAGTGCATCAACAAGTCCTGTCGAACGAGCGCAAAATCCCACTCCTCTTCCGAGTCGAACGTCGCCAGCATGTTCTCGACACGCCGGGCGATTCCCTTCTCTACCATCTTCTCGGCTTCGCCCTTGAGCTCTTCGCCGCCGTCGAGAGCGAATGAGCGCAGCGAGTAGATCACCTCTCGCTGCTGATTCATCACATCGTCGTATTCGAGCAGCCGCTTTCGAGACTGGAAGTTCTGAAGCTCCACGCGCTTCTGAGCCTGCTCGATCGACCTCGTGATGAGCGGATGTGTCAGCATCTCGCCCTCTTCCGCTCCCATGCGGTCCATCAGCTTCGCTATGCGGTCACTCCCGAACAGCCGCATCAGGTCGTCTTCGAGCGAGAGGAAGAATTGCGACGAGCCGGGATCGCCCTGGCGGCCGGAACGGCCACGCAGCTGACGATCGATTCGCCGCGCCTCGTGCCGCTCTGAGCCAATGATGTGCAGGCCGCCTACCTCCTCTACATCAACGAGCTTTCCCTCCGCGTCCTTGATCTGGGACGGCTTTGAGACCGTCACACCTTCGCCGAGTTTGATGTCGGTTCCGCGGCCGGCCATGTTCGTCGCGATCGTTACCGCGCCCGGCTGACCCGCGCCGGCCACGATCTCAGCTTCACGCTGGTGATACTTGGCGTTGAGAACATTGTGCGGAATGCCTGCACGCTTGAACATCTTCGACAGCGTCTCTGAAACATCGACGCTGACGGTTCCAACGAGCACTGGATTGGCGAGCTTGTGCAGTCGCTCGGTTTCCTCGAGGATCGCATTGTACTTTTCCCGGCGCGTCTTGTAGACGAGATCGTGCCGATCTTCTCGGATCATCGGCCGGTTCGTCGGAATCACCGACACCGGCAGACCGTAGATCTGATGGAACTCGGTCTCCTCAGTCTCGGCGGTTCCGGTCATGCCGGAGAGCTTGGCATACATGCGGAAGTAGTTCTGAATGGTGATGGTCGCCATCGTCTGCGTCTCACCCTTCACCTGAACCCCTTCCTTCGCTTCCACCGCCTGATGCAATCCTTCCGACCACCGCCGCCCAGGCATCGTACGACCGGTGAACTCGTCGACGATCAGGACCTGCCCGTCCTGCACGACGTAATTGACGTCGATCTCGTACAGCGCATGCGCGCGAAGAAGCTGATGCACGATATTCAGCTTCTCGCTCTTCGCCGCATACTCACGATTGATCTCAGCACGTGCTGCGAGCTTCTCCTCCGGAGTCATGTCGGGATCGTGATCGATCCGGTGAACCTCCTGAGAGATATCGGGAAGCACGAAGGCATCGTGATCGCTGGGTGACATGAAGTCGACGCCGCGATCCGTGAGGTGCACCGTGTGTCCCTTCTCGTCGAGGACATAGAGAAGGTCTTCTTCCATGTCCCGGTATTGCTGCTTCGACGAGGGGAGCTTCCGGTCGGCGATGTGCTCGAGCTCCATCTTCTGCACGAGCTGCTTTACGCCTGTCTCCTGCAACGCCTTGAGCAGCCGCTTGTTCTTCGGCGATCCGAGCTGAGCCTTGTAGAATTTGAGCGCAGCTTCGGCCGTATCCTCAGCGTCGAGAGCTCGTTCGCCATCGGCGACCAGCTGGTTCGCCAGCTCGGTCTGCCGCTTCACGAGTCGCGACACTGACGCGTTGTGAAGCGCGTACTCCGCGTCGGATTCATTGCCGACGGGACCCGAGATGATGAGGGGTGTTCTCGCCTCGTCAATCAGAACGGAATCGACTTCGTCGACGATCGCGTAGACGTGACCGCGCTGCACGCGCTGATCGTTGGCGACGACCATGTTATCGCGCAGATAGTCGAATCCGAACTCGTTGTTCGTTCCGTACGTGATGTCGCAGTTGTAGGCAGCGACACGCGCCGGCGAGCCCGGATCCGTATCGTCGATACACCCGACCGTGAGTCCGAGGTACTTGTAGACGTGACCCATCCACTCGGAGTCGCGACGAGCAAGATAGGAGTTCACCGTCACCAGGTGCGCGCCTTTCCCGGGAAGCGCGTTGAGGTAGAGTGGAAGCGTTGCAACCAGCGTCTTGCCTTCTCCGGTTGCCATCTCGGCGATGCGTCCCATGTGGAGCTGGATTCCGCCCATGAGCTGAACGTCATAAGGCACCATGTTCCACTCGAGATCGTGACCGGTCACGCGGACAGTCGAGCCGACGAGGCGCCGGCAGGCTTCGCGCACCGTGGCAAACGCTTCAGGCAGAAGCTCATCGAGAATGGCGGCCGTAGCGTCGCGCAACTCGCCCTCGACGCCGCCACGCCCGTCGGCGCCGCTCAGCTCGGTGTCGATCCGTTCACGCTCAACGGCGTCAGGGGTCTGACGCTTCTCTTCCTTGAGGGCGGTAATGCGAGCCTCGAGCTCGCTCGTGGCTTCGCGGATCCGCTCACGGAATTTTTCCGTCTGGGCCTGCAGCTCGTTCTCTGAAATCGAGTGCAACCGCTCGTACTCTTCATTTATGGTGTCGACGATCGGCTGGACACGTTTGCGCTCACGCTCATGTCGCGTTCCGAATACGCCTGCCAGTACTCCCTTGATCATCTTCGTTTTCCCGTCGTGGGATGCATGCAGCAGCGGTGCATTATCAGGACTTGTACAGTTTTTCCGCGGCGATGTAAGCGTCGACCGAGTCGACGACGAAGCCTCGAATCGAAAGCCCCTCTTTCAGCCGTCGACGAATTTCGGTCGATGAAACATCCACGCGCCGCGTGGTCACCATCGTCGCGCCGGTTCGCTCGATAACGCCTTCGTAAGCGTCCCTTTCCTCTTTTTTCATACCCGCCCGTTCGATTACCGCCAGCCGCGCGAGCTGTAGAATCCGATCCGGACTCTTCCATCGGTCGAAGCTCGAGATCGCGTCCCGCCCGAGGAGCAATGTCAATTCATCGCCCTGTCTCTGCGCGGCGATCTCCTCGAGAGTGTCCACTGTGTAAGATAAACCACGGCGTTCGATTTCCGTGTCGCTGACCTCGAAACGACTGTCGTCGCGAAAGGCTCGCCGCACCATCTCGAGCCGATGCTCGGCGCTGGCGACGGCCGGAGATGCACCTTTCAGGGGCTGAGCCGCAGCCGGAATCACCAGCATCCTGTCCAGCGAGAGTGCCTCGTAGGCGTCTATTGCGACCAGCAGGTGGCCGACGTGTGGAGGATCGAACGTCCCGCCGAAGATCCCCAGGCGCAACTAAAGCCTACTTATTCGACGCGGCTGTCGTCCCCGGCCCGCACTCTCGCAGCACATCGCGGTCCGTGGGATAGGACTTCCTCATCGCGTCACACAAGTCCCGCGCGTCGTCGCGATAGTTGATCGCGCGATACGCCTGGTGAAGTCTCAGATACGCCTCCCGGGCTTTCGGCGCAGTCGGATGCAGTCGGATGACATCCTTGAAGTAGATGATCGCCGAGTCATACGCCTTCCGCTTGAGATAGTGATAGCCTGTCTCGTAATCCTTCGTTGCGAACCACTGGTCGAGCCGCGCGATCTGCTCGTTCACCTTCGGGGCGAGCGGTGAATCCGGGTAAAGCCCCAGCAGAGTCTGATACTGCGTCAGAGCATTCTCGCCGTACTCAGCGTCCAGAACGGGCTTCCGCCACAGCGACTGGTACGCGAGTCCGGAGTAGAAGAGCCCATCATCGGCGAGCGTGTCCTGTGGAAACAGCTCGTTGATACGCGCGTAAGATTTGGCGGCGAGCAATCGATCGCCCGTTTTGTCCTGCGACTTGCCAAGATAGAAGTACGCGATCGGAACTCTCGGATCACGTGCCGGCAGCTCCGTAGTGAGCCGCTCGAACGCCTTCGCAGCGTTGTCCCAGTGCTTCGTGTTGTATTCTCGCATCGCGACGCGGAAAAGCGTGTCGACGTCGTATGACGCCGCGTTGAAAGTCGCTCTGCAGCCGGAGAGTAGGAGGAAAGTCAGAGCCAATGCGCGCGACCGGATCATGCGAGTTGTCCTACCCTCTCGGCGGACGGTTGTTCTTGTGCGGCGCGGCCAATCGAGTGATAGACAATGCGAAGCTCGCGCATCTTTTCAGGATCATAGAGGTTGCGACCGTCGACGATGACGGGACGCTTCAGCGATTGCTTCACTCGCTCGAAGTCGGGATGACGGTACTCGTTCCAGTCAGTCACAACGACAAGGGCATCGGCGCCGGTCAATGCATCGTAGTTCGTTTCAGCATACTTGATGCTGTCCCCGAGTCGATGGGCCGCCTCTTTCATCGCAGCCGGATCGTGGGCGCATATTGTCGCCCCGGCATCGAGAAGATCCTGAATGAGCGTCAGCGACGGCGCGTCGCGCATGTCATCTGTCTGAGGCTTGAAGGCGAGCCCCCACACGGCGATGTGCATCCCCGACAGGTTGTCGCCGAGAGCTTCACGAAGCTTCTCACCGAGCCGCAGCTTCTGTCGCTCGTTCACCTGCTCGACCGCGCTCAGCACGTCGAGATCGATACCGATCTCAGTCGCCGTCTTTACGAGAGCCTTCACATCTTTCGGAAAACACGATCCCCCGTAGCCTGGTCCGGGAAACAGAAATGACGGCCCGATACGTGAATCGCTGCCGATGCCCTTCCGCACCAGGTCGACGTTCGCGCCGACACGCTCACAGAGATTCGCGATCTCGTTCATGAATGAGATTCGCGTCGCGAGCATTCCGTTCGCCGCGTACTTGGTCATCTCGGCCGAGGCGATGTCCATGAAGATGATCGGCTTTCCGGTTCGCACGAAGGGAGCGTAGATCTCCGACATCACCTTGCGCGCGACGTCACTGGCTACTCCGAGAACAACTCGGTCCGGCTTCATGAAGTCATCGACGGCAGCCCCTTCCTTCAAGAACTCGGGATTGCTGCACATGTGAAATGGAAAGCGGGCCGACCGCGCAATTTCGGCGGCGACTTTCTGCGCTGTTCCCACGGGCACCGTCGATTTGGTGACGACGACCATTTCCCGGGCCATGTTTTCACCGACCTGCCGGGCGACCGCGAGCACGTGCTGCAGATCGGCCGAGCCATCCTCGTCAGGAGGTGTTCCGACGGCGATGAATAGAACGTCGGCCGAAGTGATCGCGGCAGCTATGTCCGTGGTGAAATCGAGACGACCCTGCCGCTGGTTTCGCTCTACGAGATCCTCGAGGCCCGGCTCATATATCGGTATGACGTTTCGCTTCAGGCCGTCGATCTTGGACTTCACGACGTCGGCGCAAATGACGTCGTTGCCCGTTTCGGCCAGGCATGCGCCTACGACGAGCCCGACGTATCCGGTTCCAATTACTGAAATGTTCATGAGATTCGGTTACGCGTCAGGCGAGGGCGAGGTCGGGTGCGCTCGCGCGCGACGCGAGGTGGCCTGACCTGGTGAGCCCCGCAGTCGCGTTTCGCGTATCGACAATGAGCGGCGCGAGATCGACGATGCGCTGGTAATCGAAGACACTGTGATCAGTGATGATCACGACGGCGTCCGCACGCGATAGCTCCTCATCGCTGAATGGGACGCTCACTCGCTCATGCCCATCCTCGCGGAACGACGGAATGTGCGGATCGTGATAGACCACCGTCGCTCCGCGCTCCTCGAGAAGCTTGATGACGTCGAGCGCCGGGCTTTCACGCATGTCATCGATGTCCTTCTTGTAGGCGACGCCCAGGACGAGCACGCGGCTGCCGTTGACCGGCTTCCGATTCTCGTTGAGCGCCCTTGCTACACGCTCTGCGACAAGCACCGGCATCTCGCTGTTGATCTCACTCGCAAGATCGATGAAGCGCGTCTTGTAGTTGAGCGTTCGCATCTTCCACGCGAGATAATGCGGGTCGAGCGGAATACAGTGGCCGCCGATTCCCGGACCGGGAGTGAACTTCATGAAGCCGAACGGCTTTGTCGCAGCGGCGTCGATCACTTCCCAGATGTTCACTCCGAGTTTGTCGCAGACGATCTGCATCTCGTTGACGAGGCCGATGTTTACCGAGCGGAACGTGTTCTCCAGAAGCTTGACGACCTCGGCAGTTTCAGTGCTCGATACCGTCACGATCTTCTCGAGACATGATGCATAAAGGGCCGTCGCAACTTCGGTACACGCGGGCGTGATTCCACCGACGACCTTCGGCGTGTTGCGGGTGTTCCAGAACGGGTTACCGGGGTCGACTCGCTCTGGGCTGAAAGCAAGGAACACATCCTCACCCACGGTGAGTCCCGCCGCCTCGAGCTTGGGTTGCATCAGATCTCGGGTAGTTCCCGGATACGTTGTGCTCTCCAGCACGATCAGGAGCCCGGGGTGACTGTTGCGCGCAATGGCATCGGCAGCAGCGAGCACGTAGGACATGTCCGGATCACGCGTCTTTGCGAGTGGTGTCGGAACCGCAATGGATATCGCATCCATCTCGCGCATCCGCGTCTCATCCGTGGTCGCCTCTAGGCGGCCGGACGACACGGCTTCAGCAACATCGGAATCAGCTACATCCTTGATGTGGGATCGACCGGCGCTCAAGCCTTCTGCCACATTCTTACTGATGTCGTAGCCGATCACGCGGAAGCCGGCTCTCGCGAATTCCAACGCGAGCGGAAGCCCGACGTATCCGAGGCCTACAACACCGATGCACGCTTCTCGATTCTCGAGCTTTCGAAGAAGCACTTCCTTGCTGCTGCGACCGTTCGTTCCGTCAGCGGCCATAGAACTCTCTTACGGCTCCGGCAACTTCATCGAGCTGCTCTGTTGTCAATTCGGGATAGATGGGGAGCGAGATGACCTCCTTCGAAGCTCTCTCGCTCTCGGGAAACGCGCCCTCGGCATAACCGAGATGCGCGAAACACGGCTGGAGGTGAAGCGGCAGCGGATAGTAGATGGAGTTGCCTATTCCTCGAGAGCGCAGCTGCTCCTGGAGCTCGTCCCGCCGCTCCGCGCGCAACGTGTACTGATTGTAGATGGAAACGTTCTGTGAATCCACCTGCGGCGTCTTCACTTCATCCACATCCTTGAAGCACTCGTCATAGTACGCAGCGTTCCTGCGTCTCGCCCCGCTCCAATCCTCGAGGTTCGGCAATTTCGCGAGCAACACCGCGGCCTGAAGCGCGTCCAGCCTGCTGTTGAATCCGACTTCGTCGTGAAAATAAGTCTTGAGGCCGCCGTGCACTCGCAGGCGCCGGAGTCGCACGGCGAGATCGTCGTTCTGCGTAACCATCATTCCGCCATCGCCGTAACCGCCGAGGTTCTTCGACGGGAAAAAGCTGAACGTTCCGATGGTAGCGATCTCCCCGGCGCGAACCGTTCGCTCACCGATCTTTCGCGTCGCGCCGATTGACTGCGCTGCATCCTCGATCAGTGGAATATCCGGTAGGGCAGCCGATATAGCGTCGAGCGGTGCGAGCTGACCAAACAGATCAACCGGAATCACCGCTTTCGTGCGATGAGTCAAAACTGACGCGGCTGCCTGCGGCGAAAGGTTGAAGTTCTCCGGATCGATATCGGCGAACACGGGCGTTGCGCCGGCGTTGTGTATCGCCCCGGCCGTGGCGAAAAACGTGAACGGTGTGGTGATCACCTCGTCACCGTGCCCAACGCCGACTGCGCGAAGCGCAAGCAGAAGCGCGTCGGTGCCACTGGCGCAGCCAATGGCGTGGTCGGTATTCGACAATCGAGCAATGGCTCTCTCGAGCGCTTCGACGCGCGAGCCGAGGATGAAAGCCTGGTCTTCGACGACCTGCATCATGGCACCCACAACGTCGTCGCGTATCCGCGAGTGCTGAGCGCGCAGATCTAGCAGTGGAACGGCCATTTTTCCTTGCGAGGCATAGCCTGTAAAGATGACGGGTTCACGCTCGCAAAGGGAGCGGCACGTCGCGTCCTGTCTTCGCCGATTCATAGATGCCGAGTATCAGCTCGAGCGACTTGCGGCCGGCGCGTCCGTCGGTGTCCGGCTTCGCATCCCCGCGCAGAACCGATAACACGTTCCGGTAGTAACCAACATGACCGTAGCCATAGACGTTCGGCGGCGGCTCAGTGTCGAGCGTCCAGACGTGGTCATCGTCAGGATCGCTATCGGCGAACGTCCAATGATCGACCTTGTTGACTGCGGTACCCCCGATCTTCACAGTGCCGCACTCGCCGAGCACAGTGATAGAGCCTTCGATATTTTGCGGGTACGTGAGGACGGTGACCTCGATCGAGCCAAGTGCACCTGAACGGAACTTCAGTATCGCGATACCCGAGTCCTCGGTCTCGATCCGCCGCGCGAGCGTCGCCGTCTTCGCCATCACACTCTCCACTGGGCCGACGATCCACTGCATCAGATCGACGTAGTGTGATGCCTGGTTCATGAACGCGCCGCCGTCGAACTCCCACGTTCCACGCCACGGCGCTTGATCGTAGTACTCTTGCGGCCGCGTCCAACGCACCGTGCAGTTCACCATGTAGATGCGGCCGAAGCGTCCCTTGTCGACCGCTTTCTTCAGCATTTGAACGGGAGCGTTCAACCGGTTCTGCTTGACGACGAATAAATGAACTTTCGCTGCGTCGCACGCCTGGACTAGTTCGTCAGCACCGCGCAATGAGATCGCCATCGGCTTCTCGGACACAACATGCTTGCCGGCGCGCGCCGCAAGGATTCCCTGTGCCGGATGAAATCCCGACGGCGATGCAATTGCAACCACATCGCAATCGACCTCCTTCAACATCTGCTCGTACGACGTGAACCACGGCAGCTTCCTCGGCTCGCCGATCGCACGGGCGCGCTCCTCGATCTCATCACATCCTGCGACGAGCTCGAAGCCGTCGATCATTTCGATGGCTGCGACGTGGTTGGCGCTGATTCGGCCGCATCCCACGAGCGCGATACGATACGTCTCCTTGCGGTCGGTCATCGAGACGAGACCTGGCGCAATCGTTCACCGTCGAGCTCATACACCCTTCCGCACACGCTGCACTTTCCTCCGTCGTCGGAAAGTTGCGTCCCGCAGTGACACATCCACCCGCTGCGGCGGGCGGGTACTCCCACCATCAGTGCGTAATCCGGCACATCCGTGGTCACCACACTTCCGGCACCCACGAACGAATACTCACCAAGAGTATTGCCGCAGACGACGGTGGCGTTTGCTCCGATGGTTGCTCCGCGCTTTACCAGAGTCTTTCGAAACTCATTGCGCCTCGGCACATGGCTGCGCGGATTCAGGACGTTCGTGAAAACCATCGACGGACCACAGAACACGTCGTCCTCGAGCTCAACGCCTTCATAGACGGAAACATTGTTCTGGATCTTCACATTGTTACCGATCCTGACACCGTTCATCACGACGACGTTCTGTCCGAGCGAGCAGCGCTCCCCGATCACTGCTCCGCCCAGCACGTGGCAGAAATGCCAGACGCGGGTTCCGGCTCCGATTCGGGCGCCCTCGTCGACGTACGCAGATTCGTGGATGAACGTCTCCGCCTCTGCCATCAGGCGGTGACTTCGCTTCGAAGCGTCGCGTGCCATTCCTGTAGCGATCTCACGGCCGGGGGCCGTGACCTCAATGACAGCACGGCATCACACGCAGCGCTCGCAGCCGACAGAGTCGTTGTATACGCGACGCCGTGTGCGATCGCCGCCTGACGCAGCGTGTAATCATCCTGCTGTGCGCGCTTGCCTAGCGGCGTGTTGATGAGAAGATGGACTTCTCCGTTGAGAATCAGGTCGATGCCGTTCGGTCGTCCTTCGTGGACTTTGAGCACGCGTTCCACAGGAATCCCGCTGCCACGCAAATGCCGCGCTGTTCCATCGGTCGCGAGTAAACGAAATCCCATCTCATGAAATCGTCGCGCGATTGGCGTCACCGCCGGTTTGTCGAAATCGTTAACAGTCAGGAGAATCGTCCCCGACGTCGGCAGACGGTTGTCAGCTGCGAGCTCAGCCTTCCAGAACGCGCTGCCGAACGAATCGGAGATCCCCATCACTTCGCCGGTAGAGCGCATCTCGGGACCGAGAATCGGATCGAACTCGCGGAACTTCGTGAATGGGAAGACGGCTTCCTTCACCGAGATGAAATCGGGAATGATCTCTTCCGTCAGTCCCAACTCAGGAAGCGTCTCTCCGAGCATGACCCGCGCTGCATATGCGGCGAGTGGAACGCCGATCGCCTTTGATACGAAAGGAACTGTGCGGCTTCCTCGCGGATTCACCTCGAGCACGTAAACGACTCCGCCCTTCACAGCGTATTGGGCATTGATCAAGCCGACGACACCCAGGGCTTTCGCGAACTCGATCGTGTGCGAGCGCATCGTAGCCAGATCGGCTTCCGAGATCAGATATGGCGGCAGAACACATGCGGAATCGCCGGAATGGATGCCTGCATCCTCGATGTGCTGCATCACTCCGCCGATGACGACGTTCTCACCGTCGGAGATCGCATCGACGTCTGCCTCGAAAGCATCTTCGAGGAAACTGTCGATGAGAACCGGGCGATCCTCTGACACGCGAACGGCTCGCTCGAAGTATCCGGTCAGCGACTCGGCGTCGTACACGATTTCCATCGCGCGACCGCCTAGGACATAGGAGGGACGCACGAGCACTGGATACCCGATCGATTCCGCGACCTGGAGGGCTTCGGTAATACTCGTCGCGGTTCCGTTGTCTGGCTGACGAACGCCAAGGTCGCGAGCGATGCGATCGAACCGTCGCCGGTCCTCTGCAATATCGATCGCATCCGGAGATGTTCCGAGGATGTGAACTCCAGCTGCGGCGAGACCGCGCGTGAGCTTGAGGGGTGTCTGCCCGCCGAGCTGTACGATCACTCCGAGAGGCTCTTCGCGTCGCACGATCTCGAGCACGTCCTCGAGTGTAAGGGGCTCGAAGAAGAGCTTGTCCGAAATGTCGAAGTCGGTGGAGACGGTCTCGGGATTCGAGTTGATCATGATCGTCTCGAAACCGCGCTCGCGAAGCGCCAGCGACGCGCGCACGCAGCAATAATCGAACTCTACTCCCTGACCAATTCGATTGGGCCCGCTGCCCAGGATCACGACGGATTGTCGCCCGGTGCGGCCTGCTTCGTCCTCCTCGTCGTAGCTGCTGTACAGGTACGGAGTGGAGGATGGGAATTCGCCAGCACACGTATCAACCATCTTGTATGCGGGGTGAACGCCAAGCGACCACCGCACTCGCCTCGTTTCTTCCTCAGTCGTTCCCCGGATTGCAGCAAGCTGCCGATCGGAGAATCCCATCCGTTTCATTCGCCGGATATCATCGGCCGAGAGCGATTCGAGCGTGGCGTATTCGCGCTCCGCGTTCAGGAGCTCGGACATCTGCGACAGGAACCACGGGTCGATGCGCGTCAGCTCATAGATCTCGTCAATGGACATTCCGGCCATGAGCGCACGCTTGATCTGGAAGACGCGCTCGGGCGTCGGCCGTCGGAGCGCCGCGCGAAGTGACTCACTCGATTCATCGGAGAGTCTGTCGTCACTGAGGTGCTCCCCGATTGCCCAACCGGGGCGGCCCGTTTCGAGCGCTCGAATGCCCTTCTGGAAAGCTTCCTTGAACGTCCGGCCGATGGCCATCGACTCACCAACGGACTTCATCTGCGTCGTGAGCCCGGGATCGACAGCGCTGAACTTCTCGAATGCAAAACGCGGGCACTTCACGACGACGTAGTCGAGCACCGGCTCGAACGACGCAGGCGTAGTCTTCGTGATGTCGTTCGGGATCTCGTCGAGACGATAACCGACGGCCAGCTTCGTTCCGATTCTCGCGATCGGGAATCCTGTTGCTTTGGACGCGAGCGCAGAGGACCGCGACACGCGCGGGTTCATCTCGATGACCAGCATCGCACCGTTGGCTGGATTTACAGCAAACTGGATGTTGCAGCCCCCCGCTTCGACGCCGATCTCGCGGATTACGGCGACCGCTGCGTCGCGCATGCGCTGATACTCGCGGTCGGTGAGCGTCATTGCCGGCGCGACAGTGATGGAGTCACCAGTATGGACTCCCATTGGGTCGACGTTTTCGATGGAGCAGACGATCACAACGTTATCCGCGCCATCGCGCATCACTTCCAGCTCGAACTCCTTCCATCCGATCACGCTCTGCTCGACGAGAACCTGACTGACGGGGGACAACTCGAGTCCATGGCGGACGATTGAATCGTACTCGTCGCGGTTGTAGGCGATTCCTCCACCCGTACCGCCAAGCGTAAACGCAGGCCTGATTATGGCTGGGAATCCGACGAGCTCGACGAGCGACAAGGCTTCATCGACGGTAGTCGCGATTCCGCCTGTGGGAACAGCGAGACCGATTCTCCGCATCGCCTTTGCAAACTCACCGCGGTCTTCGGCCATTCGAATCGCGCGCGAATCAGCGCCAATCAGCTCTACTCCGTATCGCTCGAGAGCGCCTGATTCGTGAAGCTTCATCGCGACGTTGAGCGCGGTTTGACCGCCCATTGTCGGCAGGAGTGCGTCGGGCTGCTCCTTTTCGATCACGAGCTCGACGAACTCCGGCGTGACCGGCTCTATGTAGGTGCGATCCGCGAACTCCGGGTCGGTCATGATCGTCGCCGGATTGGAGTTCACGAGGACTACCTCGTATCCCTCCTCTTTCAGCGCCTTGGCAGCTTGGGTTCCGGAATAGTCGAACTCGGCGCCTTGCCCGATAACGATCGGACCGGAGCCGATTACCAGAATGCGGTGGAGGTCGTTACGCCGCGGCATTCAACCTGACAAAAAAAGGGAGCACGATTGCGCTCCCCTGTTTCCGCCAACAGTCACGAGCTGATTACGCAGCGGCGTTACCACGCGGAGCGCGCTGGATCTTTCCCGCGTGCAGGCAGCGTGTGCACACCTTCACTTTTCTCGTCGTTCCGTCGACGACTACGCGAGCAACCTGAAGGTTGGGCTTCCACACTCGGCGCGTTCTGTTGTTCGCGTGCGAGACGTTGTTGCCGAATGCGACGCCCTTGCCACACGAGAAGCACTTGTTTCTCTCGATCTTCATCTGTCCACCAGCTCTATGCGGGCCATTTCGGCGCCGTCGCCCTTGCGATGTCCCGTCTTGAGGATCCGCGTGTAACCGCCGGCGCGCGTCGCCGATTTCGGTCCAACTTCGTTGAACAATTTATCGTTGACGGACCGCTTGTGCACGTGACGCGCCGTCTGTCTGCGATCGTGAAGAGTTCCCGATTTCGCCTTCGTAATCAGCTTCTCGACGAACGGCCGCAGCTCCTTCGCCTTGGCTTCCGTCGTCTCGATGGAGCCGCGCTCGATGAGCGCCGTGGCGAGGCTGCGCATCAGAGCGAGCTTCTGCTCGCTCGTGCGCCTGAGCCTGCGTCCGGTGACCTTGTGCCGCATCGGAGCTATTCCTCGTCGTCGTCCGCCGCGACAGTCGCGACGTTTCTGTTGGGCGGCGTGCCGCGATCGGTGAATCGCACACCCTCGGCGCCATCCTCGTACTTCATGCCGAAGTTGAGATCGTGCTTCTCGAGGAGATCGGCGATCTCATTCAGCGACTTCTTGCCGAAGTTCTTGACCTGGAGGATCTGGCTCTCGCTCATCTTCACCAGATCGCCGAGCGTCCGGATGTTCGAGTTCTTTAGAGAGTTGACTGAGCGAACCGAAAGCTCGAAGTCGTCGATCGGCGTACGCAGCAGGTCAGCCATGCGCTGACCGTCGCCGCCATTCGCCTCCACGCCGGGAAGCAGTGGTGCCGATGTGTGCGAGCCGAATCCGGTGAAGTACTGGAAGTGCGTCTGCGCCAGTGCAGCGGCGTAGCTCACCGCTTCCTCAGGCGAGATCGTGCCATTGGTCTCGACGTTGAGCGTCAGCCGATCGTAGTCCGTCCGCTGCCCGACGCGAGTCTCGGCAACCGAGAAGTTCGCTCGGCGAACCGGATTGTAAATCGAATCGATTCGCACGACGTCGACGGGCAGCGAGCGGTCGACGATGTGCTGATCCGCCTCGATGTAGCCGCGTCCCTTGTTCACGTACAGCTCGACCGTGATGTCGCGGTCGTCCTGCAGCGTGAAGAGGTGATGCGATCGGTCGATGATGTTGACTCCCGCCGGCGCATCGATGTCTCCCGCAGTGACGGGGCCGGCGTCACCCTTCGTGACGCGAAGGATCACGTCCTCGACGCCCTCGTCGAGCGACAGTGTCAACGCTTTGAGATTGCCGATGATCTGGTGAACGTCTTCGACCACACCGGGGATCGTCTGATGCTCGTGCAGCACGCCGTCGATGCGGATGCCCCACACTGCCGATCCTCTAAGCGAAGACAGCAGCATGCGACGCATCGCATTTCCAAGAGTGTGACCGAAACCGCGCTCGAGCGGCTGAAGTCTGAATTCCGCAGAGTTGAGGTTGTCATCGCGCTTCGTCATCTCGACGAGCTGCGGCCTGACCAAACCTCTCACGTCAATTGCCTGTGCCATTTTTGTTGATTCCTCACGTCCCAACCCGCCCCTAACGCGCGTTGGGTCCGTACGGGAGTTAGGGTCCCGGGGGATGCTGGTACGGGGTTCGGGTTACGGGGTTCGGGTTTGACCCGTACCGCGTACCGCGTACCCCCGTAACCGTTACTTAGAATAGAGCTCCACTACCAACTGCTCTTGCGCCGCGATTGGAATGTTCGTTCGCGCCGGGCGCTCGAGCATTTTTCCGCTGAATGTGTCCCGATCGACCGCAATCCACGAGAGCGGCGCTCCACGAGTCGATTGATCCATCGCCGCCATTACCGACGCCTGCTCGCGGGACTTCATTCGAACGCGCACCTCTTGTCCCGGCGAGACGAGGTAGCTCGGAATGTCGACTGACTTCTGATTGATCTCGACGTGCCGGTGGCGAATGAGCTGACGCGCCGCCTTGCGGCTCGACGCAAAACCCATCCGGTAGACGACGTTATCGAGACGACTCTCCAGCGCTGCGAGCAGATTGTGCCCGGTGATGCCGGGAAGCGTCGCCACACGCTCGAACGTGTTGCGGAACTGCTTCTCGCTGACCCCGTAGATGCGCTTGATCTTCTGCTTCTCACGAAGCTGCTTCGAGTACTCCGACATCTTCCGGCGGCGAGCGGTGCTCGAGCCATGTTGACCCGGCGGCGTCGGGCGACGCTCGACGGGACACTTCTCAGTGAAGCACTTGGTGCCCTTGAGAAAGAGCTTCGTTCCCTCTCGCCGGCACTGGCGGCAGCTCGGACCTGTGTAGCGCATCGGTCAGACCCTCCGCCGCTTGGGGGGTCTGCAGCCGTTGTGCGGAATCGGCGTCACATCGCGAATGGACTTGACCTGAAGCCCTGCGGCGACGAGCGCTTGAATCGCTGACTCACGTCCCGAGCCGGGCCCCTGCACGCGAACGTGCACGCGCCGAACGCCAAGCGTTACCGCTTCGCGGCCTGCCTGTTCGCCGGCGACTGTCGCGGCAAAGGGTGTCGACTTCTTCGATCCCTTGAAGCCGGCTTTTCCCGAGGAGCCCCAGGAAATCGTGTTCCCGTGCGAGTCGGTGATGGTGATGGTCGTGTTGTTGAAAGTCGCGTTGACGTGGGCGATGCCCTCCGCCTCGATGACTCGCTTTGCTTTTTTTCCGGTTGCCATTGATTACTTCGTGACCTTTTTCTTGCCCGCGATCGCGCGGCGCGGCCCCTTCTTGGTGCGGGCGTTCGTGTGTGTGCGCTGCCCGCGAACGGGAAGGCCTCTGCGATGTCGGTTGCCACGGTAGCTGCCGATGTCCATCAGACGCTTGATGTTCATGGCGATCTCGGTCCTGAGCGCTCCCTCGACGCGAAGATCCTTTTCGATCGTCTGGCGCAGCCGGTTGGTGTCGGCGTCGTTGAGATCGCGGACGCGCTGGTCAGGGCTGACGCCCGCGTCCTCGAGGATCTTCCGCGCCGTCGCGCGTCCGATTCCGTAGATGTATGTCAGCCCGATCTCGAGCTTTTTCTCGCGCGGGAGATCCACGCCGGCGATACGCGCCATTTATCCCTGCCTCTGCTTGTGCTTGGGGTTGCGCTTGCAGATGATGCGGGTCACGCCGTTGCGCTTTATCACCTTGCAGTGCTCACAGATCGGCCTGACGCTGCTGCGTACTTTCACGAGAAACTCCGATAGACATGCAAACGTCCCCGCGCGTTGCGCGGAGACTGAAATTTTTTCAGGATTAGCCTTGTAAATTACCCGGCGAGGTGGGCTAAATCAAGTCTAAGCAGCAGTTGCGCTTAGGACCAGCCGACGAACCTCTTCCATAGCCTTTCGCGGGTCCTTCGCAGCAGTCACTGACCGGCCAAGAACAATGTAGTCGGCGCCTGCCTGAACAGCCGCTTCCGGTGTGACTACCCGCGCCTGATCCGCGGCCACGTCGCCCGGCAATCTCACACCGGGCACAAGTACGGCGAAATCGCTCCCGTGAGTTTCCCTAACCGCTCTAGCTTCAGCGCCCGAGCAGACAACACCGTGTACGCCTTCGTCGCGCGCGATTGCTGCGAGCCTCAGCACCTGCTCGCGAATGTCCAAGGCCGGGAGACCCCACGCGTCCGCTGCCGCATCCGGATTGAGCGAGGTGAGAATCGTCACGGCCAGAACTCTGCACCCGCCCGCTTCATTCGCAGCGCTGCCCGCTGCCCGAAGCATCGCCCTTCCACCAGTTGCATGGACCGTCGTGAGCGTTGCTCCAATCGCGGCGATGCTGCGTACTGCCGCCGCGACAGTGTTTGGAATGTCGTGCAGCTTGAGATCCAGAAACACTTCGCATCCGTGCTCGCGGAGCCTCCCGACAATTACCGGCCCTTCGGCGGTGAACAGCTCGCTTCCGACTTTGTAGAATCGACAGCTGTCCTCGAGTGTGTCGACCAGCTGGAATGCGCGGGCAGCATTCGGAAAATCCAGCGCGACGATTGGAGTGGCAGTCATTGTGGCCAGTCCAGCGCTCCCTTGAGGTCGGTGATTCGTTCCACGTCGTGAGCCAGGCACCAGTCCTTCAGCTCGTTCAGGATTCGTTGCGGCGCGCGCGGGTCCCTCATTGCGGCAGTGCCGATCCCGACGAGCGACGCACCAGCAAGTATGTATTGAATCACATCCGTGCCTCGACAGACTCCGCCGACACCAACCAGCGGAGCGCGGGTCACGCGGCGAACTTTCGCGACCGCGAGAAGACCGATCGGAAGCAGCGCGGATCCGCTCACTCCCCCGCTCCCGAATCCAAGTACTGGACGTCGCGTTTCAACGTCGATGATGAGGCCGGGCATCGTATTCACCAGGGTCAACGCATCACCGCCGGCATCGATCGCGACTCGGGCTGTGCGCGCGATGTCGGACAGCGTCGGCGACAGCTTCACGAAGATCGGTTTCGTCGTCGCAGCTCGGACCTGACCGACGAGATCCGCGAGCGTTTCGTCGCTCGCGCCGAACTCCATCCCACCGGCCGTCACGTTGGGGCAGCTCACGTTGAGCTCGAACGCGTCAACGCGCGCCACATCAGCGAGCGCGGCGACTACTTCGGCGAAATCCTCAACGCGATCGCCGACCACGTTCACGATGACCCGCGCATTCTGGAGATTCGTCTCGAGCCACGGAAGATCCACGTCGCGAACATGATCCAGGCCGGGATTCGCAAGCCCGACAGCGTTGATCATTCCGCCATCGAAATCGGCGACCCGGGGCGACGGCGCTCCCGCTCGCGGATGCACACTGACTGCCTTCGTGACGATTCCGCCGAGTGCATCGAGGTCGACTACGCCGGAGAGCTCGCGACCGAAACCCGCGGTCCCGGCGGCCAAAACGAGGGGATTCTGAAATTCCATCCGCGCTGCGGTAGTGCGAAGCAGCGTCGGATCATTCTTCACCGCGTGCCGCCGCCGACGCGAGCCTCGTAGTGATTGATGTACTCCATGACAGCTCGCGCCAGTACTCGCGCGATCTCGCGCTGACTGAAACGGTCGCTCAGGTATGCGGCCTCCGACGGATTCGTTCCGAATCCTATCTCGACCAGAACGGCCGGCATGAACGATCCGCGGAGCACAGCGAAGTTTGCCTGCTGTACGCCCCTGCTCGGGCCCGGATGGATTCGCCCGAGCCCCTGCTGAATCGTCTCGGCGAGATCATTCGATTCTCGCAGATGCTCGTTCTGCGCCATGTCGTTGATGATGAAGCTGAGCGGATCTCCTTTGGGTGCGTTTGCCCCTGTCTCGAATTTCACCACTTCGTTCTCCATCCGCTCCACCCGCAGCGCTTCCTCGGTCTTCGCCTCCGCGAGGAAATAGGTCTCGTACCCACGCTCGCGCGCTGCCCACGACGCTCGCGAGCCGGTCGCGTTCACGTGAATCGAGACGAACAGATCGCCCTTGCTCCGGTTCGCGATTCGGCCGCGATCGGCAAGCGCGATAAGTGTGTCGCTGGTTCTCGTCATCAGCACGTCAGCTCCTGCGCTTCGAAGCTCGTCCGCGAGGAGATATGCGACAGAGAGGGTGATCTCCTTCTCGATCAGTCGCGGGCCGCCACCGATTGGTCCCGTCATTCCCGGATCGACTCCGCCGTGTCCTGCGTCGACGACTACGAGGCGTCGAACCTTGGATCCACGTGGCCGCGAGGGCGCGGGCGAGCCTGTCGATGGAGATGACGTTGGCGGCGCAACGCTTGAAACGGGCGACGCAGCAACCCGGCGGGCCGCGGTCGAAAAAATTCTCATCTCCGATGACGCCGCGTCGTACATGAATCCGCTCGCGTACTTCGGAATCACCGACGCGACCGCCTGGAACGGAATCAGGAACGTTCTGCCGCTCATAAGTGGCGGCAATACCATCGGAATGACCAGTGAGTCGACTTTGATAAAGGGAACTCCCTCGACCACTTCCAGCTTGTGCTCGCCGAGCGTGATCCGGTAATGACCGGTCGATGTGGCCGCCGCGCGGCCGCCGAGCGCGGCTGCGAGCAGATCCGCGCGCACGTATCGACCGACCAGCGAAGCGGTAATCGGAACTGTGCGGATCACCTCGCCCTCGCGCACCACGAGATTCGCGGGCGGCGCTGCGGAGATCTGGAGAGCGAGCCCCAGCGCGGCGATCATCTCGCCCTCACTGCGCGCTGCATGTCGCGCTCGTCGTCGCGCCGCCGCTCATCGGCGCGCTTGTCGTACAGCTTTTTACCTTTGCCCAGCCCCATCGCGACCTTCGCCTTCCCACGCTTGAAATACAGCTCGAGCGGCACGAGCGTCAGTCCCTGTCTCTCGACAGCGCCGATCATGCGCCTGATCTCGCGCTTGTGGAGAAGCAGCTTTCGCGTTCGCGTCGGCTCGTGATTGAAGTAGCTCGCCTGCTCGTACGGGGCGATATGCAGGTTGAGGAGATGAACCTCACCGCCCCTGACGATGCCGTAGGCGTCCGAGATGTTCGCTTTGCCGCTTCGAAGCGACTTCACTTCGCTGCCCGTTAACACGATCCCCGCTTCCCACGTATCCAGGATATGGTAGTCGTGACGGGCGCGCTTGTTCCGCGCAATGGACTGCTTGTCGGGGCGCGCTTCTTTTTCTGCGGGCATGCTTCGGGTCAATAGTACCGAATTGAGCGAGGAAAAACACAGGCCGATTGCGGATCCAGGACCGAGGACCAACAGCATTTCTGATCGACGACTAAGTCGAATTGAGGACTACCGAGGACTAGTGAGGATTACCGACGACGTAGTCCTCGTCCGCAATAAGTCGTCGATCGTCTATGGTGTCAGTCGTTGGTCCTGGATCCGCATCGTTTGACTTCGATTCTGGGCGTGTCTAGGTTGAATTCTTCCCTGCCGAAGTGGTGGAACTGGTAGACGCGCTGCGTTCAGGGCGCAGTGGGCGCAAGCCCGTGGGGGTTCGAGTCCCCCCTTCGGCACTTCCAAAAGGAAGACGATTGCAAGTATCGGGCGTTCCATTATTGCGGGACGTTTTTTTTCGGTTCCCCGCTAGCCGCAATCCGTACCCGTACCAGCCATCCGCTTCCCGACGTCCGAGCTCCGATTTCCGACGTCCGAACTCCCATTTCCGCTATTCGTCGACCTGGAGCTTCTTGATCAAACCATGCAGCATTTTTCGAACATTCTCGATCTGCGACTGAAGCGACGCAAAATCCGCTTCACTGATGAGGTTGAGATCACGCCCCAGCTGTGCGTGACCCTCGAGTTCGGATGCTGAGGCAAGCGAGTAGCGCAGAAATCTCGCAAACTCGTGCGGATTTTCGTGGGCGCTTCCCTCTACGATGTTTGAGGGGACCGACATTGCAGCGCGGATGATTTGCTTTCTAAGAACACCGCTGCCTTCGCCACGCATCCTGCCAGCGATCTTACACGCGTTAACCGCTAATTCTTCCGCCGCTTCCCAGACGCGAAGGTTTCGAAAGTTGGACACCCTGCAGGCTATGGCAGCCTGCAGGTGGTGACCTCACCGTTCCGCCTCAGTTCGCATCAAATCCTGCGGTGCGCGGATAGCAGAAAGCGGAGTTCGGGGGTCGGGAAGCGGACGGCTGGTACGGGTACGGATTGCGGAAAACGGCCGACCCGATGTTAAACCGTCTGCAGAATGGGTAGCCCTACCCTCTCGCGAACCTCCGGCTCGTCATGGAGCAGATCCGCGAGGCAGACACTCTCCAGTACATCGTCGATCTTTGTCTGGAGCATTACCCACACCGGCCTAATGCTGCAGTAATGCGACGCAGCGCAGCGATCTTCTTCCACTGGGTGGCTCAGGCAGTGGAGATCGAATGTCTCGAGCTCCGACGCTTGGATCACCGCCCGAATCGAAATCTCCGAGGGCGGGCGCGCGAGCGTGTAACCACCGCGAGCGCCGCGAGTGCTCTTGATAACGCCGGCGCGGCGCAATCTCAGCAGAATCTGCTCGACGTAATCAGCCGGCAGGCGCTCGAGCGTGGCGATCTCGCGGCCGTTCACGGGCGTGTCATTCCCGCGCTTCGCGAGATGGAGCGCGCAGATCACGCCGTATTCGGCCCAGGTGGTTATTCGCACTCGTTCACGATAGGCGAGAAATCCGTCAGGGACAAGATCAACCTGCAGAAACACCGCCGTGCGCCCCGCCGGGTACGCCGATCTCGGTCATTTTGCGAAGGTCGAGGACCTCGTCGATCTCGTCATCCGGCAGCACTTTCTCTCTTCGGACGAGATCACGAATGAGCACTCCCTCTTTCACGGACTGCTTACTTAACTCCGCAGCTCTGGCGTAGCCGATCTGCGGAGCGAGTGCCGTCGCGAGAGCCGCCGAACGCTCCACCCAGTATCTGCATTGCTCCTCATTGGCCTCGATGCCGCGGATGCATTTCTCGTCGAGCACTCGCGCCGTGGATGTAAGAATCTGCATCGACAGGAGAACGTTGTACGCGATTACCGGCATCATCACGTTGAGCTCGAGCTGGCCATGCTCTGCCGAGGTGCCG
>DATBRZ010000053.1:0-36049 GCA_036560025.1 Gemmatimonadaceae bacterium | reverse complement strand
CGGCGAAAAAGACTCGGCTGAGATGGAAGCTCGCAAAGCGATGCAGCTCGTGCCGCTTTCGGAAAGTGCTTATGCCGCGCCGGCGTTTGCCGGTGATGCCGCACTGATTTACGCGCAAACAGGAAATTTCGATGCTGCTATCGATCTGCTGCGTTTGCTTCTTGCGATGCCAGCTGGTCGCGAAGTTTCAGTTCCGCTCCTGCGTGTCGATCCCGGGTGGGATCCACTTCGTAAGGATCCGAGGTTTGAGAGTCTTCTCGCTCAATACTCCAGTAATTGAGGGAATACGGCCGACCCCGGTATTTTCGTGGCCGGCCGTATGTTGAAATCGGGTGGCTCTAGAGGTCCGCGAACTCGCAGCTCACAGCTGGGTTTTGCAGCACGTACATTCCCGAAGGATTGTGCGCCCAGGCCCAGACGACCAACGAGTAGTTCGGAAAGGCTGCGCCGAAGGGCGGACTGCGACGGTCCATGAATGGCTGGTCCCCGAGTGACGGTGGTGATGAATGTGCCGCATCCCAAAGCGCTGATGCTACGAGATACTGGACTGCGACAAGTCGCAGATCACCGTTCTTCATTGGCTCGTAGATAAGAATTTCTGGCTGCCGCAAATCGATCACCGCGTCGAACAGCGCCGGATTCCGATAGCGGATCCCCTCGCCGC
This sequence comes from Gemmatimonadaceae bacterium, assembly GCA_036560025.1. GTDB lineage: Bacteria > Gemmatimonadota > Gemmatimonadetes > Gemmatimonadales > Gemmatimonadaceae > UBA4720. Next base: position 35,385 of record DATBRZ010000053.1, on the reverse strand, counting down.
CCACCGTACTCTGGATGCAAGGGGTTGCGCGAACGTACCCTGCAGCAATCGCTGCATTCACGTCATGGAATTGAGCGGTCGCCGCCCGGATCTCGGCCAAAACCGAGCCCTGAGTCGATGACTCGTTGAGCGGATTCAACCTTTCATCGCCAGGAGCCGTCGGCGACGCATCACATGCGAGAATGGCGGCGATCATTGTGAGGGACAGTGCTTTGATTGAGTGCGAGATCATATTTCCTCCGGTTGGTGTCGATTTCCCCTTTACTTTCTGAAGCGGAAATCATCCGAAAACCGGCTCACACGAGCATTCGCTCCGATTTTATGAGCTCACTCGACCGCAGGACCTTCCTCCAGCTTGGCGCATTATCACTCGCCGCGTGCTCATTTCCGAGAGGAGTTCGGCTGACACTACCGGCGGTAAATCGACCGATGCCAAGCCCGGCGCAGCTCAAGTGGCATCGTGACGAGCTGGCGATGTTCCTTCACTTCGGCGTGAACACCTTCACGAATCGTGAATGGGGCGACGGGACGGAGTCGCCGTCGATCTTCAACCCGACTGCTCTCGACGCAAGACAGTGGGCGCGCACTGCGAAGCGCGCCGGCTTCAAGGCAATGGTGCTGACGGCGAAGCATCACGACGGCTTCTGCCTTTGGCAAACAAAGACGACGACGCATTCAGTTGCATCGAGTCCATTTCGCGGCGGACGGGGCGATGTCGTGCGCGAGTTCGTCGACGCCTGCCGCGCTGAGGGTCTGCGCGTCGGACTTTACCTGTCGCCGTGGGATCGTAACCATCCTGCGTATGGCGACTCGCCTCGCTACAACGACGTATACATCGCGCAGCTGACGGAGCTGCTCACGCAATACGGAGAAGTTGCCGAAGTCTGGTTCGATGGCGCGAACGGCGAAGGACCGAATGGGAAGCGGCAGGTCTACGACTGGCCGTGCTTCTGGGGTCATGTTCTGAAGCTTCAGCCAAACGCAGTGATCTTCTCCGACGCCGGTCCGGGTGTGCGGTGGTGCGGAAACGAGAAAGGCACAGCGGGCGATCCCAACTGGGCGACGGTCGATCCGACGCGCGTTCCGTATCCGGGCGCAGATGGTCCGGGGATCATCGATGCGCTGCAACATGGCGATCGCGGCGGAACTGTCTGGCGTCCTGCAGAAGTTGATGTCTCGATCAGGCCGGGCTGGTTTTATCACCCCGCCGAGGACGAGCGAGTGCGATCAGTCGAGAATCTCGTGGATCTCTACTTCACATCGGTTGGACGAAATGGCAAGCTCCTGCTCAACGTGCCGCCGACCAGCGAAGGCTTGCTACGTTCGACAGATGTTGCACGGCTGGTAGGTATGCGTGAAGCGCTTGATCGAATGTTCGCGGTGAACAAGGTGGATCGATCGGAGCAGCGCTTTCGCGTGACGGGACCGCGCACTGCAGAACTGATGGTTGAGTTTCCCCGCTCGGAACTGGTGAGCACAATCCGGCTCCGCGAAAATATCGCGCGCGGACAAGTCGTCGCTGCTTATCGCGTTGAAGGCGTTGGAAACGACGGCGTCTGGAAAACACTGTCGAAGGGAACCACGATCGGCTATGCGAAGCTCGATCGATTCCCCGCGGTTTCCGTTCGTCGATTGCGCGTCACGATAGACGATGCGGTGGCCGAGCCGGAACCGATCGCGCTCGAGACTTACTGAAGAACTTCAGTGAACTAAACCTCAGGGGAACATCAAGATTCCCCGAACGGGTAATGCCGTCGCACGAGGCTCGATCGCATCGTTCACCTCGGACGCTGTTCTTTATCGGTCTTTACTTCATAAGGAGGCGCACAATGCCGGCGCCATCGCAAGGTCCCGATACAATTGTGTTGGTTCACGGCTTCTGGGTGACGCCGCGAAGCTGGGAGAATTGGATCACGCGCTATGAAGCCAAGGGCTATCGCGTGCTCGCTCCAGCGTATCCAGGGCTCGACGTCGAGGTCGAAGCGCTCAACCGCGATCCTTCCCCGATCGAACGCCTGACGGTCCCCGCGATCATGACGCGCCTCGAATCCGTTGTCGGGGGACTCGAAGTACCACCGATCATCATGGGTCATTCGGCGGGTGGCGCCTTTACGCAGCTGCTGCTCGATCGTGGCTATGGGGCGGTCGGAGTGGCGATCGACTCCGCACCTACGGAAGGCGTGCGCGTCACGCCGCTGTCGCAGCTCAAAGCGTCGTTCCCAGTCCTGAAGAATCCCGCGAATCGTCACCGGGCAGTGCCGCTCACATACGAGCAGTGGCGCTACATCTTCACTAACACTTTTGACGAAGCAGACGCGCGCGCATCGTACGACCGATACTACGTCCCGGCGTCAGGCGGCATTTTTTGGGACAGCGTACTCGCGAATTTCATCCCCGGCCCCCAGGACATAGCAGTCGACTACCATAATGACGCTCGCGCACCGCTTCTGTTCATTTCGGGCGGTGAAGATCATCTGATGCCGCCCGCGATCCAACGCTCGAACGCCAAGCATTACAAGTCGAATACGATCACTGAGATCAAGGAATTCCCTGGACGCTCGCATCTCATGCCTGCGCAGAAAGGGTGGGAGGAGGTCGCCGACTATGCATTGGCATGGGCGGTCGAGCACTCGACGCACCGGCCGCAGGTGGCGGGAGCGGCGTCATGAAAATTGTCATCATCGGCGGAACCGGGCTGATCGGCTCGAAGGTCGTCAGCAAGCTGCGTGAGCAGGGAAACGAAGCCGTACCCGCGGCGCCGAACACTGGCGTCAACACGCTCACAGGCGAAGGATTAGCCGAAGCACTGAAGGGCGCCGCGGTCGTCGTCGACGTCTCGAACTCTCCGTCGTTCGAGGATGCGGCCGTGCTGAACTTCTTCCGGACATCGACCACCAACCTCCTCGCGGCCGAAGCGGCGGCAGCTGTACGGCATCATGTCGCGCTCTCCGTCGTGGGCACAGACCGTCTCTCCGAAAGCGGCTATATGCGCGCGAAGATCGCCCAGGAAAAACTGATCGAGCAATCGTCCATTCCGTATTCGATCGTCCATGCGACGCAGTTCTTCGAGTTCCTGAAGGGCATCGCCGACGGCGCTACTGACGGCGATACGGTGCGACTTGCACCTGTGCTGATTCAGCCTATGGCGGCCGAGGATGTCGCGACTGAGGTCGCCAAGGTTGCGGTCGGAGCACCTCTGAACGGCATCGTCGAAGTAGCGGGGCCTGACCAGTTTCGCCTCGACGAGATCGTGCGCCGCTATCTCGCTGCGCGTGACGACCCACGTTCAGTGATCGCAGATCCAAACGCGCGGTATTACGGAGCGCCGCTTCGTGAACGCACGCTCGTGCCCGACAACAACGCCACCATCGGCGAGACCAGATTCGAAGACTGGCTTAGCCGCCAGTTCGTCAGCGCTACTGCGTAGGAGGCCGACCGGTACTAACCGTCGGGGTTGGTGATCGCAGCGTCGCGTACGCTCTCTCGACGGAACGACTCAGCCAAACCTCGAAGCGTGTCTGGGCAAGGCGAGCGTCAGCGCCGGGCAGAAGCGAGCGCTCGTCGACTTCAGCGCCGAAGAACCGAGCTCGGCGGTCGCTGACAACTTCACGCGGATCGTGGCGTGCCATCAAACGGCGTCGCGCCAGTTCATCCGCGCGGACCTGTTCGGGGCCGGCCACTTCTATAGTACTGTTTAGTGGAGCGCCGACGCTGACGTTGCACAACATACTGGCCACGTCATCGCCGGCGATCGGCTGGACCAACACTGGCGGCACGCGTACTGTAGCCCCGTCGGTGGCTAACCCGGCTAGCTTCTGAATAGACTCGAAGAACTGCGTCGCATGGACAATCGAATATGGAATTGAATTGTCCTTGATCAGCTTCTCCTGAGCGAACTTCGCGCGCATGTAGCCGCTTTCGGAAAGTCGCTCTGTGCCCACGACCGAGAGTGCGATGTGGTGTCGCACACCCGCTTCCGCCCCGGCGCTCAGGAGATTGCGGGTCGACGTCTCGAAAAACTCCAGTGCTTCCGCGCCGTCAAAGGTGGGAGGGTTGGAGACGTCGATGACCACCGATGCTCCTGCGAGCACGTCGGCGAGTCCACGGCCGCTCATGGTGTCGACACCCGAGTTCCGTGAGGCTGCAACCGCCTCGAGGCCGGACGCCGACAGCTTCGTTACGATTTTCGAACCGATAAGCCCAGTGCCGCCGATAACGATGATCTTCACAACACCTCCTTGATCTGTGGCGAGCCGCACCGGCGGAGCGTGATCGCTGCGGCTCCGCCGATGCTTAATCAAGACCGCTGTGCTTGTTCAGGCAATCAGACCCTGAGCTCGTCCGTGCGCGATTCGGTGCGTTGCGTCCGAGTTACGGCTTCTGCGGCCTTTGTCTCCTGCTTCGCGAAGGCCAACAGATCCGCGTTGAATTCCTCCTGGATCGTGCTCATGAGGCCGTGCGGCGCACCCTTGTAAACCTTGAGCGTCGCACCCTTGATCATCTTCGCCGACCGGGCACCGCCGACGTTGAACGGAACGATCTGGTCGTCGTCGCCATGGATGACGAGCGTCGGGACATCGAACTTCTTGAGATCTTCCCTGAAGTCGGTCTCGGAGAACGCCTTGACACACTCGTAGGCAGCCAGAAATCCTGCTTGCATGCTCATCAGCCAAAATGCGTCAAGGATGCCTTGGGATATCTTGACGTTTGGCCGATTCGCTCCGTAGAACGGAATGGCGAAATCCTTATAGAACTGCGAGCGGTCGTTGAGAACGCCGGTACGAATCTGGTCGAATACCTCGATCGGCAAGCCGTCCGGATTGTCTTTCGTCTTCAGCATAAGCGGCGGAACGGCATCGACCAGTACGGCTTTGGCGACGCGCTTAGAGCCGTGTCGTCCGATGTAATGAGCGACCTCGCCACCGCCCGTGGAGTGACCGATGTGAATCGCGTTTTTCAGGTCGAGCTCTTTGGTAAGCGTGGCGAGGTCGTCGGCGTAAGTGTCCATATTGTTGCCGTTCTTCGTTTGGGTCGATCGGCCGTGGCCTCGGCGGTCATGAGCAATGGCGCGGAAACCGTTTGAGGCGAAGAAATAAAGCTGCTCGTCCCACGCGTCAGCGTTGAGCGGCCAACCGTGACTGAATACGACGGGTTGGCCGGTGCCCCAATCCTTGTAAAAAATCTGGGCGCCGTCCTTGGTGGTAATCGTCGGCATATACTCTCCTTGATTGAGTTGACTGGGTGGTCAGGCGGTCATCCAGATAATCATGGAAACGGAGAGGTATCTGTATTCGCCGAAAGAGAATCTTCGCTCTACCACTTTAGAGGGTGAGCAGCTTCCCCATTGGGGGACTACTTAACCCGATAGGGCACCAGGACGCTCACGGTCGTCCCGCGCTTCAGAGCGCTGCGTACTCGGATTTCGGCACCAATCTCTCTTGCCCGTTCACGCATTCCCAGCAATCCGAAATGAGTGGCCGCAGTTGTGGCGTGATCCGGCACAAATCCCCGACCGTCATCCCGGATGGAGATACGCAGCCTCCGGATGCCGAAATCCATCACCAGCTGAACCGTGTGTGCTTGCGCATGTCTCAGCACGTTGGTTATCGCTTGCTCGACAATCAACGTTGCCGCGTCGCAAATCCGGGGTGACATCGCGCGCGTTCTTCCGCGAACGTTTACTGCCAATCCAAGTGTGCTCCCCGCCAGTGTCCGCTCAACCGTGCCCTGCAGGGCCTTCACCAGATCGCCGCTCTCAGTGAAATGCCGGATGCCGACAACGGCGAGCCGTGCCTCGGTAGTGGTTCGTTCGGCCAGCTCCAGTATGCGTTCGAGAACCGTCGCCGCCTCGTCGGGAGCGGAGCGCACGCGCGGCAGCACCGCGCGGAGCTGCAGCGCAATACCTGTTACGTTCTGAAGCAATCCGTCGTGCATCTCTCGCGCGATACGCCTTCGCTCTCTCGCTACTGCTTCGCTGTTTGCCTTGATCGCTCTCCGAAGCAGCTTCTGCGAGCGCTGGCGTTCGATTCCCTGAGCGACTATTCCCGCGATTGAGCCGAGCGTCTCGAGTGTTTCAGATTCGATCGGAAGGCGTGCAAACACAGCTATCACGCCGGTGACACGGTTGTCCACAAGCAGCGGATAACCGGCGAAAGCGACGATGCCCTCTCGCTTCACCCACTCCTGATCCTCAATGCGTGGATCGCCGAGTACCGCATTGGTGAGATACGAAGTGCGAGTCTCTGCGATCAGCCCGATCTTGAGGTGCCCGACCGGAATGCGCGAATACTTGCCGTGTAGGCCGGTGTACAGTCCGGAGCTGGCTTGCAACCTCAGGATTCCGTCGCGGCGCTCGAGTGTCCAGATGCGGGCGAAGACGACATTCAGATTGTTGACGATCGCATCAGTGCATGCCTGAAGAAGTCCTCGCGTGCTGTCGGGTCGCACAACGAGCCGATTGATTTCGGCGCGGAGCGTGGCTTCTCCGTTGCGTCGCGAGGCGTCTTCGTCGATCGCGTTGCCGTACGGGACCATTTCCGGAACGCGATAACTCGCTGGATTGCTATGTTGGACTCCAGCTTCCCTCATCCACTTTCCCACGCCGACCTGTACGAATGCGCTGCGAGAGACCACGCATCTCTATTACTAGAATCGGGCTAGCGGTGTTGAATCGCCAGTAGCGCGGCGGGAGACAGTTGAATCGTTACAAAGTCAACCGTCGAGGTGGATGATCCCCCGCTGAAGTCCGAGGGTGACGGCTTCAGTGCGATCGTCAACACCGAGCTTTGCCATCAAGTGCTTGAGGTGAACTTTGACCGTACCCTCTGTGCGGCCGATCACGTGGGCGATCTCTTTATTGCGGAGTCCTTTCGCGACGAAATGAAGCACTTCAACCTCTCTTTCGGTTAGATCGACGCGCGGCGTGAATTCCGCTAACCTGCTCGCGACTGCGGGAGGAATCACGCGCTTCCCCGAGGCAGCAACGCGGATGGCCTGCACGAGCTCGCGGCCCAGCATGTCCTTGATGAGATATCCGCACGCCCCGGAGTCGAGTGCCCGATAGATGTCGGCGTCGCCGTCGTAGGTGGTGAGTGCGAGAAGACGAGCTTCTGGATGCGAGGAAAATATCGAACTGATTGCGCTGATGCCGTCCATTACCGGCATGCGTAGATCAATGAGCGCGACGTCGGGCAGATGAGAATCATACAGCGCGACCGCTTCTGCACCATCCGCCGCTTCTGCGACAACCGTCATGTCAGTCTCGTTGGCGATCAGCGCGATTGTACCGGCCCGCACCACGGGGTGATCGTCAACGACGAGGATGCGAATGGTCATATCTCAAGAAGGCCGCATAGTTCTGCGGCCGCAATACCACGAACGAGTCATATAGGGTTAAGTAGATCGACTGAGACTAACCGGCTTACCCGACATACTCGTTGAAGAACGCGAGCGTTCGCTCCCATGCGAGCTTGGCTGCTGCCGCATCGTAGCGGGGCGTCGTGTCGTTATGGCAAGCCTCGGCTCGACGTCCGCCGCAAACGATTCCGCAAACTTCGCCTTGTCGAGATAAAGAAATCCCTCGCGCGGCCACCGCGTGGCATCACCACTACCTCGGGTAGCTGGAGACACGAAGTGAGTAGAGTTTTTTCTCGGAAGCGTCGAACCAGCTCAGCGTAAGATTCTTCGGGGTTCATAGTGCCTTAAATCTGCAGACTATGCACCTGCCCCGTTGATCTAAATTCTTACCTGGGTGGCCAGGTGCCTCCCAGCGCCTTGTAAACTGCGACGAGCGTGATCGCCGCAGCTGTGTGCGCCTGGGTCAGCTGGCTTTCTGCGTCGAGCAGCGTACGCTCCGCATCCAGCACCTGGAGAAAATCCGTCAACCCCGCTTCGAATCGCTGCTGCGCAAGATCGAGCGCACGAGTGCTCGAGCGAACAGCGCTCTCGAGAATCGCGAGGCGCGCATGCGCGCGATCGTACGTCACGAGAGAACCCCTACTTTCTTCGAGAGCTCGAAGAATCGTCGCATTGTAATTCGCTTGCGCTTCGTCTTCTCCCGCTTGCGCGACTTGGACTCTCTCTCGCACTCGCCCCAGGTCGAGGAAGGGGAAGGTGACCACAGGCCCGATCAACAACCTCGAATTCGAGCGATTGAACCATGAGTCAACTGAGTTGCCTAAGTAACCTGCTCTCGCGCCAAGCGTGATGCGTGGCAAATAACCCGCTTGCGCAGCGCCGACGAACGACGATTGCGCTGCAAGCTGTCGCTCCGCGCGCAAAATGTCCGGGCGACGACGAACTAGTTGATCGGGAGAGCCGACATTCAACGTATCCGGAAGACGCGGCAGCGCTCCCGAGTCGAGCAGCGCTGCCGGGAGCGCCTCGGGTGATCGCCCGAGCAACACCGCGAGTCGGTTCCTGTCGAGCGCAACTTGCGATTCGAGTCCCGGCGTCGCTGCGAGTGTAAGATACAACACCGATTTCGCGCGCTCGGTATCGAACGCAGTTCCACGACCGGCTGCGAGACGATCCTCGGTAAGTTTGACAATCTTCCGTTGATTTTCCGCATTTCTCCCCGAGACAGCGAGCAGCCGTTGCGCACCGCGCAAGTCGAAGTACGTGCGAGCGACTTCAGCCGCGACGGTCACCTGAATGTCTTCGAGACCATACTCCGACGATTCGGCCAACGCGCTCTGCGCTCTGACCGTGCGTGCGACTCGGCGGAAGACGTCGACCTCCCACGATGCGTCGAAGCCAACATCCCATAACTGGTTCGCAGGCAGCTGACTGGTGAGTCCCGGAGTTTGTGCCAGCGAGGATTGGAAGCGAGTGCTGCTGCCCGTTGCCGTGATGGTCGGCACGAGATCGAACGCGGCGAGGCGCTTCGATGCGCGCGCACTCGTGAGTCGCGCCTGCGCAATTCTCACATCAGTGTTTGCGCGCTGAGCTTCCTGAATCAGTCGAGTCAGCGTGCTGTCGCTGAACTCGCCCCAGAACGAAGCTGATGCATTGCGAGATTGAGCGGCTACCGGCCTGACACTGCCCGCCAATAATCCAACAAGAACGACGATCAAATATTTACGCATGAGCGCCACCCTCATTTCCCACCGCAAGCGCGGGGCGCCAATCATGGAGAGGTTTGACATCGCTTGATTCCGGAACCGGCTCGGACCGACGGTGCAGGAAGCCTCGCACGAGCACGTAGAAGAGCGGAGTGAATAGAAGTCCGAGGAAAGTCACGCCGAGCATTCCCGAGAACACCGCGATGCCCATCACTCGGCGCATCTCGGCGCCGGCGCCGCTCGCGACGATGAGCGGCACAACTCCCATGATGAAGGCAAAGGACGTCATGAGAATCGGACGCAGTCTTATGCGCGCTGCCTCGAGTGCCGCAGTGAATCGATCGCGTCCCTGTCGCTCCAGATCGCGCGCGAACTCGACAATCAGAATCGCGTTCTTGGATGCGAGCCCCACGAGAACCAGAAGTCCGATCTGCGTGAAGACATTGTTGTCACCGCGAGTCAGCCACACTCCGCCAATCGCGGAGACGAGAGACATCGGCACGATGAGAACTATCACCAGCGGCAGCGACCAGCTCTCGTACTGCGCGGCGAGAACCAGAAACACGAGCAAAATGCATAGAGGGAAAACGAGAATTGCTGTGTTGCCGGCGAGCTTCTGTTGATACGTCAGCTCGGTCCACTCGAATCCGATCCCATTAGGCAACACTTCGTTTGCGAGCCGCTCCATCGTTTGTACCGCGGAGCCTGCACTCACTCCCGGCGCAGCGCTGCCGCTGATGTCGGCTGCTGGATAACCGTTGTAGTGAGTCACCTGATCGGGACCGTACGACTGCTTCATCGTCAGCACGGATCCAAGCGGAACCATCTCGCCGCGAGCGTTGCGCACCTTGAGCTGCGTGATGTTTTCAGCATTGGAGCGGAAAGGCGCGTCCGCTTGCGCGATCACCTGGTACGTGCGTCCGAATTTGTTGAAGTCGTTGATGTACTGTGAGCCCAGATATATCTGCAGGGTCGAGAAAAGATCGTTGAGCCGAATGTCGAGCTGCTTCACTTTGTCGCGATCGACGTCGGCGAAGAGCTGAGGCACGTTGATCTGGAAGCTCGAGAATTGTCCCGCGAGACTTGGCGTCTGATAAGCCCGACCGAGCAGCTCCTGTGTAGTTGCATAGAGCGTCGAATCTCCCAAGCCGGCTTTGTCCTCGAGCATCATCTTGAAACCGCCGATTGCACCGAGTCCATTCACGGCCGGCGGAGGAAAAACCGCAACGAATGCGTCCTGAATGGCTGAGAATTGCTGATTCAGCGACATTAGAATTGCGCCGCTCTTCAGATTCTTCGCTCTGCGCTCCTCGAATGGCTTGAGACCGAGGAAGATTACGGCAGCATTCGACTTCGGTCCGAAGTTCGTAACTGACAGTCCGGGGAATTCGACGGCGTGCTCTACGCCTGGTGTCTTGAGCGCGATGTCCGCCATTCGTCTGACTACCGCCTCCGTGCGATCGAGCGTTGCGGCGTCGGGCAGCTGCGCAATCGCGACGAGGTATCTCTTGTCCTGGCTCGGCACGAATCCTCTTGGCACTCTCATGAATCCGAGAACACCAATCAGAATCAGCATTCCATATGCAGCGAGCGCGATCACGGATTTGTGCGTGACTCGCTGCACGACGAACCCGTAACGCGTGGATGCGCGTCCGAAAAGTCGATTGAATGGACCAAAGAGCCAGCCGAGCAGGCGATTCATGACGCGCGTTGGCGCATCAGCCGGGACGTTGCGCGGACGAAGTAGTACGGCTGCGAGTGCGGGTGAAAGCGTGAGTGAATTGAACGCCGAAATCAGCGTGGAGAAGGCAATAGTGAGAGCGAACTGCCGATAGAACTGACCGGTAAGACCACTGATGAATGCAACTGGAACGAACACCGCGCACAAAACCAGTGCGATCGCAATGATCGGCCCGCTCACTTCCTCCATCGCGCGGTAACTCGCATCGAGTGGTGAAAGTCCTTCCTCGATGTGTCGCTCGACATTCTCGACGACGACGATTGCGTCATCGACGACAATTCCTATCGCTAGCACAAGCCCAAACAACGACAGCGTGTTGATCGAGAATCCTGTCGCGAGCATCACCGCGAAAGTTCCGACAATAGAAATCGGAACCGCGGCGAGCGGAATGATCGATGCGCGCCAAGTCTGCAGGAAGAGCACGACCACGATCACGACCATCAGCGTAGCCAGGAACAGGGTGTAGATCACCTCGCGAATCGACTCGCGCACAAATAGCGTCGGATCGTAAACCGCGGACCACTTTACTCCCTGCGGGAATCGCGTGGCGAGATCGGTCATTTTTGCGCGAATGCCGCTCGAGAGCGCCAGCGCGTTCGATCCCGGCGCCTGGAATACGACGATAGCGACGGCGGCCTTATTGTCGAGCAGTGCGCGCAAGCCGAAGCTGCCGGCGCCGAGCTCGATGCGCGCAACATCGCGTAGATGCGTGACCTGTCCGTCCGCTCCCGTCTTGACGATGATGTTTCCGAATTCTTTTTCGTCCGCGAGTCGGCCGTGGGCATTAACCGTGAGTTGATACGCGACAGGATCGTTCATCGGCGGCGCACCGACGGTTCCTGCGGCGACTTGAAGATTCTGCTCGCGAATCGATTGAACGACGTCGCCGGCAGAGAGTCCGTACGAGGCGACCCGATTTGGATCGAGCCACACGCGCATTGCGTAGTCACCAGCGCCGAATACGATCACCTGACCTGCACCGGGAATACGCGACAGCTCGTTGCGGACGTTCAGCAGGGCATAGTTGCGGAGATAAACCGGATCATACCGGCCATCGGGAGAGGAGAGGTGCACGACCATCGTGATGTCCGGCGAGCGCTTCTCGGTGACGACGCCCAGCGCGCGCACTTCCTCAGGCAGTCTTGCGAGTGCCTGTGCGACGCGGTTCTGCACCTGCACCTGCGCGAGATCGACGTTCGTACCGATCTCGAACGTGACCGTGAGATTGAGTGTTCCATCAGCTGCGGCCGACGACGTCATGTACAGCATCCGCTCGACGCCGTTGATCGCGTCCTCGAGCGGCGTGCCGACTGTCTGAGCGAGCACTGTTGGATTCGCGCCGGGATAAATCGCGCGAACGGTGATCGTCGGCGGAGTGACTTCGGGGTATTCGCTGATTGCAAGGGTGCGGATCGAGAGCAGCCCCCCAGCAAGAATTACGAGCGACAGAACGACCGCGAAAATCGGTCGATCAATGAAAAAGCGTGAGAAACGCACTGTGCGAGCTCCGAAAAAGGCGAGGCTACTGGGCCGTTCGCGCCGACGGCGAGGCGGTTACTGCGACCATCTCAGCAGTCGTTGCTGCGACCTTCATCCCGGGACGAATCCGCATCAGTCCGTTGATGACTACGCGCTCTCCAGGCTTGAGTCCGGATTCAATCGTGCGAAGACCGTCGACGACGCGGCCGGTTGTGACCGGGCGATAGTCGACCGTGTTGTCGCTCTTCAGGACGAGCACGAACTTCCGATCCTGATCGGTTCCGATCGCCTGGTCTTGAACCATCGTTGCGAGGTGACGGTCGCCGCCGAGTAGTCGGACGCGCGCGAACAATCCCGGCGTGAAGAGTCCGTTGGGGTTCGAAAGCACCGCGCGCGCGCTGACCGTTCCATTGGCTCCGTCGACACGATTATCGACGAAGTTGAGTCTGGCTTCGTGCGGAAATCCTGTTTCACTCGCGAGACCGATCAAAACCTGTCGCCCTTTCGGACCAGCTGATGTCGCAGCCATGTACTTCAGATACGCCTGCTCATCGGTGTCGAAATAGACATAGATGGGATCTATCGAGACGATAGTCGTCAGCAGACTCGGTGATGGAGGTCCTGCCTGAACGACATTGCCCGCCGTGATAACGGCGCGACCGACCCGTCCGGAAATCGGCGCGCGCACGACCGTCCACTCGAGATTCAGTCGCGCCAGTCGCAACGCTGCTTCGGCCGCGCGCACACCTGCGTCTCCCTCGGCGCGACCGCTTGTCCGTGCGTCGAGCTCCTCGCGCGAGATTGCCTGCGTGCTCATCAACTTCTGCGCGCGCTCGACTTCCTGGCCTGCGAGCTGATTGCGCGTGCGCGCTTGTGCGAGCACCGCTTCGGCTCTCGCAACTTCGGCTTGGTACGGCCGTTGATCGATCACGAACAGGACGTCGCCCTGATGGACCATCGCGCCCTCGACGAATCCAACGCGCTGAAGAAATCCGCCGACGCGCGGTCGCACTTCTACGGAATTGACCGCCTCGAAGTGACCAGTGAATTCATCCCAGTCGGCGACCATGCGCTCGACGGCGGGAGCCACCGTGACCTGCGGAGCCTGCATCGGTGGTTGTGGCTTGCTGCACGCGGATGCGGCAATGAGGAGAATCGCAGCGGAGAACGAACTGAAGCGGGAGAGAGTGGAACTCATGTTGCACAACTCCATAGCAGGTGACTGCGGGATGCAGTATGTTACCGATCGGTAGCATTCGGTATTTCCTCATGTTACCGAGCGGTAACATTTAAGTCAAGGAGGGGTACAACGTATCGTGAAAACAGTTACAATGAACAAACGCAGATTCGTGATTCCTGTTCGCCAGCGAATTCTCATCGCCGCGGGCGACCTGTTCCATAAGCACGGAATTCGCGGGGTCGGCGTGGAAGCGATCGCCGAAGCGGCGCACACGAACAAGATGACTCTATACCGTCACTTCGAGTCGAAGGATGAGCTGATCGCGGAGTGGGTGCGCGGAATCGTCGCGCACAAGGAAGAGGAATGGAAAGATCTCGCCGCAAAACATCGGGGAGATCCAGAGGGCCAGCTTCAGGATTGGAGCCGGCGATGGGCGGCGAAGCTTCGCGCGATGGAAGAACGCGGGTCCCCGCTTGCGAACGCTCTCGCGGAGCTCCCCGATCCAAAACATCCAGCGCGCCGCGTGATGCAGGAGCACAAGCTTCGCGAGTACAAGCGCGTCGTTCGCCTTTGCAAGTCCGCCGGGTTTCGCGATCCCGCTATGACCGCGGACCTGTTCTCGATGTTACTCGAGGGAGCTCACCGTTGCGTCCAATCTGTAGGAATGAGGCAGATAGGTGAGCATCTCGTGCAGGTCGTGGATCTTATGGTTGAGAACAACCGTCAGCGCCCAACGAGCTGAGGCTTCCCCACTGCCGACGTATCGACGAGACTGCCCAGAAAGGCATCGATAGCGCGGCGGTCATCCGCAGAAAGATTGAGCGAATCACTTCGAAGAGTCTGATTGGAAATCCGCGCGCCAGCGCGGCGCCCACCGCCGTGATCGTGCTTCGGATACGTCGTCTGACACCGCGCATATCGTGCACAACTTTGACCGCGTTCGCGATGCTGTCCAATTAAAAAAGCGAGAACGACCGTCGACTCAACGGCCGGAAACCCGCCCGACGAAACAGCGAATGGTGGCGGCGAATCGCTACGCTACAACGATTCGTTCGTCAAGACAAACGGCGAGTGGCTATTTGCGGAGCGCCTGCTTTACGTCGACTGGATCGAGGAGCGCGCCCTGAGCTGATCAGCGCATCCCTGAACGGGTTGCCGGCTAAAGGTCACCAGACCACCGGTAGCTCGCTCACCCGTTTGTCCGATACCACCGGGAGGACTAACCAGCGAATCTGAGGAAGTCACAACCGCAAAGGCTCGAATGTCCGCACAGAAATCAGGAAGCTCCAGCACTCTCCAGGAGCTGTCGTCGCAGCTCGCCGCGGCTGTGGAAACGGCCGCCAATTTCGTTGTCTCCATTCACGCGCGGCGCCGCATTCCGTCCAGCGGAATTGTCTGGCGCGACGGAGTAGTCGTCAGCGCCAGCCACACCGTGCGCCGAGATGATGAAATTCCGGTCACGCTTCCGAGCGGAGAATCGGTCGTCGCCAAAGTCGCTGGACGCGATTCGGCTACCGACCTGGTCGCGCTGCGCGTCGACGGCACCAAGTCACACATTGCACCACGCGCGGATGCGAGCTCGCTGCGCGTCGGGTCACTCGTGCTCGCCGTCGGACGGCCTGGCCGAGATGTCTCGGCCAGCTTCGGCATCGTCAGCGCCATCGGTCAGGGGTGGCGCAGCTGGCAGGGAGCGCGCATCGAGCGCGTGCTACGACTCGACGTCGCGGTCTACGATGGCTTCTCGGGAGGCCCACTCGTGGATCCGTCCGGTGCCGTGCTCGGCCTCAACAACTCGGCGCTGGCGCGCGGGACTCCGTTGGCATTGCCGGCCGCGGCGGTTGATAAAGTGCTCGACGAGCTGCTCGAGAGAGGGCATGTCCGGCGCCCGTTCATAGGCGTCGCCGTACAACCCGTGGAATTGTCGGAATCAGTCGTCAAACAACACGAGCTGGGAGGCGGGGCAAGCCTGTTGATCGTTTCGATCGCCGACAGCTCGCCGGCAGAAAAGGCGGGATTGATGCTCGGGGACGTTATGCTGGAGGCGAGCGGGAACGCGCTGAAAGGGCCGGATGATCTTGTCGACGCTCTGTCGACTGTCGCGAAGAACGGCGTGGTGACGGTCAAGTTCCTACGTGGCGGCACAATCAAGACCGCGACAATTACACCCGCGGATCGTGGAGGACGGGAATGATCCTCTCGATGCTTGGCTCTGCTCGCGCCGCGACGTCGAACCTGAATGGCATGGCGGAAGCTCTCCAACAGGTCGTCGTCGAGGTTCGGAGCGGTGAGACCGCCAGCGGGACCGGAATCATCTGGGGCGGCGCAGGTCTCGTCGTCACGAACGCGCACTGCATCCGGCGTGGCGCGGCCGTGCAGGTGATTGCCGGGGGCAAGTGGCGCGAAGCGCACGCACTCGCATACCATCCTCATCATGATCTCGCGCTTCTCGCCGCCCCATCGGTCACCGGGCCGCTGCTCGAGCTACGCGATCCGGAATCGCTGCGCAGCGGCGAGCTCGTTTTGGCGCACGGGCATCCGCTCGGCGTCAGAGACGCGTTGGCGATGGGCGTGCTGCACGCTGTTACTCGCGACCGCTCCGGATCTGCGCGCTGGATTGTCGCCGACGTACGGCTCGCACCCGGCAATTCGGGTGGTCCCCTCGTCGATGCGGAAGGACGGCTCGTCGGCATCAACAGCATGGTCGTCAACGGACTTGGCGTCGCAGTGCCTGCATCACTGGTGCAGGGATTCGTGGAGCGGTCGCTGTCACAGCGCGCGGCGTAACAGCTTTTCATGGCGATGACACGCATCGCCATCGTCTCGCCGTCGGAGAAGCTGAGAGCATCGCTGGCGGCGGCCCTGCGGACGAATCCCGAGTTCGAGCTGGTCGGTGTTGGAGCGACGAGCGCCGAGGTTCCACCGTCCGCCGATATTGTTCTGATCGCGAGGCCATCGTCCGCCCGATTAGCCGGTTACACTGGCGACGATGCGAAGGCGACGGTCCTCTCCAATCGCGAACGCGAGATCCTGGCGCTGCTCGCTGACGGCCTCGTCAACAAACAAATCGCCGCCCGGCTCGGCATCTCGACCAACACCGTGAAAACGCATCTGGAGCTGCTGTTCGACAAACTTGGCGTCGCTACGAGGGCGGAGGCGGTCGCCACCGGCGTGAAGCGCGGCCTGCTGCTTCTATAGATATAGGTCTCGTCGCTACCGAGACATCCAGCGCGGGCTCAACGCAATCGGAGCCTTTCTGACCCAGCGGTTGTAACCCGACTATGAGCCACTCGAGTGGCGCAGGAGGCCCCGCCGCGTGGCGACCGAGACCGCTTCGGTGCGGCTCTCGGCGTGCAGCTTGGCGAAGATGCTTTTCAGGTGAGTCTTCACGGTGCTCTCCTCGATGTGGACCTCTGAACCGATCTCGCGATTACTCCTTCCTTCGGCGACCAGCGTCAGCACCTTCCATCGGATTGGTGGTTGCCGGCGATGCTGCCTACAATGACGTCCACCTCTACCTCGCCGAATCAAATCCGCAGACACGACGGGAGTGGATCGCCGCGCTGGACAAGATTGAGGCGCTGAACCCGCGCGCAGTCGTCGCTTCACACAAGCGACCGGAAAACCAGGACGATCCCAGGATCATCGAAGAGACGCGACAATACATCCGCGATTTCGACCGCTTAGCGGAAACGACGACAACCGCTCAGGAGCTTTACGACAAGATGCTGGAGCTCTATCCGAACCGGGTCAATCCCGGGTGAGCGCTGTGGAGTTCAGCACGGGCAGTCAAGCCGTGAGTCCACTCCGCACACCCGCCAAGTAGATGGAGAGTTGAATGTCATCGACCAAAGCCGCAAGTAATACGACCGCCCCGACGCAGTTCCTCCAGGTGAACGGGCTTCACTACGCGTACCGGCGGTTCGGCAGTGGTTCGAAGCTGCCGTTGCTCTGCCTGCAGCATTTCACGGGGACGCTCGACAACTGGGATCCGGCTGTCACCGATCCTCTTGCATCGGGACGAGATGTCATCCTCTTCGACAACGCCGGAATCGGGCGCTCGACCGGCGATGTACCCGAGACCATGGCAGAAATGGCCAGCCACGTGATGGCCTTTCTCGACGGGCTGCGTCTCGCGACCTGCGACGTCCTCGGTTTCTCGCTCGGCGGAGTGATCGCTCAACAAATGGCCCAGGACCGACCTTCGATCATTCGTCGTATGATCCTCGTCGGCACGGCCCCGCGCGGCGGCGAGGACATAATGCATCTCGAGAAGCCGAGTCTCGCGAAACACCTCCAGGATCCGCGGAATCGTGGCTATACCGTATTGCAAAAGATCTTCTTTGCGCCGACGACAACGAGCCAAGCGGCTGGCGAGGCGTTCATCGTGAGATTGATGCAGCGAAAGGAAGACCGCGATCCACCCTCGGGGCCGAATGTTGCCGGCGCACAGCTGGCCGCATTTCGCGAGTGGGAGCGCTTCACAGGCGAGCGCTTCTCCGACTTGAAGAGTATTAGTCATCCCACGCTGGTTGTGCAGGGCTTCGATGATGAGATGATTCCGGTGCGCAACTCGTATTGGCTTGCCGAGAACCTACCGAACGCAGTCCTGCTCGTGTACCCGGACGCAGGGCATGGCTCTCTGTTCCAGTATCCGGAGTCCTTCACCAGACACGCGGCGGTTTTCCTGTCATCCGACTCCGAATCGGCAGTCTTCTGAGCGAAGCTAAGTTGGCGAACGCTGAACAGAAACGGTGCTCGTGGGTCAGCGTCGACAATGCGCTGATGCGTGAGTATCACGATCGAGAATGGGGAGTCGCGAACCACGACGATCGCAAACATTTCGAGTTCCTGATTCTCGAAGCGGCACAGGCCGGATTGAGCTGGTCGATCGTGCTCAACAAGCGCGAGGGCTACCGCCGCGCGTTCAGCCAGTTCGATCCGGAGAAAGTTGCGCGATACTCCAGGGCGAAAGTCGAAAAACTCATTGGGAACCCGGAAATCATACGCAACCGGATGAAGATCGAAGCAGCCGTCAAGAACGCTCGCGCGTTTCTCGCGGTGCGGGAAGAATTCGGAAGCTTCGACAAGTACTGCTGGCGATTCGTCGGCGGCAAGCCGCGGCAGAATCGCTGGAAATCACTGGGACAGATTCCCGCAACGACCGCCGAGTCCGACGCATTCAGTCGCGATCTCAAACAGCGCGGCTTCAGTTTTGTCGGATCGACCGTGATCTACGCGCACATGCAGGCGGTTGGAATGGTCAACGATCACCTGGTCGACTGCTTTCGATATCGCACCATCAAACGCGGACTATCGTAACGCGGCCGGTCACTGCTATGCTGTAGGGCGTGAGCACGACGGCGGCCGAGGGTAAAGTCCTCAACCATCATGTTCGGCAGATGGGCGGCCGCGATCCGCACGAGGCGCACCGCGTCGCAACTCCGCTCGAGCTGCTAGCGCCACAATCAAACGGACCCGGCTCGGGGGCCGAATGGAAGTTGATGGAATGCTCGCCCTCCTAAACTGGCTCGGCGTGCCCGTCGAGAGTTTTGTACGTCAGACGGAGCGAACACTACTATATGAATGATTTGCTTGTAGCCTGGGTGCGACAATTTTTGATCGCGCTGGCTTGTTCTGGCATCCTCTCCGTGCCCAGCGGCGCGCAGCGGCCCGCCCTTTCGCCATGGGTTCACTCGTTTCTCGCCGTTGACACTTCCATCATCGCCCTGACCGGCGTCACGCTGATCGATGGCACCGGTGCACCGGCGCGTGAAAATCAGACAATCGTTCTGCGCGACGGGCGGATAGAAGCTGTCGGCGCCAGGCGGAGTATCGCGATTCCGGCGGCGGCAAGAGTCATCGACCTGAAAGGGCATACGGTCATTCCGGGTCTGGTCGGACTGCATGAGCACACCTACCTCGGCGGCACCAGCCGGCCCGCGCCCATGTACCACAGTGCTTTGCTGTACCTCGCAGCCGGAGTCACGACCGCAATGACCGCCGGAAGCATGCTGCCCTATGATGAGTTGAACATGAAGCGGATGATCGACAAAGGCGAGCTACCTGGTCCTCGCCTGCACATCGGGGGGCCGTATCTCACCGGGCCGAGAAGCACGCCTGGTCCGTTCAGAATCATCGAGTCGGAGGCGGAGGCGATGAGGGTGGTGAGCTACTGGGCCGACGAGGGCGCTACGTGGTTCAAGATTCTAAGCGGCCCCACCGCGGTTGTTCACGCGGTGGTGAATGCGGCACATGCGCGCGGGTTGAAGGTTAGTGCGCATCTGTGCGCGGTAACTTTTACTGAGGGCGCGCAACTCGGCGTGGATGTGCTGCAGCATGGTTTCATCACGAACAGCGAGTACGTGCCGGGCAGGCAATTCGACGTGTGCCCGCCCACCAATCAGAAGGCGCAGGCGGATGTCGATCCGGCGAGCCCAGAGGTGAGGGAGAGCATACGCCGCATCGTCGCCGCCGGGGCGGCGGTGGTGTCAACTCTCGGCGTGTACGAGTCGTTCTCTCTGGATCGTGCGCGACTCGACACGAGCGAGCTGGCGATGCTCGCCCCTCCGGTGCGCCGCGAAGTCGAGGCGACTCACGATACGCTCGCGAAGAGCTCTTTCACCGTTCCCGACCGGTTGTTAACCAGGATGATGCAATGGGAGCGTCTGTTCGTGGCCGCGGGCGGATTGCTCGGCGCGGGCGCAGATCCCTGGGGAACAGGCTTCATGCCGGGATATGGCGACCTGCGAAATTATGAGCTGCTCATCGAAGCAGGATTCACTGCGCCCGCCGCGGTGCAGATCATGACACTCAACGGCGCCCGCATCCTTGGCGAGCAAAAGCGCATCGGATCGATCGAGCAGGGGAAGGTGGCGGATCTGGTCGTGTTGCGCGGCAACCTTTCGCGAAATGCAGCGACGATTCGCAACGTGAGCATGGTATTCAGGGACGGCTACGGCTTCGATCCCGCCAAGCTCCGAAATGAGACGCGTGGTAAGCTCGGTGCTCACTAACTGACGACAGGAGTCGCAACGAAAAATGGAGTTTCCCGCTGCTGCCCTTACCTACTCAGCCAGTATGCAACCTTCACAAGGAACGTGTTATCGGGGTGCAATCGAAAAAGATCCCCATAATCACGCGTCCAGGACTGATTGAATGGATTGCGAGGGTCGGGGCCCTGGCGGCCATGCTGCCACACCACAAACAACGTCGAGCCCGGACGATACTCCCAGCGGACAACGGTGTTCGAGATCAGCTCCGTCACCTTGAAGCGAAGCTGCGCGTCGGCTGGCGGCGTGTACGGCTGGAACCTGTCGTCGTATGAATCGGCTCCCGGCGTCGCGCTGATCTCGCGCACGTCGGAGTACGTCCCCTTCGCCACAAACGGCTGCGCATACATCTCGAACGTGAGATCGGGCGTCGCAGTGTAATTGAGCCGCATGCTCATCGACGTCGTCTGCTGGTCCAGATGCGCGAACGTGTAGTGCGTCACGCCAGCTTCCGTGAAATTGCCGAACCATTGAGTGTTATCGTGGTCGTTGCCGAAGCCTGTTCCTAGATTGAGCTGCAGCTGCGGAGAGAACCTGAAATTGACGTACGGGCTCAGGTATGAACCGTGCGACTTCCCTTCATCTCCCCGGGACAGATTCACCCAGAAACCGCCTGAGATAGTCTTGCGGCTGTCGGTGTTGAAGCCGCCCCACGGAAAGAACCCACGAGACGCGCGAAGAAGTGGGCCACCGCGCGTGCACCGGTCGCAATAGCTCTCGGTGAGCCGATCGACAGTACCACCGCCGTGGAAGTCCCAGTTGTTGTTCAGGCCAATGTGGCCATTGAAGTTCAACGCGTTCTGAAGACGTGTGCCGGAAGTGTTCCACGTTTCCCAGTGATTCCCGTTCAGCTGTGCCCACCGCCACACCCGGTTCGCGTTGCGTGAGGAGAGCGCGGCCCAGGTGCTCCAGTCGGTGAGATCTGCCCGCCGCAGGAAACCCAGATCATTCGCCTCGAACCCGGCCGAGTGGCGTAGAAGACTGGTTTCGAATCGCGTGGCTCTTCCGCCATACTTCCCGAACTTGATCTGCGCTGAATAGCCCGACAATGACGTGCGAGTGGAATCAGCCTCGAGTTTGTCGTCCGGCTGCTGGTAGTAGTGAACCGAATTGCGCTGCGTGCGCCAGATGACTTCCGGAGTTCCAGCTACGCGTGACAGCGCGAACAGCCCGGCCAGCTCGTATTGTCTGTTCGCGAATCGGTTGCGGAACGTCGCTCCAGCGGTGTAAGCCGCGCGATGCATGAAAGGATCGGACCAATCGTCCAGCGCGCGATTGACCGCGGTGCCGATAACGCTTATCCCTGCGTCGCCACCGCGCAGGTCCTGCTGCGCGCGCAGCACACTGAAGTTCGTCAGCGGCTCGACAGTGCGGCCCTCTGTGCCGTCGACTTTGCGCGTGACAGCGTCGAGTAGGCCGAAGGCAAGTCCGCCTGACGTGCGCCCTGTCAGCTTAGTGGCGGCGGCAATCGACGTGGCGGCCGGCGTCCCAGTGTCTCCGTACAAACTACGCAGCGCGGGTGAACGACCGATCCGTCGCGAATAGAACAGTCCCTCATTGGTCGAGCAGTCCACGACGATGTAGCAGTTGAGCTGGAACCGGTACAATCCCGTGCCTTCCACGAAGAACGGCCGTCGCTCGGAAAAAAAAGTCTCGAACGCGGTGAGATTGACGACTGAAGGATCCGCTTCGACCTGGCCGAAGTCAGGATTGATTGTCGCATCGAGCGTCGTATTTGGAGTGAGCCCGATCTTGACGTCGCCGCCAACAGCCACCTCCTGCTTCCTAGAGTATTCCGACGCGCGAACGCGCTGGACATTCCGCGTCACCGCATATGGAACTGCCTCTAGACGCCGAGCAGTGCTCAAACCCGCGAGTCCGTCGAGCTTGCCGAGCTGCGAAGAAAGCCCGCTCTTCTCCGGATTGTACAGCGGCCAGCTCGTCCGTTCAGTCCGACGCTCTATGTCGCGCCAGACACCGAACCCAAACCTGTTCTGTGCAGCGCGGGCATAACGGAGCTGCGATAATGGGATCTGGAACTCCGCTGTCCACCCGAGCGAGTCCACGACCGTGGCCACATCCCAGACGCCGTTCCAGCTGACATCCTCGTTGCCGTCGTTGCTCATCGAGTAATCGCGCTTCACGCCGTCGGGGTTGACGGCGAATTCGTAGCCGCTTCGCTGATCGTTGTACGAATCGATCAGCAGCTTCACCTGGTCGGACGGCCCGCGCTGGTCGCGACGCGACAGCGCTCGCATGATGCTGTCAGGGTGCGGGTCGAACATCCGGACGAACACGTACAGATTTCTTTCGTCGTAAGCAACACGGAATTCGGTGCGCAGGGACGGCTCGATGTTCACGCGCGGCTGGAACTGTCGGAAGCTCGAGTAGCGCGGGGCTTTCGCCCACACGTTCTCGGAGTCGCGTCCATCGATAGACATCGTCTCTTCAGTCCGGACCGCGGTGGCGTTGGGCGCGGTGGCGGTTGACGCGGAGTCGCGCGGGCTAGTCGCGGGAGCTTGCAATACGGCGAGGAAAGCTGCGGCGGTGGATAGCAACATCGGTTCTGTCTCGCGCTGAGTCGGTTCTTGGACACGGCCACCCAGAACTTGGTTTGAAATCCTTACGAGTTCTGAACAACTCGGCAGGCCACAGCAAATCGGCCGGGCCGGCGGTATTCCTGAGAGGCACCGGCTCCGGAATTATCTTTAGAGTTCCATCACAATCGACTTAGAGAGGAGATTCAAACAATGAGCGCTCGCGCTGAAGCATTAGCTGCACGGATTGAGCAGGGAGCTGCACAGCTCGCGTCGTATGCCGAAAAGCTTTCCGACGCCGAATGGAAGACACCGATGGCAAACGAGCGGGACGGACGTCCGGTGAACGTGATCGTACATCATGTTGCGAGTGTGTATCCCATCGAGGTGCAGCTCGCGCAGGCGATCGGGAGCGGCAAGGCAATGAGCGATGTCACGTGGGATGTGGTGAAGAACATGAATGCGGGACATGCGACTGAAAACGCGAATGCTTCGAAAGCCGATGCGCTTGCTCTGCTCAGGAAGAACAGCAAGGAAGCTGCTGCCGCGGTGCGTCAGATGACCGATGAGCAGCTCGACACTGCTGCACCGTTCGGCTTGAGCTTCGATGCTCCGGTTACTGCGCAGTTCGTCATCGAAGATCACGCGCTGCGACACAGCTGGCACCACCTCGCGCGAATCAAGGAAACGCTCGGCAAGTAGGAAGAACAGAGAGCGCGGGCCAATGGCGCCGCAATTCATTTATGTAATGAAGGATCTGCGCAAGGTCGTCCCGCCATCGCGGGAGATCTTGCGCGGCATCTGGTTGTCATTCTATCCCGGCGCGAAGATCGGCGTACTCGGCGCAAATGGAGCGGGGAAGTCGACGCTGCTGCGCATCATGGCCGGCGTCGACCACGACTTTCAGGGCGAAGCCTGGCCGCATGCGGGAACGCGAATCGGCTTTCTGTCCCAGGTTCCCGAGCTCGACGCAACGAAGAACGTAAAGGAAAACGTCGAGGAAGCCGTTCGGTCGCAACGTGAACTGTTGAGAAAGTTCGAAGAGATCTCGATGAAGTTCGCGGAGCCGATGACCGACGACGAGATGAGCGATCTACTCGAACAACAGGGGAAGGTCCAGGAAAAGATCGACGCGGGAAATCTCTGGGAGCTCGATCGCAAGATCGAGATCGCCATGGATGCGCTCAGATTGCCACCCGCCGATGCCGAAGTGACCCAATTGTCAGGCGGTGAGAAGCGGCGTGTCGCACTGTGCCGGGTGCTGCTGGAAGAGCCCGATATGCTGCTGCTCGATGAGCCCACGAATCACCTGGATGCGGAGAGCGTTGCGTGGCTGGAGCGACATCTGGCGGAATTTCCCGGGACCGTAGTCGCGATCACACATGACCGCTATTTCCTCGACAACGTCGCCAAGTGGATACTGGAGCTCGATCGAGGGTTTGGGATCCCGTGGGAAGGGAATTACTCGTCATGGCTCGATCAGAAGCGGACGCGGCTCGCAACTGAGGAGAAGCAAGCGTCAGCTCGTCAGCGAACCCTCGAGCGTGAGCTCGAATGGGTCCGAATGTCACCTCGCGCTCGGCAGACAAAGAGCAAGGCGAGGATTCAGAAGTACGAGGAGCTGGCGAGCGAGAAGCAGCAGGAGCGGGTTGCGCAGAATGAGATAGTGATTCCTCCGGCCCCTCGGCTTGGCAATGATGTCGTCATCGCCGATGCATTAACGAAGAGCTACGGGGACAAACTCTTGTTCGAAGGGGTGACGTTCTCGTTGCCGCGCGGTGGAATCGTCGGGGTCATCGGGCCGAATGGAGCCGGCAAGACGACACTGTTCAGAATGATTGTCGGAAAGGAGCAACCGGACTCAGGGTCGATCCGTGTTGGTGAAACCGTGCAGCTCGCATATGTGGATCAGGATCGCGATCTCGATGGCAGCAAAACGGTGTACGATGAGGTGAGTGGAGGCCAGGACACGATTCAGGTCGGGAAACGCGAGATCAATGCGCGTGGGTATCTGTCGAGCTTCAACTTCAAGGGCCCGGATCAGCAGAAGAAAGTTTCTGCGCTATCCGGCGGAGAGAGAAACCGCCTGCATCTTGCGAAGCTCCTGAAGAGCGGCGGAAATCTGCTGCTGCTCGATGAGCCCACGAACGATCTGGATGTCGATACACTGCGCGCGCTGGAGGAAGCGCTGCTCGACTTCTCAGGATGTGCGGTAGTGATCACTCACGATCGATGGTTCATCGATCGCGTGGCGACGCACGTTCTGGCGTTCGAAGGAGACTCGGAAGTGGTGTGGTTCGAGGGGAACTATCAGGCGTACAAGGAGGATCTGAAGCGCCGGAAGGGTGTCGATGCGGATCAACCGCACCGCATCGCGTACAAGAAGCTCGTCCGAGCATGAGATCGCGTGAGACCTGACCAGTTCTACATCGTCGCGGCTGCATTCGCGGTAATCGGCACCGCGTGGCACCTCTGGCGTCGGGCGCAGGCGAGGGATGTTGTCGAGGGCTGGCTGCGGCAGCATCGCTACCATGTGATCTCGCTGCACGCTCCCTGGTCTCGGCTGACGATGTTCGCCCCGTCATTCTTCAGGAACAACAACAACGCGTTCGACTTCGAAGCGATCGTCGAGGATCGAGCCCTGGGCGGCGAACAAAAAATGTTTCTTCGCGTCTGGTCCAACTGGACGGGCCAGTTCGATGGCGAAGTCGAGGTGGTGATCGATAAGATCTCTCACGGCGAAGAGGCTCGTCCATTAATGGAACGGCTGGCAGACGCGCAGGCGGCGATCCTTCGACGCATAGCGGACGGCGAGAATGCGTTCTATGCACCGAGACGGAGCGAGGGCGGGCAAGCCGAATTCAATGAGCTAGTCGAGCATGTGCTCGCGCTATCCCGCCGCGGCATGATCACGTGTAACGCCCCCACGATCGATGGGCGCGTAACAACGAATTACGCTTCGATCGAAAACATCGCTCTGACGACTGCGGGAAAAACCTGGCTGCAGTCGCAGCAACCTGGGCTAAGTGGAACTACGCAATCAGGCGCTGAGCATCGGTAGCGTTCAATACCTCGCGCAGCTTCTGCAGCAGCTTAGCCGGGGTGAACGGCTTGTTCAGCAGAATCACGCCGTTGTCCAGAACAGCGTGCTGCATGATTGCATCATCCGCATAGCCGGACATGAACATGATCCGCATTTCCGGACGCAGTGAGGAAAGCCGCCCGCTGAGAGCACGGCCGGTCATTCCCGGCATCACAACGTCTGTGACCGTTGCATGAATCATCCCATCGTGACGCTCGGCGTGCTCGATTGCCTCTCGACCGTTGCTTGCTTCCAGCACGGTATAGCCGTTCTCGCGTAGTACACGGCAGGCAACGCTTCGGATCACGTCATCGTCGTCTACGACGAGGATGGTCTCGGTTCCTTGCGCGAGCTCTGTGGGAGTCCCAACCGGCATTCGGTCGCCAACGGAAGTAACACGCGGCAGATACACCTTGAATGACGTGCCTATTCCCACTTCGCTGTACAGCCAGATGTGACCCTCGGACTGTTTCACGATTCCGTAAACGGTGGAAAGGCCGAGTCCCGTTCCTTTGCCTCGTTCCTTGGTGGTAAAGAAAGGCTCGAACACACGCGCCCGAACCTCCTGCGTCATTCCGCACCCAGTGTCGCTGACAGTCAGCTCGACGTAATCTCCCGGGGCTACATCCTGATGGGTACGCGCGTACTCATCGTCGAATAACGCGCTCGAAGTCCGGATTGACAGCTTCCCGCTTTGCGGCATTGCGTCGCGCGCATTGACGGCGAGGTTGAGCAGCACCTGTCCGAGCTGTACGCGGTCTGCCTTCACGTATCCCGCGTCGGAATCGAGGGCGAGAGACAGTTCGATGTGCTCTCCGATGACACGCCGCAGCATCTTCTCGATGTCGGAGACTGCATCATTGATGTCGAGAACAATCGGCTGTAGGACCTGCTTACGGCTGAAGGCGAGAAGGTGACCCGTAAGATTCGCCGCGAGATCAGCTGCCTTCGTAATCTCGAGCACATCCGCTCTCCGATTGTCAGAGGCCGGCATGTCCTCCAGGAGAAGGTCTGCGTAACAGGTGATCGCCGTGAGCAGGTTGTTGAAATCATGGGCGATGCCGCCTGCCAGCTGCCCGATCGCCTGCAGCTTCTGCGATTGGCGCAGCTGATCCTCGAGCCGCTTTCGCTCTGTTACGTCGACGATAAGTGCAAGGCGAGCAGGCCGTCCATCAAAGAGGAGTGAATGCGAAGTGACTTCGACATCGAACGCCGTGCCGTCCTTAGCGTGGTGTTGCCAGGAGATCGGCACTTCATCCTGCTCGGAGCCCGATTCGAGAGCAGCTCGGACTTTCGGCATGTCGTCGGACGGCCTTATCTCGGCTATCGTCATCGCCAGGAATTCCTCCCGCGAGTAACCGTAGCGCATCACGGCCGCGTTGTTTACAGCGAGGAACTGCAGTGTTTCTACATCGAAGACCCACATTGGATTCGGGTTGCTGTCGAAGAGCAGCCGGTATCGCCGCTCGGCAGCCTCAGCATCCACACGACGCACTGACTCGGTGACATCCTCCACATAGTGGATGATGTATTTCACCTGCCCGTTGTCTCCGAGGACCGGAGAGTTCGATGGGCTCCAGTGCCGTTCCTCGAATCCGCCACCTTCTGATTCGGGCCGGCGGATATCGTATTTCTGGATTGCCATCGTGTCCCGCGTGCGGTTCTCGAGGACACGGTTCAACGACGCACGCAGATTCTGAGTGCCGGTCGCTTCCGGGTCGTCAGGGTTATCGGGAAAAACATCGAACAACCCGCGTCCGACAATCGCGTCCCGCTCGGTCATTGTTGCTTTCAGGTAGGCGTCACTGACGGCAACGATCGTGAAGTCCGTGGCCAGCACCAGGTATGGACCAGGCGCGGCCTCGAACAATGCACGAAAATCAGAAGTCGACGGTTGAGCTGAATTCACGGTATGCGGGTTGAATGAGTGCTAACAAGCGACGCGCATGGCCGGCAAGCGCAACTAGTCCAAAAAAACTGAGGACTGCCTCGGCGGCAGTCCTCAGTTCGCACCTCTCAGCCGGGATCGCCGGCTATTTCACGCTGAAATCCTTAGAGCCTACGGATGTTCCGTCGAGAAGTATCTCGACCTTGTAATTCCCCTTCGGCCACGCAGTACCCTTGCTGATGTGGAACTCGTGGATCGCCTGGCCCTCATTCGGAGCGATGTCCGTTGAAGTCTCGTTCACCGTCTGGCCGTCCTGGAAGGTCCACTTGGCGGCGAGCTTCGAACCTGCCGACGATGCTCCTTCGGTCTTCACGGAAGCGTAAATCGTGTCGCGGACACCGAAATTGCCGGTTTTGTCTTTAACGGTCTTGTCGGTATTGAGACCCTTTCCGACATCGATCTCGGTAACGTGAATCGCGACAGGTGCAGGGGTAACCGCGGCCGTTGTGTCAGCCGGCGGATATGCCTCTTCCTTCTTCTTGCACGCAACCGCCCCGATCAGGAGCAGAAGCGCAATTGCGCGCGCAGCCGCCCTGCTATTGATGCGATACATGATGTCTCCTCGAGTTTGCCTCAATCGGGGATCGTGAATTCCTGACCCGGATAAATCAGATCGGGATTCTTGATCTTGTCCCGATTCGCTTCATAGATCCGATGCCACTTGTTAGCGTCGCCGTACAGACGCTTGGCGATCTTGCTCAGTGAATCGCCACTCTTCACGGTGTACGTTTTGCCCGTATCTGCAGGCGCGGTCGAGGAAGCCCCACCCGTGACATCGGAGAAGTCAGCGCTTCCCGTGACACTGCCTCCACTGGTGCCTTTCACATCGGAAAAATCCGATGTCTTCTTCGGAAATCCCGTATCCGGATTCTTGCCGGATGTAGAGCCCGGTTTCTCGTCGAGTATCCCCATCTTCCCTCCGCGTGTAGCGATCGCTCGTGATTGCGTACAGATAATGAGATTTCGGCAGGTTCCAGGCCAGTAACGACCCCCGATCTTCCGGGAGCGATTATTGCAACCTAAAGGTTGGCGAATTCTGGAGCTGAAAGAAGACAACAAAGATGTGACCGCCTCGCGGTAGGAGGTCGAATGCGTTGTGTTCCGCGTCTCGGACGCTACCCCACAGTTGTCGTGCTTCTCGCTGCGATCTCAGGTCTTGCATCCAGCGGATGTCGAAAATACCCCGAACCGGAACTCAGAGCCGACATCGAGCGCCAAGGGCGGCAAATCTTCCGCTACGACACGTTCGGCGATGAGCAGTTCTGGACCGATACCGCGCAGCTACACAGAGTTGTCGATACGAAGATTCAGCCACTCGAAGCGCTGGGCCTTGGCCTCAAGGTCGATCTTGCCAGACTGAATCTGCTGAAGTTCGTACTACACAATCCATTCGGTACGAGCGGCACACGGGAGCTGCTTCGGGAGAATGCTGTTGTCGGCGTCAAGGCAACCTTCGCGAAAGATGGCCATATAGCTCGGATCGGGATCACGTGTGCGCTGTGTCATTCAACGGTCGACAATGCGCTTGTGCCGGGAATTGGCTACCGACTGGATGGTTGGCCGAACCGCGATCTGAAGGTAGGAAAGATCCTCGCGATGCTCGCGGCATTTACGCCGCAGCAGAAGGCCGTGCTCAGAACATGGCCGAAAGGGACTTACGACCCTCGCTTCAACTTCGATGGCAAAAGCACGCCGCTCGTGTTACCACCTGCATACGGTCTCGCTGCAATCAAGAACGAGACATACACTGCGGAAGGGCCAATTTCATATTGGAACAACTACGTCGCCGTGACGCAGATGCACGGCCATGGCAATTTCTCCGATCCGCGTCTCGGCGTGAATATCGTGCAGACGCCGGACATGGTAACATCGAAGCTGCCCGCGCTTCGCGCCTACCAACACAGTCTTGAACCCCCGCGTGAATCGATGGACGACGCGGCCCGGCGCGGGAAAGTCGTATTCGATGCAAACTGCGCACGCTGTCACGTGAGCGGAAATCTGACGGACAACAACAGTGGCGTATTGCACGCGCCGTCAGAAACGGGAATGAATCCCGTTTACGCTCTTCGCACGACGCAGAAACAATACAGAACCACGCCGCTGAGAGGTCTTCGACATCACCCACCGTACTTTCACGATGGCAGCGCAACGAGTCTGAGAGACGTGGTGGACCACTACGCCCGAGTGCGCAGTCTGCAGCTCAGCGAGAATCAACGAAAAGACCTCGCCAAGTATCTCGCGACGCTTTAGTCGAATATCACCGGGGTGCGGAAACGAGCGGGCCGGCTAAAACAGCCGGCCCGCTCGATATCTGCCTCTTCCAGTCCCTTTAGGCCGTCTCCAGTCGCAGTAGCTTAAACGCGTACCGAATTCCAATCCGGAGAATGGCCAGCGACATCCGCGATCGATTAGAGGCAGCAATCAGCGGCTCGTACACGCTGGAGAGAGAAATCCCGGGTGGCGGGATGAGCCAAGTATTTCTCGCGACGGAAAACTCACTCAACCGCCGTGTCGTCGTGAAAGTTCTTCCTGTCGAGATGAGCGGTGCGGTAAACGTCGATCGCTTTCGACGTGAAGTGCAGCTCGCCGCGCAGCTCCAGCACGCGCACATCGTTCCACTGCTCTCCGCGGGCGACGCCGACGGCCTTTTGTATTACACGATGCCGTTCGTCGAAGGCGAAACGCTCCGGCAGCGCATTGTCAGGACTGGTGAAATGCCGGTCGCGGAAACCGTGGGAATCATGCGCGACATTCTCAAGGCTCTCGCGTATGCGCATAAGCGCGGAATCGTCCATCGTGACATCAAGCCGGAGAACATTCTGCTGACCGAGCACGATGCACTCGTCGCCGACTTTGGTGTTGCGAAGGCATTGGAGGCTTCTGCTGCTGATGGTAGCGCGTCGGGAATGACATCAGCCGGCGTTACGCTCGGAACGCCGGCATATATGGCGCCGGAACAGGCAGCAGCCGATCCACACGTCGATCATCGCGCTGATCTCTATGCCGTCGGCGTAATTGCGTATGAGATGCTTGCGGGCAGCCATCCTTTTGCGGGCCGGTCGGTGCAGGCACTCCTGGCCGCGCACGCAACAGAGTCAGTCGAGCCGATCGTACGCCGCCGACCCAGCGTGCCGCCAGCGCTCGCCCTGATTGTAATGCAGCTATTGGAAAAGAAACCCGGCGATCGCCCGCAAAGCGCGGATGAGACGCTCCGTCTGCTCGAATCAGCAGTGACGCCCAGCGGAAGCCTGGCATTTCGCGCGGACGCGAAGACACCCACTCGCGAACGGCCTGCTACGACGCAATCGACGCTTTCCCGCGTCAACGTTCTCGTCGCAATTGCGCTTGTAGCGCTGGTGGCGATTCTCTATGGACGGCGTCAACTGGGCTGGCAGTCCGCTTCACGCTCGGCGCCTGTCGCCAGGGAGCAGACGATCGCTGTGCTTCCCTTCGCAAACATCGGCAACGACAGCGCCGCCGAGTACTTCTCAGACGGCGTGACCGAAGAGCTGATCAGTTCCCTTGCAAGACTCGAATCCCTGCGCGTATCCAGCAGGACCTCGAGCTTTGCTCTCAAGGGGAAAAATCTCGGCGCACAGGAAATCGGCGCGAAGCTCGGGGTCGGAAACGTACTGGAAGGAAGCGTTCAAAGATCGGGGAATCAGCTTCGCGTAACGGCCCGGCTGGTTAGCGCAAGCGACGGTTATCAGGTGTGGTCACAGAGCTACAACCGCGAAGTAAAGGACGTGTTTGCTGTGCAGGATGACATCGCCAGAGCGATTGCAGGTGCACTTCGCGTGAAGCTCGGAGGCGGCTCGGATTCACTGCCAAGCCGGAGACCGACGAATAATCTCGCCGCATACGAGCTGTATCTGAAAGGTCGATTCGCGTTGTCTCAGCGAACACGTGAGGGACTGGCTGAAGCAACTCGACTGTTCGAGGAGGCTACCGCACGCGATTCGATGTTTGCCGTCGCGCATGCGGCGCTGGCTGATGCGTATCTGCTCGGTCCGCTTTACGGTGGAATTCCTCCGGCTCGTGCATGGCCTCGAGTAAAAGCGACAGGCGCGAAAGCTCTCAAACTCGACAGCACCCTTGCCGAAGCCCACACCGCACTGGCGTACGGCAAGATGCTCTTCGACTGGGACTGGAAAGGCGCAGAGACGGGTTTTCGTCGTGCGATTGCGGAAAATCCGAGCTATGCAACCGCGCATCACTGGTATGCCGACTTTCTCGCAGGTCAGGGCCGTTTCGACGAAAGTCTTCAGGAAATGCGGTTAGCGCAGCAGCTGGACCCCTTGTCGCAGATCATCGGCTCGGAGACGAGCTGGGTACTGTATCTCCAGCACCGTCCGGATGAAGCAATTGCCGAAGCGAACCGCACACTCGCGCTGAGCAAGACATTCTCACAGGTGTATCTCATTATCGGTCTGTCATACCTTCTGAAGCGTGACTATACCGCGGCAATCACGGCAATGCAGAAGGGCCTGGATTACGATGAATCGTTCCCGTTCGCGCGTGCAGCGATGATCTATGCCCACGCTGTGGCAGGTAATCGCGAGAAAGCGCTGACACTTGTCGACGAGATGAAAGCCCGGGCTGCAAGGGAGTACGTCCCCCCATTTGCCCTGGCGGTCTCGTACGCCGGACTCGGCGACAACACCACAGCGTTCGCGATGTTGAACAAGGCAATTGACGAGAAGGACGTGCTCATGCCGGAGAATATCACGGACCCGATGTTGGATCGCCTGCGGACTGATCCACGGTATGAGACGATACTGCGAAGGATGCGAATCGAGGATCCGCGGTAACAAAAAAGGGCCGGCTCAACGCAGGCCCTTTTTGCGGAAAGTCTATTTCTTCGTTTGAACGTCGGGAATCTGGTCGAGCCCACGCTCACGGAGCGTTGCCTTCACATCCGGATCACGTCCTCGGAACGCGCGGTAAACCGATCCGACCTCCTGCACACCGCCTCTCGAGAGCACCATGTCGCGGAATCGCTGTCCATTCTGCCGCGTCAGTCCGCCATGCTCGACAAACCATGCGTACGCATCGTGGTCGAGCACCTCAGCCCATAGATACGCGTAGTAGCTGGACGCATAGCCGCCCGGCCAGATGTGCGAGAAGTATGTCGTGCGGTACCGCGGCGGAATCTCGGGAATCTCCTGCTTGAACTGCTTCAGCGCGGAATTCTCGAAGGCATCCACGTCCTGTTGCGGTGTACCCGGCGGAAGCGTGTGCCACGCGATATCGAGCAGCGACGCCTCGAGATATTCCGTGGTCGCGAAACCCTGGTTGAATGTCTTTGCCTTCTTGATCTTCTCGACGAGATCTTTCGGCATCGGCTGGCCTGTCTGGTAATGCTTCGAGTAGTTCGTGAACACGGTTGGATCGAGTGCCCAGTGCTCATTGAACTGCGACGGGAATTCCACGAAATCGCGCGGCGTGCTCGTTCCGGAGAAAGTGGGATACCGCACGTTGGAGAACATTCCGTGCAGTGCGTGACCGAACTCGTGGAACATCGTTGTCACATCGCTGAACGTCAGCAGCGCCGGCTGACCTGGCGCAGGCTTGGTGAAGTTCGCGACGTTGAACACGACCGGCTTCGTTCCCATCAGTCCTGACTGATCGACGAAAGTATCCATCCACGCGCCGCCTGATTTCTCGTCGCGCTTGAAGTAATCCGCGTAGAAAAGCGCGAGCGGAGTTCCCGATTCCTCGAACACCTCGAAAACGCGAACGTCAGGATGATATACAGGAATGTCCTTCCGCTCCTTGAAGGTCAGACCGTAAAGCTTGTTGGCGGCGAAGAAAACGCCGTCCTTGAGAACGTGATCGAGCTCGAAGTAGGGCTTGATCTGGGATTCATCGAGCGCGTACTGCGCCTTCCTTACCTGCTCCGCGTAGTACTGCCAATCCCACGGCTCGAGCTTGAACCCACCCTTCTGCTGATCGATCAGCTTCTGCATCTGAGTGCGCTCGTATTTCGCCTTGGCGACGGACGGTGGCACGAGGTCATTCAAAAGCTTCGTTGCGGCTACGGGCGTCGATGCCATCTGTGTGGCCAGCGCATATGCTGAATAGTTCGGGAAGCCGAGTAGCTGTGCGCGCTCGCTGCGGAGCTCTGCGAGCCGCTTGACGAGATCGTGCGTATCGGTCGAATCACCGTGCTCCGCACGATTTGCTGACGCCTTGAACAACCGCTCGCGCACCGGGCGATTCTTCAATGACGCCTGCGCGGGATGCTGCGTCGTGTTCTGAAGCCGAATCACCCATTTCCCCGGGAAGCCACGCGCCTTGGCAGCCTCTGCTGCGGCCGCAATGTCGCCTTCGCTCATCCCGTCGAGCTCGGCGACGTTGTCAATGACGAGCGCGCCCGCTTTCGTTGCAGCAAGAAGTCTGTTCTGGAACTCGGTAGTGAGCTTGGATTCTTCCTGGTTCAGCGCGCGGAGACGCGTCTTGTTCGCTTCAGAGAGCTGCGCTCCTGCGCGAACAAAGTCGCGATTGTATCGCTCGACGAGCGCTTTCTGCTCCAGCGTGAGTCCGAGTGCGTCGCGGCGGTCGTAAAGCGACTTGACGCGCTGGAAGAGCCGATCGTTGAGGTAGATCGCGTCGCTGTGTGCAGCAAGCTTCGGTGCGACCTCTTCCTGAATGTGCTGCAACGTGTCGTTGGTGTTTGCCGCAGTGATTGCACCAAAGACTTTGTTGGCGCGGGTGAGGAGCTGTCCCGATCGCTCCATTGCTGCAATCGTGTTTTCGAAGGTAGGCGCCTCGCTTTGATTCGCGATCGTCTCTATCTCCGCGAGCTGCTGTCGCATTCCGGCCTCGATCGCCGGCTGGAAATCCGTGTCCTTGATTCTGTCGAACGGCGGTGCGTGATAGGGCAGCGTGCTGGCATCGTGGAACGGATTGGATGCAGCAAGTCCGGCGATTCCGTCCGTCTGTGGAACGGTCGTCGACGTAGACGGCGGGACCGTATGTGTGCAGGCTGCAACCGCGAGAAGGGCGGCCGCAAAGAATTTGAGACGTGATGTTTGCATGGTTTTAGAGCCCTCAGGATGAGGGTGGGCTATTGAGGTGTCGATCGATTGGAGACGAATGAAGACTTGCAATGCTCATACCCCGGAGGGCGGCGGTAAGAGCCTCTCTTGTGAGGTGAGGACTGCGGATGGAGGACCTTGCGGCCTCAGGACTAAGAGCCATTGACGATCGATGACTAAGTACGGACCGAGGATGAACGGAAATCCGTAACTGCGCAGGTCCGTGCATCCGCCCATCCGCAATCCGCAACTAGTCGTCGATCGTCA
>DATBRZ010000052.1:0-8647 GCA_036560025.1 Gemmatimonadaceae bacterium | reverse complement strand
CCATTCGCCTGCGGGATGCACGACACCGCGCGGCGCGGGCCAGAGACCATAGTTGGCACCTGCAGATGTCAGCTGTGACTTGCCGTCCGGATGGCGGGCATCGTCCAGGACTTGCATCTCGGGCGCACCTTCATAGATGATCGGCACCTGCTCGGTCGCTCGATAGAAGATTCCGCTGTTGCCGCCCTCCGAGATTTTCCAGTCGAGGGCGAGCTCGAAGTTCTTGAATTCGTCGTTGGTGATGATGTCGCCGGCGCCGCTGTCCGCGCGCACGAGTGATCCGTCGATCACCCTCCAGCCAGGCGAGATCGATTGCTGCTTGAAGTTGCGCCATCCGGCGGTGGTCTTGCCGTCGAACAGGAGCCGCCATCCTTGAGCAGTCTCCTCGGCAGAAAGGGTGTTCGCGGTCATTGTGGAAGTCGTTGCCGGCTGGTTGTTGGTCGCGCACTTAGCTGCTGATAGAAGCGCGACGAGCACCGCTGCGGCCATGGCACGAGCTCTATTCATGGTAGTCTCTGAGAAGGCTTTTCGAACATACGGCGCGAGCTGGCGCACCGGAAGATTTCGCGGCTCGCGCGTCGTTGGAACTACGCCTCGAACCCCATCTTCTTCAGCAGTCGCACAAACCGCGGATCCGAGCGGAGCTCCTTAAACGCCGGATCGATATTGATAAATGCCAGCGGAAAGTCGCGGACTTCGTAGGCGCGCTCCAGCCAGGGCATCACCTGCTCCTTCCTTCCGAGCGACATCGCGACGAGTGCCACGTCCCAAGGAGAGCCCGATTTCTCGTTGGCATCCTTCTCGAGCTGACCCAGCATTGCCTCTGCTTCACGCCGTCTGCCTCCTAGTGCGTATGCCCGCGCCAGATACGCGCGCGATGACTGGCGCCCGCTTAACAGGTCCGCCCCTTTCTGGAATTGAGCGATCGCTTCCTCAAAACGTCCCTGTTCGATGTAGGCCGACCCAAGGCCCTCGTACGTATGTGCAAACTCCGGATGGAGTCTGGCGGCCGACTGAAATGCGGCGACAGCTTCCGCCTGACGTCCAGCGGAATAGAGCGCCCATCCGACGGTTGATGTGATGATCGGCGAAAGCGGATTGAGGCGCTGCGCAATACGTAACTGCCGAATGCCATCATCAATACGGCCGACCTTCATCAGCATCTCGCCGTACCATTGCCGCGTCGTTGCGTCACCGCCGCTCAATTCGATCGCGCGTCGGAAATACGACTCCGCCTCCTTCCATTGCCAGTTGTCGGCTGCCATTGCTCCGAGCGACCCGTACGCATCCGCGAGCGTGCCGTCGAGCGCGAGCGCCTTGAGAATCGCCGCTCGCGCCTTCTCCTGTGACTGCACCAGCGGATAGTCGGTGTAGAACGGAAGATTGATCCACGCCTGTCCCAGTCCGAGATACGCGAGCGCGAACGCTGAATCCCTAGCAATCGCCTGCTCGAAATACTTGATCGACTCTGGTAAATCCCTTCGCTCATTCCAAAGGTGACGACCTTTGAGATACAACGCGTATGCTTCCGGATCGGTCGGCGATCGCTCCAGGAGTCTCGACATCGCACCCGGCACACGAATGCGCAACTTCTCGACGACCGCGCGGGCTATCTCCTCCTGCACCTTGACGATGTCATTCATGGATCGATCGAATGCTTCCGACCACAGCTCGTAGCCGTTTCGCGCGTCGATGAGTTGCACGGTGACACGGAGCTTATCGCCGGCGCTGCGCACACTTCCCTCGAGCACGTTGGAGACGCCGAGTCTGTTGCCGACATCGCGAACATCGACGTTTTTCCCCTTGAACTGGAACGACGATGTGCGTGACACGACACGCAGTCTCTCGACACGCGACAGCGCGTGGATGAGCTCATCGGTAATTCCATCGCCGATGTAATCCCGCTCAGGTGACGGGCTCATGTTCGCGAATGGAAGAACCGCGATCGATCCTGCTTCGACGGGATTCGATGCCAGGCGCGCTCCAGTCGCGCCGCCCGCTCCACCGTTTGTCGCAGCGGTTACGCTTCTTTCTCGCGACATCAAGCCGCGCGCCACGAAGAAGCCCGCGACCAGAACAGCTGCAATGGCCAGTGCCATGGACACACGCCGTTTCGGCGTGCCGACAGCGGTTATGAGTTTCCTCGGCGCAGATTCGGCTGCGGCACGAGTTTCTGCGTGCAGCACGCCCTGAGCGCCGCTCCGCACTGCGCGCACGTCTTCCGCAAGATCGGCGGCTGAAGCGTACCGCTTGTTCGGATCCTTCTGCAGGCATCGATCGATGATCGATGTGAGCCCTTGCGGAAGGTTGGGTGGAAGCTTCTGATCCAGTCGCAACGGATCGCTGCGAATCGCGAAGATGATCGCTTCCTGTCGATCTCCTCGAAACGGCCGCTCACCTGCGAGCATCTCATAGAGGACAACGCCGAGCGACCAGAGATCAGTCCGATGATCTACCTCGGTTCCGAATGTCTGCTCGGGACTCATGTATGCCGCGGTGCCCACCGCCATTCCCGTCTGCGTGAGTGCCTGGCCCGCGACTTTCGCGATTCCAAAATCAACGATTTTGACGAGCCCTTCAGTCGTGACGAGAACGTTCTCAGGCTTGATGTCGCGGTGAATGATTCCCTTCCGGTGCGCTGCCGCGAGGCCCGATGCAGTCTGTTCGGTGATATCGAGCGCCTGGCCGATATCAACCCGGCCACGGTCGATCTTCGTCCGCAGCGTCTCGCCCTCGTAGTACGTCATCGTGATGAACAGTCGCCCGTCATCGGTCTCGCCAATCTCGTGCACAGTAGCGATGTTCGGGTGGTCGAGCGCGGAAGCTGCACGCGCTTCCTCGAGGAAACGGCGATTCGCGACCGAGTCCGCGTGGAGGTAAGGCGGCAGCACTTTCACAGCGACCCGTCGCTTAAGCGACGGATCCTCGGCGAGATAGACAACACCCATCCCACCAGTGCCGAGCTGTTGAATCACTTTGTATCGGCCGATGAAATGCTCTTCCTCGCCCGTGGACTCATCGAGCAGTGCGGCTGCCTGCTTTCCGTCGAGCGTTTCAAGGAAGTCGCCGGCCTGATCATTGGCGCGCAGCAATCGCTCGACCGCGGCGCGGATCTCAGGGTCGGTGCTGCACGTCTCATCCAGATATCGCGTGCGGCTCGCGGATGGGAGCTCAACGGCACCGCCGAAAGCGGCTTCCACCTGCTGCCATTTCTCGGAAGATTGGATTCTCATGATTACGCTTTTTTTGAGTTCTCTATCTTCCTGCGCAAAATCACAGACAAGGGGGCAGAAGCTGCCTGAGCCCCCGCTAGCCGCCTCGCAATGCGTCGAACAGCCAGGCCTTCGCGAGCGCCCAATCGGATTTCACAGTGCGCGGTGACACATTCAGTGCTGCTGCAGTCTCTTCGACATTCAATCCGCCGAAGTACCGGCACTCCACGACCCGGGCCTGTCTCGGATTCAGCTTCTCGAGCTCGCGAAGCGCTTCGTCGAGATCGAGGAGTTCGCCCGCGTAAGCGTTGACTGGCGCATCGGCGTGATCTAGATCCAGCATGACTATTCCTCGTCCACGCTTCGCGGATTGTTTTCGACGCGCCGCATCAACGAGTATCTGCCGCATTGCTCGCGCTGCGGCGCCGTAGAAATACGCTCGGCCGCGCTTCGTGACACCGGTATCATCGACGAGACGCAGATATGTCTCGTGAACCAGGTCCGTTGTCTGGAGACTTTGGTTGCGACCTTCCTTTCCGAGCTGTCGATGCGCCATCTCGCGCAGCTCTTGATATATGAGAGGAACGAGCCGATCGAGCGTCGAGAGATCCGATGGATCCGCCGCGGTGATCAGTGCGGTGACTTGACTGCTCATGCTACGGCCCTGCTGCAAGCACTGGGCGAAGGATTCTTTGACTCAATGGGCCAATCTGCACCGCACGTGAATACGTCGCCAGCGGCGTCGCTTTTGGTCGTCCCCTGTTGCAGTTTCCTGCCATGACGTCACCACCAGCCACGCTTGCCGGCCATTACGCGATCGAGCGCGAAGTCGGGCGGGGAGGCATGGCTGTCGTGTATCTCGCTCACGACATCCGCCACGATCGAAAGGTCGCCCTCAAGGCGTTGCATCGCGAAATCGGAGCGGTGCTCGGCACCGACCGGTTCCTTAGGGAGATTCGACTCGCCGCACGGCTCAACCATCCGCACATCGTCCCGCTTCACGATTCGGGTGAGTTCGACGGGATTCTGTACTATGTCATGCCCTTTATCGAAGGACCAACGCTGCGGGATTATGTGGCGAAGCGCGGCCGACTACCGATCGATGAATCGATCAAGATCGCGACACAGGTAGCGAGTGCGCTCGACTACGCGCATCGGCTGGGTGTCGTGCACCGCGACATAAAGCCCGAGAACATCATGGTGCACGAGGGTGAAGCACTCGTCACCGATTTCGGGATTGCCAAAGCAGTCATGAGCTCGGCCGCTGTGCCAGGAGCGGGGCTTACCGCAACGGGAATCGCGATCGGTACACCTGCGTACATGAGCCCCGAGCAGGCCGCGGGCGAACCTGATCTCGACGCGCGGAGCGATCAGTACAGTCTCGCCTGTGTGCTTTACGAGATGCTCACGGGTACACCGCCGTTCACCGGTGAATCCGCGCAGGCGCTCATCTCGAAGCGATTCAAGGAGCGGCCGTCGTCTGTGCGAGTCACGGTGGCAACAATTTCCGACACAGTGTCATCGGCAGTTGACCGCGCGCTCTCGTTAGAGGTTGAAGATCGTTTCCCGACCGTTGCTGACTTTGCTGCGCAGCTCCTCAGGAAATCACGGGCGGAGACTGCATCCGAGGATAAGCCATCGATCGCGGTACTTCCGTTTTCAAACATGAGCGCCGATCCGGAGAATGAATTCTTCTCCGACGGCGTGACTGAAGAGATCATCAACTCGTTGAGCAAAGTGCAGGGGCTCGAGGTCGTGTCGCGCAGATCGGCATTCGCGTACAAGGGAAAGGATCTCGACATGCGCGAGATCGGCCGTCAGCTCGGTGTTCGTCACCTGCTCGAGGGTACCGTTCGGCGCGCAGGTACGAAGCTGCGCGTCACGACCGAGCTGATCGATGTGGAGACTGGATATCACCGGTGGTCGGAGCGGTTCGACCGGGAGCTCGCGGACATTTTTGCAATTCAGGATGAGATTGCCGCTGCCATCGTGAAGGCGCTGCGTGTGGTGCTGACGGCAAGAGAGGAAGTCGCGATCAAGGCAGCGCGGTCACGCAACGTTCGAGCGTACGAGTACTATCTCCGCGGCCGGCAGTTATTCAACAGCTTCCGGCGCGACGCGTTCGAAGCAGCGGAAGACAACTTTCGCCGCGCTATCGCGCTCGACCCCAACTACGCGCTCGCGTACACTGGGCTCGCCGACGTGTCGTCATGTCGTCATCTCTTTTTCACGGGTGCGGAGGAAGCAGTCGAGCAGGCTGACGCTGCCAGTCAGCGAGCTGTTGAGCTGGAGCCCGAAATGGCTGAGGCGCATGCGGCGCGCGGACTCGCTCTATCATGTCGCAATCGGATGACGGAAGCCGATACCGAGCTCAGGAAGGCAATGGAGCTGGATCCGGATCTCTTTGAAGGACCGTACTACTACGCCCGTCATCAGCTGATGTTGGGAAACAAGGAGCTGGCTGCTGAATACTTCGACAAGGCAGCGAGTCTCAGAGAGGATGATTTTCAAGCAGCCGCGCTGGGTGCTAGCGTATACGGCGGGCTTGGGCGCAACGATGACATGCTTCGGCTCGCGCGGCGTGCTGTCGCTGCTGCAGAGCGGGCGGTGGCGGCAGATCCTGGCGACACCCGGGCTCTTTACCTCGGTGCGCAATGGCTCAGCCGGATCGGTCGCGAAGATCTCGCGGAAGAATGGGCGAATCGCGCCGTGGAGATTGACCCTAACGATCTTGGGATGTTGTACAACCTGGCATGCATGCACGCTTTGGCCGGTCGCAAGGAGCGATCGCTCCAACTGCTGCAGCGCGCCGTGGACATCGGATGGAACCGGCCTGAGTGGGCCAGGCAGGACGCGGACCTGGCTTCCCTGCGCGACGATCCAAGGTTTATCGCGATGGTCGAGAAGATGGAGCAGAAGGGTAGCGACGCTTACGCCGATCCCGGATCCTGATCGGATTCGCGGCTGTCCAACCAGGCAGAGAGGAGCGGAAGGCCGATCATCCAGTTGGCTCTGAGCGCCTCGAGAGCCGGGGCCACCTCACCTCTTCGGAGGAAGCGAGCAATTGCGGCGTGTTGATCGACCGAGGCGGGAACGGTTCCACCGTGCCGGAAGTACGCGGCCTCATACCGGCGCAGTCGGTTGCGCACGATACTGAGGAGCTCGCGCAGCGTGTCTCCGGAATAGTCGCTGACAACGGTGTCGTGCCATTCGCAATCGAGCCTGTGGATCTCGAGAGGGGCTTGTGCTTCTGCCATTTTCGCATTGATCGCGTCGAGCCGATCCAGGGTGGCCTGCTTTGGGGGTGTCGATCGAATGGCGAGGCCTTCCAACGTCCAACCGATCGGGTAAAGCTCGGCTGCTTCTTTCGCAGCTAGACGCCGGACAGCGAATCCTCGTCGCGGAATGTTTTCGAGGAATCCGTCCCTGACCAGTTCAATGAAGGCTTCGCGCACTGGGGTGGGACTGACGCCGAGGTCGGAGGCCAGGTCCACGGGGCTGATGATCTTTCCGCTGGGAAGCAATCCCGCGATGACTTTGTCGAGAACGTGCAGGCGCGCCAAGTCGCGAATCGGGGCGACATCCAATCCAGTCAATGATTTACCACCTTCGGCGAATTAATATATTATATATTCAACGAGAGAAATTAATAGTCCTGCTTATATATTATTCACCGCAGGTGCCTACCTCCCAAGCGCTACGGACTCCCCGAATAGCCCGATTACTGGCCGGTGGGACGGCGCAGCGACTAGATCAAAACGGACCGGCCGGGCGACCCAAGTCACGGAGCTTTTCGACGTTTTAGGCTGCTGTGACCCCTCCGCTCCTTCGGCGTCTGATCATCATGCGGTGGTTTCCTGCGCTCGCACTTGTGTCGATTCTCGCCTGTCACCGAGGCGAGCCGATCGTTGATGGTGCGCCACTGAGTCACTGGGAGCACGAGGCGAAACAGGTCTCGTTATTCACTTTCTGGAACAGCGACAAGGATGAGCGGCGTCACGTCGCGTTCAGGAAACTGACGGACGCGGGTGAGCCAGCCGTTCCAACGCTGATGCGTTTGCTCGGGCGAAATAACCTGTCGGTGTCCGGCGATGCGTTGAACGCGATGTGCGCACTGGGGCCCAAGGCGTCGAGTGCGGTACCCGGTCTCGTGACAATGCTTGCCAGCGACGATCCCGAACGGCGACGTACCGCTGCGAGTGCATTGGGATGCATAGGCCCAGCTGCTTCGCCTGCGATCCCCGCTCTTGCTGCATCGCTTCACTCTACGGATCGGAAGCTCGTGAGAGTCGCGGCGAGGACGCTCGCAAGAATTGGTGGTGACGCGCATGAATCGCTGGTTGCTGCGCTCGAGAATT
This sequence comes from Gemmatimonadaceae bacterium, assembly GCA_036560025.1. GTDB lineage: Bacteria > Gemmatimonadota > Gemmatimonadetes > Gemmatimonadales > Gemmatimonadaceae > UBA4720. Next base: position 1,077 of record DATBRZ010000052.1, on the reverse strand, counting down.
CCCCTTCGGATGTCAGAGAGAGTGCATTGATGGGAGTTGCGCACGCGGGAATGGACACCGTCCGGGCGCTCGAGTTTGCGCGAAAGGGTTTCGCTGATCGGTCACCAGCGGTTCGCGCGCGAGGCGTTGAGATGTTGATTTCGCAGAGAAGTATGGCGAGCGGTGAGCATGTGGATTTGTTGCTCGAGGCGATGCGCGACTCCAGCGTTGTCGTTCGCAGGGCGGCCGATGGTGTCTATACGTATTTCGCGCAGCGCGAGTGGGCGCCGCGTTTGCTTGCCACGGTGTTGAAGCGCGGCGACGCGGGTTCGCGGACTGATGCGGCGTGGCGATTGAGTCTTATGCTCGATGATCCGGTCGATCGCTCGCGTCTTTCGCCTGAGGATTTTGAGCGTGTGCACAATGCACTTGCGGCTGCGCGACACGATTCAGTGCAAGCTGTGCGAATCTATGTTGTGCGCGGACTTGCAGCTGCCGGTAGGCTACCCAAGGCAATGCTGATCCTTCGGCTCCGTCAGGAGATTCCGAACGCGCCGACTGACCTGCAGGTGCGCGGAGCGGCCGTCTTGTGGAATCTCACCCATCGCGTCGACGATGTGAGAAACGCGTATCTCGCCGGACTCAGGTCCGATGATCGCTGGCTCCGCATGGAAGCCCTCCGGGAGATCATGAACATGCGCAGCGCTGCGAAGCCATTAGCGTCGGCTGTTGAAAAGCTGCGGGACGATCCCGATCGCGATGTTCGCGAGCGGGCGGCGCGCACGCTGGTTTCGATTAGGGGTACGCCGCAATCGACGGAGAAGAAGCAAAGCAATTGAGCCTGCTCATCAGAGCATCACGGCAGCTTCACCGCTTTGTTCGACCTCTCCTATCGTAAACGGACACATCTATGCGGGCATTTTGCCTCGTCAGGCGACGGCCGTCCTGCTGCTCAACGGTAACGAGCATTTCTCCCGGCGCGTGCTGAGCTGGAACGTCGACTGAAAACGATCCTTCGGCGCGCACTGTCACCGCCGGAGCGACGGTATCGTTGTCGAAAAGAATCCGCACCGGTCTGCCTGAGCGCGACAGTGGAAT
>DATBRZ010000051.1:0-5886 GCA_036560025.1 Gemmatimonadaceae bacterium | reverse complement strand
CTGCGGTCAGGCGAGCTGCTCGTAGGATTGGGAACGATCTGCATGGGTGCCGCGCTCATCGGACGCGACACCTGGCGGTGGGGAACGATCGTGGTCTTCGCGGGAGTACTGTTGATCATCGCCGGAGGCGTGATCAACCGTCAGTACATCCGCGAGCTCCTGTTCTTTCGAGGAGCAGCACGAAGGGGCGAAGAGGGAGAAGTGCCGACGCCTCCGGGCCCCGAGCCTCGTCTCAGAATTCGCTAGCCGTTCGTTCGCAGCGGAATTCCGCCGCTCTCGTCGTCCTGGTGCTTCAGCTTGAACTGTGCGATGTCGCGCACCATCGCGTTGAAATCTTCTTCCGGCATGTGACTGCATACGGGTCGCAGCCGGTTAGCTATCTCGCGCTCGAGATCCTCGAGCGCCTTGGAATCTGCCATCGGAACACCCACATCCTTGAGTGAACCGGGTTGATCCCTCGGGAAAGGGAACGCGCCGGCATGAAGTTCGGACGGGGTAAATACACTAGTTCCCGTTGTCGGTTTCACACTAATCAGACTCTATCGCCTGACGAAATCGTCACAACTATACGCCAGCGTACCATTCGTAGCCCTGATCGCTCCAGTACCCTCCGTTTCGCACGGGCATGAACACAATCCGGGTGAGGTACTTCGTGTTCTTGTAGCCAAGCTTGATGGGGGAATACAGGCGCGCCGGTGCTCCGTGGGCGGGGCCAAGCATCCGTCCATCGAGGCCGTAGGCGATGACGGTCTGAGGGTGTAACGCGCTTTCAATGTCCCAGCTCTCGTGGTAATCGTCGTCGAACGACTGGAAGTCGACGTACTTCGCTTCGGGTTTTCGTCCAGTGAGCCGCGCCAGCTCACGCATCGACACACCCGTCCACTGCTCGACCGCAGTCCATCCTTCCACGCAATAATGGTTCACACGGTGAGTTACTCGCGGGAGCCGCTGCAGATCATCGAGCGTCAACTTCATTGGCTTGTCGACGAGACCTGAAATCTCGAGCGTCCATTTCCCGCGCTTTGATTCGTCCCAGATCGGAACTGTTCGAGAGATGAAGTAGCTGGGAAGCTTGTTGCCGGCCGGCGTAGCTCCGGCAAGCGTTGCATCCATTGACGTATGCCGGAACAGTGCACGCTCCACTGCTTCGTTCTTCCGCTCGGCGTATCTCAACAGTCGTTGCGCCGATCTCGGTCCGCGGGAATCGCACGATGCGAGGATCGCCGCCGTGAGTGCGGAGCCCGACTCGATGATGAATTTCCGGCGATCGATGCTCACCGCTCCTCCTCCGATGACGATTCATCGCTGGGAGTCTCTGCCGGCGCCGGCTGCGCAGCAGGCACTTCCCTACTAGGCGTGCGGTACGCACTCGTGAGATCGAGCTTCGGATGCTGGCGTTGTCCCGGCGCAGGATAGGCAGTGGTCTCGTCCAGCTGCGGATAATCGCTGATCGGGTCGTGCGCCTCAGGTTGCGGCAACAGATGATAGAACGGTCGCGCGTTGCGCGCTTCAGGCGAGTTCCGCGGGTTGTATCCACCGGTTGTCATCGCACGGAGTGAGTACGGATCCGTTGCGAATATCATGAAGATGTGGATCATGCTGAGTACGACGAGAGCGAGCATGGCGAGGAAGTGCCAGTAGCGCGCCCAGACGTATCCACCGAGCAGGTTTGTCAGCCACGCGAGCTGGACGGGCTTCCAGATGGCGATGCCGCTCACGACCGCGACGATTCCGATAATCGGAAGAACGAAATAAGTGCCGCGCTGGAGCGCGTTGAACTTTCCCTGCACCGGATGGCGGGGACGAAGCCACAGATAAAAACGCATCATCTCCCATACGTCGCGAAAGAATCCACGCCTTGGGACGAGATCGCGCCAGTTGCCGAACATGTACGTGTAGCCGAGGTACACGACGCCGTTGAGTACGAGGAGCCACATCATCGCGAAGTGCCAGTTGCGCGCTCCGGCAAGCCAGCCGCCGAACGTCAGCACTCCCGGAATTCTCTTCCCCTCGAATGGGTAGCAGCAGAATGTCTCGCCCCGCCGCGCGAAGGCCGGATACGCATTGAAGATGCGTAGTCCGCTCCCGATCATGATCGTCAGCGCGACGACGTTGACCCAGTGAGTGATGCGGACGATGATGTGATTTCGCGGACGATGCATCTATCCCCGACGCTGACTGGCGTGGTGAAAAGTTGGCGCGCGGACGTTTGACGCGCGAGGCTTGAATGCGACGCGAGATGGCGACACACCCGCCCCCGTCGCATTTTGTTGGACGCCAACATGACGACTCTTCGGGGGCCACTGGCCAGGCGCGTTGCGGGGCTCGCGTGCCTGATAACGTGCGGGTGCAACCACACGGTCGAGCCTCCGCTCGATCCGCGTGCCGTACCTCTTTCGCCTCCGGCGGTTTACGCGCGCTGGTGGACGATGACCGAAGCATGTTCGGGACTGTCCGGCGCCTTCTCCCATGTCAATTGGTACGTCGTTCCGGGCTCCGCGGACGTAAGCGTCAACGGCGACCTCGTCACTGGATATTACACGGCCGGTGATAACAAGATCGTGCTCGCAGGCGAAGCGATTTATGACGGTGGCACGGTGAGACACGAGATACTGCATGCGCTGCGGCGGCGTCCCGGCCATTCACGCGCAGATTTTCTCGAGCACTGCGGCGGCGTAGTGAATTGCAGCGGCAACTGTGTCATGGATGCCGGGCCGCTTCCGCCGGTTGATCCGGGGATCGCCCGGGTTTCCTCAGCGGCGCTCACCGTGGGCGTCCGCGTGGTTCCCGAACATCCAACGGCTGCCGAAGACGAAGGCGTGTTCACGATAATCGTGACGGCGCGAAATCCACTTCCGTATCCGGTGCTGTTGGACATCGCACCTGGTACGATGCAGAGCTTTTCATACCGCTTGACGGCCAACATCGGGGGATTCGGCAGCGCCGTTCCAATCCGTGACCCGGGTGTAACGCGATTCGCGGCTGGTGAAACGAAGCAACAGCTGTTCGACTTCGTGCTGGGAGACACAATCCAGGGCTTCATCCTTAGCCCGGGGCTGTACTCGATTACCGGCGGCTACGACCGTAATTCCGTAACGAACTACGGCATTTCCATCGGACCGTAGCGTCTCCGCGATTTCGCCGACATGAACCGACTGCTGCGGTTCTGGTTCACGTTCGACCTACCCGTGAATCCGGCGCTTTACCTCCGACATGGGCTCGCGCTCATGCTGCTCAAGTATCTCGGCGACGCGGCGATTATCTGGATTTTCGCTGGAATTATCTGGACTCCCTTGGACTACCTCGTCACGGGAGCTTCGTTCTCACATTCCAAGCTGCGCGGACAGCCGAGCGCTCTCATGCAGCTGCTCGCGCTGTGGACGCTGCCGTTCCTGTGGATTGGATTGACCATGAGCGTCCGACGGTGCATCGACGCCGGACGCTCTGCATGGCTGTCGCTTCTCTTTTTCGTGCCGGTCGTGAATTACGCGTTCATGCTGCTGATGAGCGTCCTTCCAACGGCACCGCTTGGCCGGCCACTGCCGCCGGCGAGGGAACACGAGCGGCGATTGCCATCCGCCCTGCTCGCGATTGCCGTGGGCGCGCTGATCGGACTCAGCATGCTGACATTGAGCGTCGTTACGATGCAGAGCTACGGCGCGTCGCTGTTCTTCGGCTTGCCGTTTGTGATCGGAGTCGTCACGGCGTATCTGTTCAATCGTCGCTATGCGGCGAGCGCTGCTGACACCGCTGAAGTGGTTTTCGCGACGATCGGCGTGATTGGTGGAGCTGCGTGGGTGATCGGAGCCGAAGGGGCTGTCTGCCTGTTGATGGCGCTTCCGTTTGCCGCGGGCCTCGCGCTGCTCGGCGGAATAGTCGGCCGTCGCATTGCGTTGTGGGATGGAGCGTCGCCGGCGAACGCCGTTCTCGCAGTCGTTCTCCTGCCGATCGCGCCGTTTCTCGATTCTCCAGCGTCGCACGAGCTGCACGAAGTTCGATCGGCGATCGAGATCAATGCGCCCGTCGACAAGGTGTGGGAGCGCGTCATTTCATTCCCGCCGTTACCGGAGCCGTCGGAGCTCGTTTTCAGAGCCGGGATCGCGTATCCGCGACGCGCACGCCTTGTCGGAACAGGCGTCGGCGCGGTTCGCTACTGCGAATTCTCCACTGGGCCGTTTGTCGAGCCGATCACTGCGTGGGAGCCGGGACGTCGACTGTCATTCGATGTTGTGAAGCAACCGCCTCCGCTTCGCGAGCTGAGCCTCTACTCGAGCATCTCACCGCCGCACCTCCATGGATATTTCCGTGCGCGCCGCGGCGAGTTCAGGATCGTTCCGTTAGCCGGCGGGCGAACACGATTGGAGGGAACCACTTGGTACGAGCTGCGGATAGAGCCTGAGGCGTACTGGTCGTTCTACGCTGACTGGATGGTGTCGAGCATACATCATCGGGTACTCGATCACATCAAGCGCGTTTCAGAAGCCGATAAGGTCAGCTGATTTCCATCCAGGGCTGGTCACGCCCCTTCCACGGAACGAGGTCGGGATGGAATAAATGCGCGAGCAGCTCGACTCCTTCCGCTACGCGCGGACCGGGCCGTGCGAAGTAGGCATTCGCATCTACTGCGAACACTCGCGCATTGGGCAGTGGGGGTAGCGGTCGCGCGAGCTTCGTTGATTGGTCCAGTCGGTAACCACACGGCGAGACGACGATTATTTCGGGCCGGGCTGACCCGACTTCATTCCACGTGATGCGGACCGAGTCTTCGCCCGGTTTGCCCAGTGGGTCAGTGCCGCCGGCTAGAGTGATCATCTCCGGAACCCAGTGGCCACCGCAAAAGAACGGATCTGTCCATTCGAGAAACACGACGCGGCGCTTCGGCGCATTTGCGACTGCGTGGGCGACACGCTCAATCCGTGCACGATTCTCGTCGACCAGCGACTCGGCATCTCTCGTTCGACCCACGGCGCGACCAACGTCGAGAACATTCGACTCGATCTCGCCGATGGTTCGAGGCGTAAGAAACAGTATCTCCGGACGAACGTCGAAATTCGCTACCGCTCTGCTCAGCTCATTGCCTGACGGAGCGCAAACACGGCAGAGGTTCTGTGTGAGGATCAGATCGGGCTGGAGGTCGCGAAGCAGCACTTCGTCGATCGCATATAGTGTGTCGCCTGCCTGCATTCGCTCGGAAACGGCGCTGTCGATTGCCTCGGGCCGGGAATCATCGAGCTGCAATGTTGGACGGCTGACCACCGGAAGCGCCTTTACTGAATCGGGATAGTCGCATTCGTGCGATCGTCCGACGAGCTCGTCACCCGCGCCGAGAGCGTGGACGATCTCGGTTCCCGCCGGAAGCATTGAAACGATTCGCAAAGCTACTCCAGGTCGCAGAACATGAACCGTTCGTCGCGGAGAATGGTTTGTCCGACTGCGCACTCGACAGGATTTGCGAAGATCGGCCCGTCAGTCACGAAAGTATGAAACTCGCCGCGCTCGCCGCACGGGTCGACCGACTTCGGGAGATCAAGCAACAGCTGCTCGTCGAAGGCACGTCCGGCAAATCCCCCGTCCAGCTGCATCGTGTCCACGCAAACGAGCCTCGCAGCATAACCGTCCGAAATAAAACGGTCGGCCAGAGCCTTCGTGTCGCGCCCCCAGAGTGGGAATATCGGATTGAACCCGCTTCCATCGAAAAACTTTTCCCGGTAGCTGCGAACGTCCTCGAGAAACAAGTCGCCGAACGCGATCGTGGTAACCTGGGGCGCCTCAGCCCGTATGCGCGCCATCGCGGAGCGAAACGCGACCTCGTATTGGTGATTCGTACACGACGGCTCGATCTCGACCTCGAACAGCGGATACCCAAGCGCTCGGACCTGTGCCGCC
>DATBRZ010000050.1:0-11565 GCA_036560025.1 Gemmatimonadaceae bacterium | reverse complement strand
CCGATGCTCACGCCGTAGTTGATCCGCTCGCCGGCCCTTCGCTCGCGATACCAGGCATCGACATCTGACGTTCCCAGCTCGAGCTCGAACGTAGTTGTCACGCCGTCGAGCGACCGGAACGCATATATCTCCGGCGTTTGTCCGTGATCATGCAGGTCGATGAAGCCGGGCGTGACGACGAGCCCGCGCGCGTCGACTGTGTCGCGACCGTGGAGGGCTTGCGTAGTGATGGCAGCGATACGTCCGTCGAGAAGTCCGATATTGCGGACCGCGTCGAGGCTGGATTCCGGATCCATCACGTGTCCGCCGAGAATCACGCGGTCGTAGACGGCATTCGCAGGGCTCTGCGCCGAGTGCGTGCCCATCTTCAGAGTGCAAGCCTCACTGAGGACATTAATTTCTGATTCATTGGCCAGGGTAGAGTCTAGGGCCGCTCAGCCTCAGTCGCACGCGCTCCTGTGTCCGCGGAGGTTATGAATGCCGCAGCCTGAATTGATCGCCACAAAAGCTCAAACCACACCGCGTTCGTTGGGTGGTTCCCGCAGGCGAGAGCGCGCAATTCCCAACGACCTTCTCAAGATGGCCTCGCGCCGCCTCGAGATAATGTCACTCCTCGCGACGGCGATCTGGACCGTCGCTTCAATCGCGTGGCACCTCCAGCTCGGCTCTGCGTCCGGGCATCTGGGATTTGCCGGTTATCAGTTGAGCGACACCATCGCAGTCGTTGCCGTGATCGCGTCGCTGGCAATGTTCTTTTACGCGCGCAACAACAAGGATCCGAAGTACATACCAAACATCGGGCTCGGGTACATGGTGGTGACCGCGACCGCAATCGGGTTGATCACACACTGGTACATCGATCCGAACATCGCCCCCCCGCCAATTGTACCGACGATCAGCTGGGTCGGTGTCGTAATCCTGATGTTCGCCGCAGTGATTCCGATCAATGCTCGAAAAACAATCATCGCCGGCATCATCGCCGCGTCGATGAATCCAATCGGCATGCTGATCGCGCGCGAGAGGGGCGTGTGGCATTTCAGCTCCTGGGTGGATGTCCTGGTAATGCACTGGCCTGATTACGCGCTTATTGGCGTCGCGGTCGTCATTGCGAGAGTGGTCACCCGCCTCGGGAAGGAAGTCTCGAAAGCGCGGGAGATGGGCAGCTACAAGCTTGGCGACCTGATCAAGCGCGGAGGGATGGGCGAGGTGTACAGAGCCACGCACACAATGCTCGCGCGCCCTGCGGCGATAAAGTTCATCAGACCCGAAATGCTTGGCGGCGAGAATGGAGACGATGCGCAGATTGCGATCAAACGGTTTTACCGCGAGGCCGAAGCCGCAGCAAATCTGAGATCACCTCACACAGTAGAGCTGTTCGACTTCGGAGTCACCGAGGACAACACGCTCTATTTCGTGATGGAGCTGCTGCAGGGAATGGATCTCGAGTCAATGGTTCAGAAGTACGGCCCGCTGCCCGCTGCTCGCGTGATTCACATTCTCTGTCAGGCGTGTGAGTCCCTGGAAGAAGCTCACGTTCGAGGTCTCGTGCATCGCGACATCAAGCCGGCGAACATTCACGTTGGACGAGTCGGCATCCACGACGATTTCGTGAAGGTTCTCGATTTCGGCCTCGTCAAATCCGTGACGGCGGGCAGCGAAGTGTCCCTTGACGCGATCGATTTCGGCCTCGTCGCATCTGTCGCGACGAGCAGAGAAGTGTTCCCTGACACTGCTGTCGGACGCACTCCCGGGACACCGGAATACATGGCTCCGGAGATGGCGTTGGGCGAGACTGTCGATGCACGGTCGGACATCTATGCGCTCGGCTGCGTCGCGTATTATCTGCTCACCGGTAAGCTCGTGTTCGATGCGGACAGTCATTTGCAGATGGTCGCAAGGCATGTGCATCGCGAGGCTTTAGCGCCGTCGGCTCGGGGAGGCATCGAGATTCCGCAAGAGCTCGATCGCATTGTTCTTTCGTGCCTGGCAAAAAATCCCGACGCGCGGCCGGCGACGGCCGCCGATCTGTCACGTGCGCTCAGGGCGCTCGACGTTCAGCCGTGGAGCGAGGCGCAGGCTAGGGATTGGTGGGCGCAGATCAATGAAACGCCGCAGGCTTCGCCTGCTGTTAGCTACCGCTAGTAACGCCGCGGGCTTCGCCTGCTGTTAGCTGTTAGCAACACTAGCTCTTAGCTGGTTAGCTGTATGGGCTACTGCGGGGTGTCCTCGTCATTCAAGTCGTCTCGGATCCGGCGGGTGAGTCCCTGGATCATTTTCGCAACTTCCTCTGCTCGCCGACGCAGATCACAGCCGTCATCACGCGCGATTGCGTCGCAGTCGACTGCAACCTTCAGTTGATACTGAAGCTCCCCCGCGGATCCGAGGGCAATGTCGAGAAATCGGAGGAACTCGCGCTCGCTTTTTTTCGTTCGTCCTTCGGCGATGTTCGAGCTTGTTGATAGCGCCGACTTTAGAAGCTGTTTCTTGAGCGGTTGGTGGTGTGCTCTGCGGATGCCGGGTACGATTTTGTTGATGTCCACAAGTAAAGCGTGTGCCTTGTCGAGCACGAGGAGACTTCGCCGAAACACCATTCTGCGAAAATCAACGAAATCATTTCCACTGGGCGCATCATTCGGCGACGAGAATCAGCAGTTGCTTGCACGTTCCAACAGCTAGCCGGCTAAGAGCCAGTGCTGCTAACAGCTAATAGCAGGCGAAGCCCCCGGCGTTAATATTTGGCGCAATCCGCTCTTGTTAGATCGCAAATCTGTCTTAGGTTGGGGCGCTCTCAACTCAAAGGTATGCAACGACTGTGACGCTCGGCCGTCTATATAGGAGACTCAGAGGATAGCTATGCATCATCCGAAATCATTGCGGTCGAAATGCGTTCGATCCGCGATGATCCCCGCAGCACTCCTATGCGCAATCGTACCCGGATGCGCCGATCAACAACCGACAAGCCCCAACCCTGTCCCACGGGCGGCGCGGGAAAATAGCGTGCCATTTAACAAGTTCTTTGTGTCGTGGTCGGAGAGCTTCAGTTCCAGTCCGATCCAGACGCAACAGTTCGCACTGGATGCTCGCCAGAATCGGCAATTCGCGCCATTTGCGGCGACCGAAGAGGTATTGGCCTTCGCGCGTGCAAACCCCGGCCGGATCTACTTCGACGGCGATGAGCCCGACCAGTGGTGCATCGCGGCCGGTGACTACGCGGTTATGTATCACGACTTTGTTGGTGCTATCCGCAGCGCGGATCCTACAGCAGGCGTCTCTCCGGCTGGCTTTGCGGAGCCAAATGTGCACTGTTGCCCCGAGGATGACGAGCAGTGCATGGTCCAACGGCACTCGATCAGCTATGCTGAACAGTTCTACAACGCGTATGTCCAGCGGTACGGAGTGGCCCCAACCGTTACCGAATGGCGGTTTCACGATTTCGGTCTAAAGTTACCTGAAGGCGACATAGAGGCCTGGTGGTCGAGGGTAGACCGATTAGCGTCATGGTCCGTCGCCCACGGGGCGAACATGGTACTCGGCGTATGGGGATTTACAGGGTGGCATGAAGCCGAGGCATCCTTTCAAGAGCATTTAAAGCAGGCGATGGGTCGCCTCATGAACGACCCCCGGATTAATGAGGCGATTTATTGGAGTCACGAGCATTTGATCAATTCCGTTCGCCCGCTGGTGAACCCGGATGGGAGTCTTACGGCAGAAGGACGAACGTTCGCGAACCCACTGACGGACATTCCCACCAGAGTTACAGTCGCAGGTTCGGCGAACGGAAGCGCAACTCTTCAATGGGATAACACGACGTGGGCCTGGCCGATTGAAGCAGAATTCTGGGTAAAGGCTCGCGGGTCGAATTCCTTCGTTTACAAGTTTACGACTCGGGATGCCGGCCCAGGCGCTGCTCAAACGAGTTTCGATCGCTTCGAGCCGGGGGACAGCGTAAACGCGCGCGTCCGGTATTACAACCGCTTCGATCAGGCGGCCTGGTCATCGTTCAGCAACACTGCCTTGATCCCATTACCCGAAGCGCCGAAAAAGTCGGCATCCCGGAAGACTTCCCGTTTCTGCTTCTTGCCGATCGGAATCCGAAGCCAGAGTTGCGATTAGTCTCCACCGCGACGCCGCTGTTGCTAGCGTGCGTCGCCTGCAGCGGCGAAAAAATCGTTGGGCCGCCGGTTCCGACGACGATGGTCGCCAATTCAAGCACGTCACTTACCGGTGTCGCCGGGAGCGCGGTTTCTCCCTCGCCGTCGATTCTCGTCAGGGACCAGCGTGGAGAGCCGATGTCGGGTGTCACGGTGAACTTTTCCGTGGTTAGTGGCGGCGGCACTGTCAGCGGCGCGTCTGTCTCAACCGACGCATCCGGAATCGCCACCGTTGGATCATGGACTCTTGGCACAACTGCCGGACCGAACGCGTTAAACGCGTCGGCCGATACGCTGGCGGCTGTCACGTTTACGGCGACTGGAACTGCCGGTGCCGCAGCCCTAATGACCAAGTCAGCCGGCGACAATCAGAGCGGCACTCCCGGAGCGCCCGTCGCCATTGCTCCATCGGTGAGGGTTACGGATGCGAATGGAAATCCGAAGTCCGATGTCGTCGTTACGTTCGCTGTGGCAAGCGGGGGCGGATCGGTGACTGGAGGAACTGCTACCTCAAATTCCGCAGGTGTTGCAACGGTTGGAAGCTGGACGCTTGGACCGATGGGAGGGATTAACACTCTTACCGCGTCCGCGCCTGGCGTCCCCACGGTGACGTTCACTGCCATCGCGCCGGTTCCACTCTGCGCCGAGCGAACGGTCCATACGCTCGGGACGACGACGTCTGGTGCTCTCGCGACAACCGACTGTCAGCTGCCTGATGGCTCGTTCATCGATTTCTTCTCGATTACACTCGGCCAGGCGAACGCGTATGTGTTCCGGCAGACGGCGTCGTTTGACACGTACCTTTTTCTCGCTGCACCCGACGGAAGTGTCATTGCGGAAGACGACGACGAGAGCGCCAGCTCGACGAACTCCGTAATTAAGGCACTGCTGCCCTCAGGATCGTATCTTCTCGGAGCGAACTCGTACGACGCCGGGGTCACCGGCGACTACTCGATCTCGTCGAGCACGACTTCCACGGCAATCACCGGCTGCGACTCCGTCTTCGTGGTGAAAAATGTCTCGACGACGCAGAATGTCGAAGCGGGTGACTGCCTGATGACTACGCCGCCGGCTGCTCCCATCTATGGCGACGGTTACTTCATTTTCCTGCGGGCCGGCCAGTCGATGACAGTGACCATGACGTCGACGCAAGTCGATTCGTTCCTCGAGCTCAGGGATTTCGACGGCAATCGCGTCGCTACCAACGACAACAAGGACGCGACGACGAATGATGCGCAGCTCGTCTACACCGCGACGACGAGCACTTACTACAGGATCTTCGCTCGAACTGCCGTGGCTTCGCAGGTCGGTGCGTATACGCTAACGATTCAATAGAGACGTCATGACAATTCGAATTGCATTAATCGGTGCCGTGGCTCTCGCTTTCTGTGCTCGCTCCGCGCATGCGCAGGGCCGTGCTCCGCAGCGTGTCGTCCTTTCGGAATCAGTGCTCACGGCGATGGCTGCACAGAAGCCGAAAACAAAAACTCACCCCACGGTTCGAATGGAAGTGAGGCGTTCGAGTGTGTCGAGCGCAGCGCCAAAGTCAGGTCAGTTTGCGCCGACCTCCGTGCGCGAGATCAAAAAAGCTTCTTCCCGAAAGTAAGAACGCTCACTTAAATGCGTTCCGTCGTGACGATCCGCGCAGCACTCCTCTGCGTAATCACGGCAGGATGTGCCGATCAACCACCCGCAGGCCCCAAGCCGCCCACGCGTGTCGCGCGGGATTATCAGAACGTCCCATTTAACGAGTTCTTTGTCGCGTGGACGCCAGCCTATAGTCCCAGGCCCGTGCAGCCGCAAATGTTCACAGTCGACGCTCGACAAGAACGGCAGTTCGCCGACATTGCAACTCAAAGCGTTCTGGACTTCGCGCGGGCCAACCCCGGCCGTCTGTATATCAACGGCGATGAGCCTGACCAGTCTTGCCTCGCGCCCGCTGACTATGCGGTTCATTACCACGACTTCGTTGAGTTCGTGCGCGAAGCGGATCCAACAGCGCGGTTCTCTCCCGCAGGTTTTACTGAGCCGAATTACTACTGTTGCGGCCCGTATCCGGGAGAGGAGCCGTGCAACACGATCAAGCACGGGATCAGCTACGCCGATCAGTTCTACAACGCGTATGAAGAACGCTATGGAGTAGCGCCACCTGTTGATGAATGGCGGTTCCACGATTTCGGCTTGGCGTTCTCTGTTGGGGATTTGAATGGATGGTGGGCGAGGGTACAAAAGGAAGTAGCGTGGTCAGTCGCGCACGGCGCGAAGATGGTGCTCGGCTCGTGGGGATTTCACGGATGGAGTGAGCCCGCGTCAGTTTATCAAGAACACCTGAAGCAGGCGATTGGTCTCATTATGAGCGACCCGAGAATCGTTGCGGCCTCTTATTGGAGCTACGAGCGGTGGATGGGTAACCCTCACCATCTGGTGGATGAAGAGGGGAGGCTGACGCCGGAAGGAGAAACGTACGTGAACCCACTCACGGACGTACCGGTTGACGTGACAACTGTGGGTTTCGCGAACGGACGTGCAAAACTTCAATGGAGCAACACGACCTTAGCCTGGGCAGCGGAGGCTGAATTCTGGGTGAAGGCTCCCGGGTCGGATTCCTTCGTCTACAACAATACGGAGCGGGTCGCCGGCCCTGGCGCTACGCAAACTCCTCTGGACGTCTTCAACATCGGCGATAGCGTACAAGGACGCGTCCGCTACTACAACCGCTTTGGTCAGGCTGCCTGGTCATCCTTCAGTAAGGCTGTCGCGGCGACAGTAAGCGAACCGAATAAAAAGACGGGATCTCGGAAGAGTCCCCGCTTTTGCTCTTTGCCGGCAGCAATCCAAGGCCAGCCATGCGATTAGGTCGTCACGCTTTCGCGAACACCTCCAGCGTCGCGCCGTACACCGAACGCGATTTGTCGGAGCAGAGGTACATAGTCGCATCGGCGATGTCGTCCGGACTGACCCAGCTCGCTGCCTGCGCTTCGCCCATTGCCTTTCGATTTGCTGGTGTGTCGATGGTAGATGCGACGATCAGATTGACGTGGATTCCCGCAGCCCGCACCTCCGCCGAGAGCGAAGCTGTTAACGCGCCGAGTGCCGCTTTCGACGCAGCGTAAGCGGAAAGACGAGGTCCGGGGTTGTTTGCCACGCGCGAGCTCAGTCCAACAATCCATCCGCCGTTGCGCTCACGGAGTGCCGGGAGTACCGCTCGGTAGCATTGAAACGCTGAAGTGAGATTCACAGCCATCATGCTGTCCCACGTGCGCGCCGCACTTTCGTCTTCGACTTGAGCGGCTGCGAAGCCTCCAACAAGATGGATCAGCGTGTCTGCGGGTTTACCAAATGAACTCTGCGCTTCATTCACCATTGCTTTTGCGCCGGCTTCGGTGGTGACGTCAGTCGCGAAGGTTGATACACGATCGGCCAAATTCTTCTGTGAGAATTCGGAGAGCCACGCGTCGATCGTGGCTTGCCGATGATCGACGACGAGCACGGACGCGCCCGCATCGAGCCAGCGTTTCGATACAGTGCTGCCGACGCCGCCGGCGCCGCCCGTGATTATTACAATCCGTCCAGTTGCGTCGAGATTCATCGCTGTGGTTACCAGCGATTGTTCGTCGAGTCTGAGTCGAGCCAGATACCGGTATTGATCGTGAGCGTCTGCAATGATTTCCTCGTGGGAGCCGAAATAGTTGCTGCCTGCAGATTCGCTTCCCACGTCGCAGATGTCCGGTGAATCACATCGCTTGTTCCATCTGTGTATCGCGCCTCGACATTGAACGGTGCTGGAATTCCGCCGATGTTGCGTATCGTCACTGAGTAGGTGTCGCCGGCGCGACGGACATTCGATACCGCCAGATCTATGTATCCGTTGCTGAAATACCAGGCGTTCCAGAACCAGTTGAGATTTCTGCCGGTAACGTCATTGAACGTGTAGAAGAAATCCCACGGAATCGGATGCTTGCCATGCCACCGATTCATGAATGCGTGAAGTGCTGTCCTGAACGCTGAATCGCCGAGCATGTCCTTGAGCGCGAGGTAGCCGAGTGCAGCTTTTCCGTAGGCGTTGTCGCCCCATGCGAACGAAGTCATGCCGTCGGCAGGCGTGATGATCGGCAGATCCTCGAGCGATGACTTGTTTCTTTGCCAGCCTCTCACACGGAAGTCCGCGAACCTCGAATCCGCCCGATTTTTGCCGAGATCGGCGACTTCGATCAGATACTCGAGCGCGGTTGCCCAGCCTTCGTCCATCATCGAGTACCGGCTCTCGTTGATGCCCATGTAAAACGGGAAATACGTGTGCGCGATCTCATGCTCGACCACAAAGCGGGTGTCGACTGTATCGGCCTGGCTATTGTCGTTGACCATCATCGGATATTCCATGTCTGCCCGCCCCTCGACGACCGTTGTTTTCTCGTACGGGTAGGGCACTCCGGGCCAGTTCCGGGAAAACCAGTCGAGCGAATGTCTCCCGAACCGGACCACGTGACGAAAGTCTGCGGCCGTATCATTGTATGCTGCCTGTACGCTTGCGCGTCGCTTCGTTGATTCGTCGACGATTACGCTCGCGGCGTCCCACACGTAGTGGTCGCTGAGATTAAAAGTCATGTCGGACACGTTTGTTGCGCGAAATTTCCACGTGTTCATTGATTGCTTCGTAACTGCCCTCGAATCCATGTCCGCTTTCGTCGCGACGTTGATCGTTTGGTCGGAGGTGAACGATCGAGTAAACCGGTCGAGCACGGCGGGCTGAAGCACCTCGCCAGGATTTAGGAGAGTGCCCGTTCCCCACACGACATAATTGGCGGGGACGGTGATCGACACGTTGTAATCGTTGAAGTCGTTGTAGAACTCCTGGGCGTCGGTGAACGCGATGGTGTTCCAGCCGGCGTAGTCGTCGTACACATCGACGCGGGGATAGAAGTACGCAAGGAAGTATGTCGTTGAATCGAGCATCCCCTCCCGGTTACTGCGGATTGAAATTTCGTAGTGCCACTTGAAGGCGAGTCGCAGAGAATCGTGCGGCAGGAGTGGCGCTGCGAGCTGCAGCCGCTGGACCGTGAAAGTACTTTCCGTTCCCGGCCACTTTGTTGCGGTGGCGTTCACAGCGAACGAATCGATTTGCACGCCGGAAGTGAGATATGTCCCTCTCGCTCCCCCGGCTCGTGGAGCGCCGGGTTTGTGGATGTTGAGAACGAGCCTGATGACGATCGTGCGCAGCGTGTCCGGACTGTTGTTGAAGTAGGTGATGTCCTCTGTGCCGGCGATTGTGCGGCTTGGCGGAGATGCAGTGATGGCGATGTTGTATCGGCCGTGGTTTTGCCAGTAGTTGGGCCCCGGTCTTCCATCAGGCGATCGCGTTCCTTTACGGTATGCCTGTGCAACATCGCGCGGCACATAGAGTGACGTGGATGATGCTGCTTGCGGTGTCGGAGTAGTGACGACAGAACGCACGCACGCGGCTGCAAACAGTGCGATGACGACAAGACTTATGCGCATGCCGGATACGATGAGAGGACGATGAATCTTATTGCTCGGTCGATTTCTATTCGACATCAGCAAACTGCGGAACGTTTAGTGTCACGCGTTCGCTCTGCCGCGACTAGATTGCCCGGCCAACGCGCCGTTGATTGCGTATCATCGGAGAACCCATGCGACCACGCGTGATCTGCCATATGGCGGCGTCGATTGACGGACGTATCGTCACCGACGAATGGCCAGACAGTCCAGCCATTCGCCATTGGTACGAGCGCCGAGGGATGGATCGCCGACGCCTTCCGCTTCTGGACGAAGCACATCGATCGGCCCGCACAGTTCGAAGGAACTCGAACCAGCGACTTCCCGCTCGACGACTGAGTGACCGCTTTATCCCGATGGCTGTGTCGAGCCTGGCAAGATCACCCGAGCCCGCTAAGCATTGCCGATTGCTGATCATGGAGGTGATGGCGCGCCACCGGTCTGGCAGCTTCCCCGCGGAGCAGCATCGAGCCGAGCGAGTAGTGATTTCACAGTCTTCATCTCTTCTGGTGTCGCCTTTACGGTGATGACGCGCAATCCACCTGTCGGCAGATAGTACAGGCTTCCATTCGAGCGCACGTAAGGCGAAATAAGCGTTCCAGCATCGGCGGGGGACAGACAGTTGAGATCGAGCGTCTCGGTCACGTGATGATTGGATGTGAGCTCGACCGTTTGGCGCGCTGCCGGCACGACCAGTCGCACCCACGCGATCCAGAGAGTTGCTGCGAGAAGTGTCGCAAGGAATGCGGTAATGAGAAACCCAAGTCGCCGGCGCTTTGCTCTCGCCACGGCAGTTGCGACCGTATGCGACACCGATCTGGCCGGCGACTGCTGTCCCAACAAATCGGAGAGGTCCCGCTCAGCCGTCGCAACGAGAGTCAGAACCTGCGAGCAGTCCTGACATTCTTCCCGGTGTTTTCGAACCTCTGGATTGGACACGGCTTCCTGTAATGACATAGCGGATACTGCCGTGAGACATTCTTCGCATGTCATCGCTGTAGCTCCAGAAACCGTGGGTGAACACTGAGTATCGCTCGCCGAACGGACGCTCTCGCCTTGAAGAGATTGGCGCGAACAGAGACAGGCTTGAGCGCGAGCATCTCGCCGGCTTCAACAGGACTGTACCCCTGCAGATCTACGAGATCGAAGACTTCCCGCTGACGGTGCGAAAGTGCTGCGGCGGATTCCCGAATCAACGCGAGAGCTTGTTCACGATCCACACGTCCTCCTGGATCCGTGGTATAAACCTCGCGCGACGGACGCGCGGCAGGCAGATCATGGAGCAGTGAACGCCTCATATGCTTGCGACGGTGCTTGCCGGCAACCCGACTCGTGATCCTGTACAGCCACCCCTCGATGCTGCCGTGACCGCCAAACGTCCCCATTTTCCGATATGCGAGAACAAATACTTCCTGCATCACGTCCTCGGCCTCGTCGCGATCGTACACTAGGCCGATGCTCCACCGATACACGATAGGTTGATACCGCTCGACGAGCGACGTGAAGGCCGCGGGGTCGCCGCTCTGGACTCGCGCTACAAGGGTCTTCCCGTCGCTGGCCATCTCTCTACTTGTTGACGCCAGGCGTGACGTCTTTCTTGAGACGAGCAATCGCTTCGGCGATCTCGGACGTCAACGGATCGTCTTTGTGTCTCGGCTCAATAGTCTCCAGCGCCGCCAAATGGGCGACGGTCCGTGCGCGAGCTGCAGAGGCAGTGACGTCAGGTTTCAGTCCGCCTTCCCAGTTTGTACCGGTGACAGGATTTCGTACTCGCGATACGGGCATGATGACACCGAAGCGCGAAGAAATGAGTAGTCGAGTCGATGGACTGACGCCCCCGCGTGTCGTCTCGCCGACGATGATCGCTCTTTTCTGCGCCTGGAGATCATACGCGAACGCT
>DATBRZ010000049.1:0-18721 GCA_036560025.1 Gemmatimonadaceae bacterium | reverse complement strand
CCCGTTTTGACGCTCGTAGCGCCCGCATGGCGAATCCCGTTGCTTCCTGCTCCCGGCTGGATGAGCGCTCGCGCTGGCGTTGACCTTTCGTCCATCCCTGCGGCGCAGAACACGCAGACGCCGCGCGCCGCGCCGACCGGCAATTTGTCATCCGCAGCCGCGACTACAATTGCACCGCGAGTGAACGGTCCCGTTCCAGGCGGGACGCCTCCGACGGTGTCTGCCCCGCAAAGTCAAAGATTCTCAATCGACTTCCAGCTTCCGACTGTCGCGATTGTCGCGCTGCTCTGGTTGATCGGAGCAGTAGTGGTGCTAACCAGGTTAGCGGTCGGGACAGTCAAAGTCAGTCGTCTCGCGAAAGAAGGCGAGCGGGTCGACGACGGCGAATGGTTGTCCCTCACTCAACGGATTGCAAAGCGATTGAGCATTTCGCGTCCGCTTACGCTGTTGCGCGGCGATCGTCTGGCAATTCCTGTCACGTGGGGCGTCGTGTATCCGGCGGTGCTTCTTCCGCCGGATGCGGATAGCTGGGCAGAGGAACGTCGACGATTTGTTCTCGTGCACGAGATGGCGCACGTGAAGCGATTCGACGCGCTCACTCAGCTCGCGGCGCAGATCACTATCGCAATCTTCTGGTTCGATCCCCTTCTGTGGATTGCCGCGCATCGAATGCGGGTCGAACGAGAGCACGCGTGCGATGATTACGTGCTGCGCGATGGCACAAAGCCGTCGCTGTACGCGGGAGATTTGCTGGAGATGGTTCAGTCGATCGGCCTTCCGTCGCACGAGCGCGCAGCCCCTGCATTCGCAGCATTGGCAATGGCGCGCCGCTCGGAGTTCGAGGGCCGAATGCTCTCGATTCTCGATCCCAGACTCGACAGGCACACGCTCAGCCGGCGAAGCGCTGTTGCAACGGGTGCGATCGTCGCGCTTCTCGTGTTGCCGCTTGCTGCGCTGCGTCCCTTCGCCGGACCGCGAGCTGTTGAATCGGTGAAACGTCCCGATGCGTCTTCCATTGCGCTATCGCAGCTCACGCCGCGTGTTGCGGAGGCGACCGTGAACGCAACCAAACCGGCTGACGCGGCAGTCGTGTACACCTGTGACACACAGCCGCCGAGACGTGGAAGCGTTACCACGCACGTTCATGTCGATGAGGACGACGCTCAGTCGCGTGTCCTGAATTACCTGACCACGAGCGAAACGAAATGCGAGGAAGCATCGGTCATCGGCTTCGTTCGGTTCTCGCCTGACGAGCGACAGATCGTTTCACTGCCGGCCGGTGCGATCGCGGCGTTCCGCGAGCGAACTCTCGCGCACGATCGGACGGTGACTGTGTCGCGCGCTCCGGATGGATCGCTCTCGTACATCGCGACAATGGATGGTCGAGCTGTCGACTACAGTCCGGCCGCCAGGACCTGGCTGTCGCAGTTGCTGCCTCGCGCACTTCGTGAGATGGCAGTCGACGTAAAGCCGCGCATCGCGCGATTGCGAGCAGACGGCGGTGTCCCGGCAGTGCTGTCGATGATTCGCGAGCTCAAGAGCTCGGCATCCAAGCGCGCTCATTATGAAGCGCTGATCTCATCCGGACTCACAACAACTGAGCGAGACGTGGTGGTCAAGCAGGCCATGGTGGACCTCGCCTATAGCAGCACCGATTTGACGGCTGTATTGCGCCGAGCGGAGGTGACGAACAGGAGATCGAGCTCGGTTGCAGGGAACCGGCCGTCAGATCTGTTGGTTCGTATCGATCCGAGCCTGTTGCGTGAGTCGCTGGCAAAGATCACTTCGGACGGCGATCGACTTTCGCTCCTGTCGCAGTACGTGCAGACCGATGATCCCGGGATGCTCAAGCTCGTTCTCGAAGGCGTCGAGCAGATCACGACCGCCGGCGACAAGCGAGCGGTGCTCGTGCTCGCCGCACCTCGCGTTCTTCGGCTCAGAGACGACGCGCTGCACCGGGCATTCTTCCGCGCTGCCGCCGGCATCTCTTCGTCGGGAGACCAACGCAGCATTCTCATTGCTGCGCTTCCGTATGGACACGCTGATGAAACGATAACCATCGCAGCTCTCAAACAGGCTGCCGACTTGTCATCCGACGGAGACAAGACGTCGGTGCTCGTTACCGCCGCGCAGCAGCGGCTGCTGAAGAGCGATGCGGTGATGAAAGCCTATCTCAACACCGCGAGGACAATCAGCAGCTCCGGCGACATGAAGAGCGCGATGGAAGCAGTCCTCACCTACCCCAACCGAGACTAGAAAAAAATGCCACGCCTGGTTCGAAGTGCGTCCGTAAGTGCTAGTTATCTAGCACATCCATCTCATGTCGCACTCACAGCGCTTGTTATTCTCGGGGCGGTTTCGCTCGCCTCGGCTGCGACACCAGAAAGAGTGAGGGCGCAAATCAATTCAGTGACGGCGCCGCCTGCTGAGAGCGCGGCAAAGGCAGGAGCTAGTCGCACGCCGGCGAAAGTTTCAGCGCCTGCAGAGCCTGCTCAGGCAAGCGAAGCGACGCGCGCGCCGGTGCTCGACGGATCCGATGCTGATGAAGTCTGGAAATCAGCAACGCCGATCAAGGGCTTCCGCGTTTTCGATCCTGTCGAAGACGGTGAGCCGCGATTCAACACCGAAGCAACAGCCGCATACGACGCCGGCAATCTGTATGTCTTCGTCCGCGCTTTTGATCCACACCCGGACAGCATCATCGGGCTGCTCTCGAGACGCGACGTGAAGACGCAGAGCGATCAGATCAAGATCATGGTCGACTCGTACTTCGATCGACGCACCGGCTACGAGTTCGCGGTGAATCCCGTCGGCGTGAAACGCGACTACTACCTGTACGACGACGTCCGCGAAGACGCATCGTGGGACGCGGTCTGGGATGTCGCCACGAAAATCGATTCGCTCGGCTGGACCGCAGAGTTTCGTGTTCCACTGTCGCAGCTGCGTTTCCCGAAGACCGGGAACAACACCTTCGGTCTGATGATCATGCGCGACGTGGCGCGCACGAACGAGCGAATCAGCTGGCCGGTGTTCCGCTACTCGCGTCGCGGCGTTGCATCACAGTTCGGACAGCTCGCCAACCTCAAGGGGTTGGGCTCTCCGCGTCGACTGGAGCTCGTTCCTTATGCGCTGTCGCGAAATGTCAGCCAGCTGAAATCCAGTGGATTCGGCCGGACACAGCAACAGACGGCAGGCCTGGATCTGAAGTACGGACTCGCTTCGAACCTGACGTTGAACGCAACGATCAATCCTGATTTCGGTCAGGTCGAAGCTGATCCGGCCGTGTTGAACCTCACCGCATTCGAGTCGTTCTTCGAGGAGCGACGACCGTTCTTCGTGGAGAGCACCGGCACGTTCTCTTTTGCGGACGGAAATCTCCAGCTCTTCTATCCCCGGCGAATCGGCCGTGCTCCACAGCTGTCGGGGCTCGTTAGCGATGCAACGGTCTCAGTGCCTGGTGCGACTACGATCCTCGGTGCAGCGAAAGTCACGGGTCGCGTCGCAGGCGGCACATCGCTCGGTGCAATCGCTGCGCTCACTGACCGGGAGCGGGCCGGTGATATCACCGTGGAGCCGCAGACCGCATACGGTGTGGCGCGACTTTCTCGCGACTTCCGCAAGGGAGAGAGCGGGATCGGGGCGATGGTGACGACTGTTAATCGCGATCTCGATGCCGCGAACGAGAGATTCCTGCGCCGGTCGGCCCTCGTCGCGGGGATTGATGCCCGCCATCGTTTCGCGGACGGCAAGATCAACCTCAGCGGATCCATCGCGACAAGTAACGTCACTGGGACGAGGCAGGCGATCACGCGCACACAGCGCTCGAGCGTTCACTTCTATCAGCGTCCTGATGCGGGTCTTCCGTACGACACTACTCGCACATCGCTCGCCGGTACTTCGATGTCCGCGGGCGTCGAGAAGCTCGGTGGAGTTGTTCGCGGCTCGCTCTTCTATCAGCGGTTGACTCCGGGATTCGAAGCGAACGATGTCGGGTTTCTCTCGCAGGCTGACATGCAGACTGTGTCTGCTAACGTCTCGCTCAACTCGATTCAGCCAAAGCATTTCTGGAGACGGGCGACCGCGTTCGTGAATCTCTACTCCCAGTTCACCGCCGATGGGATGCCAACCGGTCGCGTGCCTGAGATTTATGCATCGGCGACGCTCAAGAACTCATCGTACGTCAGTCTCGATCTGTGGCAGGACAATGCCGGCACGGTTCTATGCGACCGGTGTGCACGAGGAGGTCCAGCTCTCCGCGTCTCGCCGTCGACGAATCTCCTGTTCAACTGGCAGGCAGATCCACGAGGGAAGGTGCTTCCGACTTTCGCTGCAATCTACACGACAGCGGATCAGGGACGATCGATGTTGTGGCGCGTGCGGCCGTATGTCACGCTCCGCGCGGCGAGCAATGCCACCTTCGAGATCGGCACGCGTTACCAGTACAATCGCGATAACACTCAGTGGTACGCGAACGTCGGAACGGTTGGAACTCCCAACGCTCATTACCTGTTCGCGAATCTCAAGCAGCATCTCCTGAGCTTCACGAGTCGCGTCAGCTACACCGCGACTCCGACGCTGTCATTGCAGGTGTACGCCGAGCCGTTCGTGACGACCGGCAGATTCTCGAACATTCGCGAGCTGAACGAGCCGAGGGCGAAGAGCTACGATCCGCGATTCAAGCCGTATGCGCTATCAGGCGAGCCCGGCGGGTTCAACGAGAAGCAGTTCCATTCCACAACGGTGCTTCGTTGGGAGTATCGGCCGGGGTCAGCGCTTTTCCTTGTGTGGTCGCAGGGTCGCAATCAGGATGATCGCAACATCGGCAACTTTGCGCCGACACGCGATTATCGGGATCTGTTTCAGTCGCGACCCGACAATACGTTCCTGATCAAGGCTTCGTACTGGATAAGTCTATGACTATTGGCTGCCGGCTGCCGGCTGCCGGTAGCCGGTAGCCGGTAGCTGGTAGCCGGTAGCCGATTAGTTTCTGCGCGGATGGATACCCGCCGCGCAGGGATACTTACGATTTCGCTCGTCGGCACGTTCGTGGTGACGCGGCTCTTGCTCGGCATGTCGCCGAACTCCGACTTCGACATCGCCGGCTACAACATTCATCACCTGTTCACGGGCCTCCTGCTGATCGTTGCGGGGGGCCTTCCGCTTGCCCTCTTTCCGGGCCGGTCGGTCGCCCTCGACGGCGCGACGGTAGCATTTGGCGCGGGCCTCGCACTCACCCTCGATGAGTGGGTTTACCTCATCGCTACGGACGGCAGTAACGCTTCCTATCTTCTCCCGATATCATTGACGGGAGCGCTCGTGATGATCGGACTGGCGCTCATCTACATTCTCATGCTGTACCTCATTTCCAGGCGGCGCTGATCTCGCTCATCGCCAAAACGTTTCCGTTTCACCGGCAGAGTCTCAATGAGTCATCCTAGAGCAGTCACCGTTTCGATTCTCGCGCTGACACTCGCTTTTCCCACCACCCTGATCTCACAGACACGCTCGGAAGTGAAGGTGATTCCGGCGCTCAATCCAGCCGACCTCGATCGCAGCGTCGCTGCGTGCACTGATTTCTATCAGTTCGCAAATGGCGGATGGCTCAGCGCGAATCCGGTCCCGGCGGCGTTCTCCACCTGGGGAAGCTTCAATGAGCTGACCGAGCGGAATAACGCTCTGCTCCGAACCGTGCTCGAAAGCGCAGCTCGCAGCAGAGCCACCACACCCGACCCGAACACCAAGAAAGTCGGGACGTTCTACGCCAGCTGCATGGATTCGGCCGCTGCCGACAGTGCCGGAATCCAGCCGATCCGTGCGGAGCTCACGCGAATCGATGCGATTCCAACCCGTCCCGACGTGAATGCTGCGATTGCGCATCTCCACGCGATCGGCATTCCCGTGGTCTTCCGATTCTTCTCGGCGCAGGATGACAAGAACAGCGTCGCAGTCATTGCCAACGCGGTGCAGGGCGGGCTTGGGCTCCCAAATCGCGACTATTACACGAGGACGGATCCGAACTCGGTTCGACTTCGCGAAGCGTACATCGCGCATGCGGCAAAGCTTCTCCAGCTTGCGGGATCCACTGCCACGGAAGCGCGCACCGCGGCCGATCGCGTGATGGCACTCGAGACTGCGTTGGCCAAAGCTTCGATGACGCCCGTCGAGCTGCGCGATCCCGTCGCGACGTATCACATGATGACCGTCAAGGCGGTCGATTCGCTCACACCGACTTTCGACTGGAGCGAATTCCTCGGTGCAGTCGGCTTGAGAGGTGTCAAGCAGATCAACGTGAACCAGCCGGAGTTCTTCCGCACTGCAGGCACGCTGCTGGACCAGCTTTCGGTTTCCGACTGGAAAGCATACTTGCGCGTTCGCGTCCTCGACGCGATGGCATCGTCGTTGTCTAAGCCATTCGTCCTCGAGGATTTCACGTTCAGGTCAAAGCTGACGGGCGCGCGTGAGATGCAGCCGCGTTGGCGACGCTGCCTCGTGGCGACCGACCGGGTGCTCGGTGAAGCGCTGGGAAAGGAATACGTGAAAATCGCGTTCACGCCTCAAGCGAAGGCCAAGGTTCAGGAGATGGTCGAGAACCTCAGGACCGTGATGCGTGACCGGATCATGCGCGCTGACTGGATGAGCGAACCCACGAAGAAGCAGGCGCTCATCAAGCTCGCGGCGTTCAATCGCAAGGTCGGGTATCCTGATGTGTGGCGCGACTACAGAGCGCTTGCTGTAGAGCCCGGACCGTACGCCGCCAATATTCTGCGCGCCAATGAATTCTCGATTCGCCGCAACCTCGAGAAGATCGGAAAGCCGGTGGATCGTGGTGAGTGGGGAATGACGCCACCGACGGTGAATGCGTACTACAGTCCCAGTCTCAACGAGATCGTGTTCCCGGCCGGCAGGCTCCAGACTCCGTTCTTCCATCCGAGTTATGACGAAGCAGCGAACTACGGAGGAATCGGCGGGACGATCGGACATGAGATGTCGCACGGCTTCGATGATCAGGGCCGTCAGTACGACGAGAAAGGCAACCTGCGCGACTGGTGGACCGACACGGACGCATCGCTCTACACTCAAAGAGCGAGAGTCGTCCTGAGTCAGTACAACGCCTACACAGTTCTGGATACGGTGCACGTCAATGGCGCTTTGACGCTTGGCGAGAATCTCGCAGATGTTGTCGGCGTTTCGGTCGCCTACGAAGCCATGAAGAGGGCGATCGCGGGCAAGCCGCAGCAGAAGATCGATGGATTCACACCCGAGCAGCGATTCTTCCTCGCTTATGCACAGGCTCGGCGCGCGAACCAGCGCCCGGAGCAGGCGTTGTTGCAGATCCGGACGGATCCGCATTCACCAGGCAAGTATCGCGTGAACGGACCGTTGTCGAACATGCCGGAGTTCGCCGAGGCGTTCAGTTGCAAGGCCGACGATCCGATGGTGCGTCAGGAATACATGCGCGCGAAGATCTGGTGACGTGACACAGGCCGAGGCGGTTGCCGACGAGATCGAGCGCGCTGTTGCGGGGGGTGCGTGGCATGGTCCGTCGCTCGCCGAGCTGCTTGCGAATGTCACCGCGGAGGAAGCGATTCAGCGTCCGATTCCTCCCGCGCACAATATCTGGGAGCTCGTACTGCATCTGACGTCATGGGCGAACATCGTTCACCGGAGGCTGACCGGTGGCGATGGCGACCCGCGCGAGGGTGAGGATTGGCCTGTTGCTCATCCTGCCGGCGAAGCTGAGTGGACCGCCGCGCGTACGGCACTCGCACGAAGTCATGAGCGCGTACGCGAAGTCGTAGCACGACTGAGTGATGCCGAGCTCGCAGCAAAGATTCCGGGCGGCGACGCCAGCATCGCGGGAATGCTGCACGGGCTTGCGCAGCATGCAGCGTATCATGGCGGTCAGATCGCTCTCCTGAAAAAGGCCGTGACCACTCAGCATCGTCGAACTGCACTATGACGTCCTCTGGTCACCCATTCGATACAAAGCCGGCGCCGACTGAATACGGCGCTCATGTAGCTGAGTACATCTCTCGTATTCCGGCGGGGGATGTGCTTGGAACGCTCGAGTCACAGCTCGAGGAGACGCTTGCCCTCGTTGGCGGTCTATCAGATGAGCAGGCTGACTATCGATATGCGCCGGGCAAATGGAGCATCCGCGAGATCATCGGCCACCTTTGCGACGCAGAACGCGTATTCTCGTATCGCGCGCTTCGCTTTGCCCGCGGTGACAAAACGCCGTTGGCCGGCTTCGACGACAACGAATACATGCGGCATGCGCCGTTCAGCGAAGTACCGCTTGCCGATCTCCTCTCGGAGTTAACGAGTTTGCGGAGAGCGACAATTCACTTCTTTCGGAATCTCGACGAAATCGCCTTGATGCGAAGCGGCCCCGCGAACGGTGTCGAGACCAGCGTGCGAGCGCTCGCGTTCATCATCGCCGGTCACGAAAATCATCATCAGGAGACTATCCGAATGAGGTATCTCACTTGATGGACAGGCGAAGATTCGTCCAGCGTGCAGCAATCACTGCTGCGGGTTTTGGGGTTTTGCGCAACGTACAGGCATGCGCTCCCGTTACACCCGCGCCTCCCCCTGAGCCCGAGCCCCTTCCCGGAACCTTCGCGGAGCTCCGCGACCGCTACTTCGTGTATCACCTCCAGAAGAACCCGGTCACCTCCACTTACCTGGGTGGCGACGGTTACAGCCCGGAGCTCGCCGACAGCAACGGCCGCCTTCGGGACTTCAGACAGGCTGCGCTGGATGCAGAGGTCACGTTCTACAAGAGCTTGCGTGCGTCGCTGCAGCGAATGGTCCCGGCAACGCTGACACCGATCGAGCAGGTCGATTACAAGCTTCTCACCGCGCAGGTTGCCTTTCTGATCCACCAGGTCGGCGAGCTTCGATATCATCAGCGCGCCCTCGACACGTATGTCGCAGAGCCCTTCCGCGGTGTCGACTGGCAGATACAGCAGATGACCGAGGTTCCCGGCGGATCACTTGGTACAGAAGCCGAGTGGCAGCTGGTCGCGACGCGAGCACAGGCGACGACTGGATATCTCGAGATCGCGAAAACCAATCTGCTGGCGGGCAAGCGCACCGGAAACATTCCCGACAAGCGCATGGTCCAGCGCGATGGAATCAACGGCAGTCGCTCGAACGCTGAGTATTTCCGCAAGACACTTCCCGAGCAGGTAACGGGGTACGCGGGAAAGCAGTCGTTCGCGCACCCAGTCGTTCCGCTGGTGACAGCTGCTGGTATTGCCGCCGCTACTGCGTGGGATCAGTTCGCTGACTTTCTTGCAGCCACGTTCGATGTGAACGAGGCAGTGGATCGATTTGCCACCGGCGAGCGGGAATACGAGTGGCGCGTTCACACACTCCTCAACGATCCGCGGAGTGCAGCGGAATTGTACGACTATGGCGCGCAGCAGGTAGCGCTTTACACTGGCAAGATCTTCGAGGTCGCGCGCGATTTCGCGAACGAGGCGAAGTTGCGCCTCGCGTTCGATACGGACGCCGAGAAGTACGCGGGAGTCAGGCGCGTAATGGAATTCCTATCAAAGGACTCACCGCGCGACGACGATCAGCTGCTCCGCTGGTACCGCGAGGCCGGCACGCGGGCGGTCGCTTATGGTCGGGAGCAGAGCCTGTTCGACATTCCGCAATCATATCGTCTGGATGTCGTTCCTACTCCACCGGTTCTCCGTAGCACGATCGACGCAGCGTATTATCCCGCACCCCCTTACAAGAAGTCCGGAGTGGGGCGGTTTTATCTGACACCAACCGGCAACGATCCGGCCGCGTTGAAACAGAACAACTTTTCTTCGGTTGCCGATACGGCGGTGCATGAGGGCTTTCCCGGTCACGACTGGCATTACAAGTACATGACCGAGCACAAGGATCAGATCACGAACATCCGGTGGCTCACTCCCGGTGCTGTCGAGGACTCCTCGTCGATGTGGGGAGATTCAATGGCTGCGGAAGGCTGGGCGCTGTACGCGGAAGAGCTGATGTCTGAGCCGACGCCGAATCATCAGTATGGCTTCTACTCGCGCGGCGAATACCTCTACGAGCTGCAGGGTCAGCTTTTGCGGGCGGTACGCATCGTTGTCGACGTCGGAATCCACACCGGACGCATGACTTTCGATCAGGCGATCGATTATTTCACGGAGCATGTGTCGTTCGTACCGAACGCGCGAACGAATGCTGCGACTGATCCCGTTGCGCGGGCGGTGGCCGACGGTGCGCTGCGTGCGATCTACCGCTACTCCAAATGGCCGACTCAGGCGATCACATACAATCTCGGGAAGAACGCGATCGTTTCGTTGCGTGAGGAATGCAAGGCGCGCGAGGGAGCGTCATTCTCGAAGAAGCGCTTCCACGAGCGATTCATGGGAATGGGAACAGTCCCGGCGAGTTATTTCAGAGAGACTTTCCTGGCAGGATGCGGGACACCGCCAAGTACATGACCGATAAAGGACGGCGGTTACCGGTTACCGGTAGCCGGCAACCGGTAACTGCTTGATGCCAAATCCCGAGCGTGTGGCTGGCGACTACGCGATGCTGTTCGCGTTGGGAATTGTTGGGATGTTCGTCGCCCACCTGCTCGCGTTCGTCGCCTTCCATGCAAAGACAGGAGTGCAGGCGATCGCGCTTCCGTACTGGTGGGGGTACCCGCTCGTGTTTCCGGCGCTCGCCTCCATCTGGATTCATCTCCGAAAAAGCTTCTGGCTGACGACCGCGATCGTCGTCTGCCTCGCGCCCACTCTCTATTTCAGTTGGTACGCGGCGAACAGCATCCAGAGCTCGCTCGGAACGCATCCGTTCATCGTCCTGTTCGGTACATTTGCGCTCACCTGCATCATCTCGTACATGGCGAGCCGCGGAGAACGAGCCGCGGCAGCCGCTAAGGCGAAGGAACAACCTTCGACGGGAGCCGAGCAATGACTTCGCGACGCAGCTTCGTCAGCAGTCTCACACGCGCCGGCCTCGCCACGGCCGTGTTCCGCGACTCGGCGATGCGATCGCTGTTCAACGCAGAAGCGATCGCTGGAAATCGCACGCCGGCCGAGATTGCGGAGGACGAGTCGTACTGGACCGAGATCCAGCGCGCGTTCGACACCGATCGCACGATCATCAATCTGAACAACGGCGGTGTCAGCCCCACGCCGAGTCACGTGCTCGAGGCGATGATCCGCGATCTCAAGTTCACGAACGAATCACCGGCTGAGCACATGTGGCGAGTGCTCGAGCCGCGCGTCGAAAGCGTTCGGCGCGATCTCGCTCGCGAGTTCGGATGCGACCCTGAAGAAATGGCGATCACCCGCAACGCATCAGAAGCGAACGAGATCATGATACTCGGCCTCGATATGAAGCGCGGCGACGAAGTTGTCGTGACGAATCAGAACTACGGCCGGATGATTACCACCTGGCAGCAGCGTGAGCGTCGTGAGGGGATCGTGCTCAAGCAGGTGTCGTTCAAGGTGCCGCCGTCGTCGATGCGGTACATCGCCGACAGGATCAAGGAAGCGGTAACGCCGAAGACGCGGGTGATTGAGTTTCCCCACATCACGAACCTCACGGGTCAGATCATGCCCGTCCGCGAGATCGTAGAGTTCGCGCGGCCGCGCGGGATCGAGGTGATGATCGACGGTGCCCACTCATTCGCCCACTTCCCGTTCACACGCGACGAGCTCGGCGTCGATTATTTCGGAACGAGCCTGCACAAGTGGCTGCTTGCGCCGATCGGTACCGGATTCCTCTACGTGCGGAAGGAGAAGCAGAAGGCGTTGTGGCCGCTGATGGCGGCGAATCCCTCGCAGGACAACGACATTCGCAAGTACGAGGAGATCGGAACTCACCCAGCCGCGAATCACAACGCGATCTCGGCCGCACTAGCGTTTCATCGCGGAATCGGCAGCGATCGGAAAATTGCGCGCCTTCGTTATCTCAGAGACCGATGGGCGAAGCGTCTCACGAAGGAGAGCTCTCGCGTTCATGTCCTTACGCCGCTCGACCCCAAGCAGTCAGGCGCGTTGGCGCTGTTCAACGTGGACGGTCTCGACTTCGGAAAGCTAGGGGCATGGCTGATGGCGAATTATCGGATCGTGAACACGCCGATCCTGCATCCGGAGTTCAACGGAATTCGCATCACGCCGAACGTGTACACGACCGTCGATGAGATCGACACGTTCTCCGACGCAGTGCTGCGGGCGATCAAAACCGGAATTGCATAGCGGCACGATCTCGTTCGCTCACAATTGCACGTCACAAAAACTCCTAAACACTGGCCGCACACACGATTTTTTCTGTCTGAATTTCGGAACGTGAATTGCGGCGATCCCATCGCGTAGCAACGCGGCGGGAAAACTGGATGGCGGTTCATCCATTGGAACGTCGCAAATATGGAGGGCCGGTGAGATGGCCAATCAGAAGAGCACGAACCGTGACGTGAACGTCACGGGGAAAGGAATGGGTGTTCCGTACGGACGGATGGCACCCCTGGGCGACCTCGACAACTTCGAAGTCGCGAAGGACATCCGCGATCCTCGCGGATGGGATGTGCTGACGGCCGACGGCAGCAAGATCGGCAAGGTGCATGAGCTCATTGTCGATACCGCGGCGCTGAGAACCCGCTATATCGACGTGTCGCTCGACAAGAAAGCGCTGAGCCTCAATAAGGAATTCGACGTCCTCATTCCGGTAGGAGATGCGCGGCTCGACGCAAAGGATGAGAAAGTGGTGATCGAAGGACTGAGCCCCACACAACTGGCGGATCTTCCCGAATTCAGCCACGTGGAAATCACCCGCGAATACGAGGTGAGCGTGCTGCCGAAGTTCGGCGGCCTGACCGAGATGAAAGCAGGACAAGGAAGCGATTTCTATACGGATCGCCACTTCGACGACACCAGATTCTTCGGCACGATCAATCGGGCTACCGGCCCAACCATCACCGAAACCGGAGCGAGCTGACGCTCCAAAAAAAAAGGCGCCTCTTTCGAGGCGCCTTTTTTCTTCGAAGCTCAGTCCTTCCGCGTCTTGCTTCCCTTTGGCCGACCACCCTTGCGAGCCTGCCGTCCTTCCTCGAGCATCTGTTCGAAAGCGGCCTTGGCTTCTTTCATCAGACCGGCGTGCGCCGACCGGCGCTCACGCTCGGAGCGCTTCTTTTCAAGGCGATAGATCGCCTGCGGTGTCTTCTGCTTTGTTGCCATCTGACATCACCTTCCATTCTTGCGAGTTACATAATCGGAGCGCCCCGCGCGGTGTTGCCGGCGGAGCGCTCTGCCATGCTGGAAATATAACCAATTTCGGTGTCATTTTGTGACATCGAAGTCTGAAATTCTCGCCTTTTCTACGCTTCTGAGGGTCTAATGTCCGACCATATCTCCCGCCTTTTTGCCCACATGGCCTGGGCCGATGAAAAGGTGCTCGCGGCGCTTCGAGAGGCCCGAGCCCCTGCACCGCAGACTTTCGCGCTCTATTGCCATCTACTCGGAGCCGAGCACGTGTGGCTGTCGAGAATTCGTGACGAGCCCGCGAAATTTGCGATCTGGCCGTCTCTGACGCTCGACGAATGCGCCGATCTCGCGAGCAGGAACCGTGAGGATTTCGCCATGCTCGGGGACGAGGTGAATACCACCGGTGTCGACCGGGACATCACTTACCGGAATAGCGCAGGCCTCGAGTTCACGTCGAACCTCGAGGACATCCTGTTGCATGTGGTGCTGCACGGGTCGTATCACCGTGGGCAGATCGCGATGGCACTCCGTGCTGGGGGAGATAATCCGCCAAGTACGGACTACATCGCCTTTGTGAGAGGAGTTCCCGCCGCAACCCGAGGATAGCTCGATAGCCCTCAGCCGCTTACGGGGGAAAAGAAACGGAGCACGCTCCGTCCTTTTCCCCTTTCCGCCCACATCGTAGTCAGACTCGTAGTCAGACTCGTCGAAGCTCCGGAAACTTCCAGAATGCCCACGTTGCATAAGCCAACATGATTGCTGCACCGGATCCTACAGCCCACTGAACTCCGGCAATTCCTGATATCCATCCTGCGATCAACGACCCGATCGGCACGAATCCGACATACACGAACACGTACGCGGCCATCACTCGGCCCCGCAGCTCGTCGGGAACAACCGACTGCAGAATTCCATTCGCAAGAGCACCATTGATCATCATCGTGAGTCCAATCACGAGCAGCAACGCAGCGGCAACCGCCGGGACGCGATTGATCGAAAAAAGGAGCAGAAGCACTGCGAACGAGTAGGCTGACATCGTGAACAGCTTGCCACGCTTCACTCGCGCGCTCAGCGCGGCAAGCGTGAGCGCTCCGGTCAATGCGCCCACTCCAACCAGCGTCACGAGGAACCCATATCCGCTCGCACCGGTCCGCAGAACATCGCGAGCGATTACCGGCATCATCGTTAGATACTGAAATCCGAAAATCGCATACACCGCGATCACGCCCATGAGACCCTTGACCTCGCGCCGCGACCTCATGTACCGGATTCCTTCCTTGAATCCGTCGATTGCGCGGATTGGGGTCTCCGAAGGCACGAATCGAGGCAGCTTGATTGCGAGCAGACACCCGATTACGGCGATGTAGCTCAGCGCGTTGATGCCAAAGCACCAAGCCAGTCCAATCCCCGCGATAACCGCGGCGGCGATCGACGGCCCAACGATTCGAGCGAGATTGAATCCGCCGGAATTGAGCGCGATAGCGTCGACGATGTCCTCCTTTCCGACTAGGTCGACTATCAGCGATTGCCGGGAGGGAATCTCGATCGCGCTGATCAATCCGTTGATGAGAGCCAGGCCAATGAGCAATGGAATCGTGATCCTGTCCGACCAGACGAGCCACCACAGGATCGCGGCCTCGATGGACAGGAGCACCTGCGCGACCGTAACGAGTCGAAGCTTGTCGCGGCGATCGACGATCACGCCGGCGTAGAGCGAAAACGCGAGAATAGGAAGTGACGATGACGCGCTGACGAGCCCGACGATGAACGGACGGTTGGAGAGCTCGAGCGCGAGCCAGCCCTGAGCTACCTGCTGCATCCAGGTTCCGATCAGCGACACCGTCTGCCCGATCCAGAAGAGACGGAAATTCCTGTGAGCCTGGAGGACACGAAACGGATTGAACGACTGAAGACGCGCTCGCATCGAGGGAAAATACTGCCACTGCCAGTTGATCCCGCTCCGTTCCCCGCCGTAGTACCACGATCTATAATTGAAGAATGAGGGCACACACGTACTCTCGCTTCAGCCCAGAGATGGCGGATGCTGTCGATCTGCAGTCGCTCCTCGACAAGCTCGCCGACTTCCTGCTCCAGTCGGGCTTCGCCGGCGGGCGGCAGTTCGATCCGTGGGGAGACTTCGACGGCGAGCCGGATCGATCACTCGACGCGCTCCGCCAGGCCATTCTCGATGCGCTGATAGAGAGCGGCCAGTTCACGCCGGAGCTGCTCGAAGCGATGCGCGGCGAAGGAGACGAAGAATCAGAGGAAAAGCTCGCGCAGCTGCTCGACGATCTCATCAAGCGGCTGACCGAGGAAGGCTACCTCAACGTCCAGGCGCCACCGCAGATGCCGGCGGGAAATCAGCCGGTGACCGGCCCGGGAAGTCTCGCGCACGCCGCCGCCAAATCCGTCGAATTCAATCTTACCGACAAGGGAATCGACTTCCTCGGCTACAAATCGCTTCGCGGCATTCTCGGGTCACTCGGAAAATCCAGTTTCGGCAGTCACGATACTCCGTATCTCGCGACCGGCATTGAGGCTGACGGATGGAGCAAGCAATACGAGTTCGGTGACGTGCTCAATCTCGATGTCAATGAGACCTTGAAGAACGCGCTCGCGCGAACTGGTTCACTCGATGTGCCGCTGGATCTCGATTACAGCGACCTCATGGTTAGACAGGCCGAGTATCGCTCGTCGTGCGCGACAGTTCTGATGCTCGACACGTCGCATTCGATGATTCTCTACGGCGAGGACAGATTCACGCCAGCCAAGAAGGTCGCGCTCGCACTTACGCATCTCATTCGCACTCAGTTTCCCGGTGATACGCTTCGGGTAGTTCTCTTTCACGATTCCGCCGAGGAGATTCCGCTTGCCACTCTGCCGCAGGCGCAGGTCGGCCCGTACCACACGAACACCGCTGAGGGACTCAAGCTCTCGCGTCGCATTCTGCTGGCTCAAAAGAAGGACATGCGGCAGATAGTGATGATCACCGACGGCAAGCCGAGCGCTCTGACGATGCCCAATGGCGCGATTTACAAGAATTCGATGGGGCTCGACCTCGCGGTGGTCGGCGAAACCCTCAAGGAGGTTGCGAACTGCAGACGCGCCGGGATAATGATCAATACCTTCATGCTCGCCCGCGATCGAGCTCTTGTTGAATTCGTCAAGCGCGTTTCAGAGATCAGTCGCGGCAAGGCCTACTTCACCAACACGATGACGCTCGGCCAGTTCATCCTGATGGATTTCCTGCGGAAGAAGACGCGCAAGGTTTCCTGAGAGCGGCTGACTGCCGCATCACTACACACATCCGGAGTCCAAGTGATAGCAAGGCGCTACTCGATCCCTGCGACGCTCGGCTTGTTCTTCACGCTGGTAGCGAGCAAGCCGGTCGCCGATCCTCCACTCCTCGGCTTCACGCCTGAGAGCTCTGCGCGGCAGCTGGAGCTGGAGTCGCGCTTCGATGCGCTGCTCAACAAGGAAGATCTGCGCAACTGGATGCAGCGGTTGAGCGCGCGTCCGCACCATGTGGGATCACCATACGACAAGGAGAACGCCGAGTTCATCGCTTCTCAGTTCAGATCGTGGGGCTACGATACCAGGATCGAGCAATTCGACGTCCTGTTCCCCACTCCGAAGACTCGCGTTCTCGAGATGATCTCGCCGGAGCGTTACACCGCGAAGCTTGCCGAGCCGGCGCTGTCCGAAGATCCGACGAGCAATCAGGCCAGCGAGCAGCTGCCGGTCTACAATGCGTACTCGACCGATGGCGACGTGACCGGTCAGCTCGTCTACGTGAACTACGGAATCCCGCGGGACTATGACTCTCTCGCTACTCGCGGGATCGACGTCAAAGGAAAGATCGTTATCGCGCGATACGGTCAGTCGTGGCGCGGTATCAAGCCGAAGGTTGCGGCCGAGCATGGCGCGATCGGCTGCATCATCTACTCGGATCCTCGCGATGATGGGTACTTCGCGGGAGATGTCTATCCGAAGGGTGCGTTCCGCAATGAATACGGCGCACAGCGCGGCGCTGTGCAGGACATGCCGACATATCCCGGTGATCCGTTGACACCAGGAATCGGCGCGACAAAAAACGCGAAGCGTCTCGACGTAAAGAGCGCTCCGACGATAACGAAGATTCCCGTGCTGCCGATCTCATACGCTGATGCGCTCCCGTTATTGCGCGCGCTCGGTGGACTCGTGGCGCCGCAGACGTGGAGAGGCGCGCTGCCGATCACCTATCACCTTGGTCCCGGGCCGGCGACCGTACATCTCAAGCTCGAGTTCAACTGGGACATCAAGCCCGCGTACGATGTGATCGGGACGATGCGCGGCAGTGAACGTCCTGACGAATGGATAATTCGAGGCAATCATCACGACGCATGGGTGAACGGCGCGGATGATCCGATCAGCGGCCAGGTTGCGCTGATGGAAGAAGCGCGGGCGATCGCTTCGCTGGCGAAGAGTGGATGGAAGCCGAAGCGAACGATCGTGTTTGCAGCGTGGGACGCCGAGGAGCCGGGATTGCTGGGCTCGACGGAATGGGCGGAGACACACGCCGATCTTCTGTCACGAGTTGGCGCCGTATACATCAACAGCGACACGAACGGACGCGGCTTCCTTGGAATGGCGGGGTCCCACACACTCGAGAAATTCATCAACCAGGTCGCGCGAGCTGTTCCGGATCCGCAAACGAAGGTGAGCGTCTTCGAGCGCGCGCGGGCATCTGCTCGCTTGCGTGGAACGAAGGAAGAGCAAACCGAAGCTGCGGAACGCGCCGATCTGCGTATCGATGCGCTCGGATCGGGCTCCGATTACACGCCATTCCTTCAGCACCTCGGAATCGCATCGCTCAATCTCGGGTTCGGTGGTGAGGATGCAGGCGGCTCGTATCACTCCATCTACGATTCATTCGCGCACTACACGCGCTTCGGCGATCCAGGATTCGAGTACGGCATTGCGCTCGCCAAAGTTGGCGGCCGCGCCGTGTTGCGGCTGGCGAATGCCGACGTGCTGCCGCTTGCTTTCTCGCCTCTGTCGGAAACGGTGGGGAAATACCTCAAGGAAGTGACGAAGCTCGTGACTGACATGCGCGAGGAGACTGAGACGAAGAACGCGCGAATCAAGGATCGCGTATACGAGCTGGCGGCCGATCCGACCGATCACATGGTGGTGCCGCAAACGGTGGAACCAGTTCCGACGGTCGATTTTTCACCGCTGGACACTGCGCTGAAACGACTGGACAGAGTTTCGAAGACGTACGATTCGACGGCAGCTCTTGTTCTCGCTTCGCCCAAGCTCAAGGCAGCGGGCCTCAACTCGCTGGATCAAACCCTCATGCGCACTGAGCGAGCACTCACATCCAAAGCCGGGTTGCCAAGGCGCTCCTGGTTCAGGCATCAGATCTACGCGCCGGGTTACTACACCGGATATGGAGTGAAGACACTCCCCGGAGTGCGCGAGGCGATCGAGCAGCGCAA
>DATBRZ010000048.1:0-5732 GCA_036560025.1 Gemmatimonadaceae bacterium | reverse complement strand
CGCATTCCGATTCAAGACACCGACCGGGGCCTGCTTTTCGTAGCGAAGGCCGTTGGCTACGCTGGCTGTCTCCCGGCATTGAAGAAAATCGCTCATCGCTGCATGCGGACCGCGATGGTGCTCCGCAGAAGGATGCCGGGAATCAGACCGTCAGTCGCGTCGACATGAAGGTTCTGGTGATTGCGGCGGAGTTCCCACCGATTCATGGCGGTGTCGCGACCTTTGCCCGAAATCTGGCGGAGGCCATTGCCCAGGTCGGCCACGACGTGCGCGTCGTGACGTGCGTCGGCGAGAAGGGAACGCGCGAGGAAGGACCATTCACGGTCACGCGCGCCGGAACGGCACCGTTCGCTCGTCGTTATCTGAAGCTGATCTCGCTGATCACTGCGAGTGTTCTTGCCGTGAGACGGCATCGACCGGCGATCATCATGTGCACCCGACTGTCTCACGACGGCGTCGCGGGTCTGGCACTTAAATGGCTCCAGCGCACGCCGTACATCCTCGTCGTTCACGGCAGCGAAGTGTTGCAGCACCGATTTCACCCCATGCGCCGGGTGATCGTGCGCAGAGTGCTGCGATCGGCTGTCCATCTGATCGCGAATAGTAACTATACGCGAGAGATTGTAGTGGATTTCGGGATCCCGACGTTTCGCGTCACCGTGATTCATCCGCCACTACGGCCAGAGGATTACGTCCCGCCAAATCTGGCGGATGTGGCCGCCGTCGAGCGACGCTATGGGCTCGAAGACAAGCGCGTGCTCCTGACCGTCGGTCAGTTGACGGCCCGCAAAGGCCACGCGCTCGTCATAGAGTCGCTCCGGGAACTGTTGCCGCGCTACCCGAATCTCGCGTACGCGATTGTCGGGGGAGCAGGCGAGGCGCGGCCCCAGTTGGAAGCGCTCATCGATCGCCTTGGTCTCCGCGACCGCGTGGTGTTCACCGGTTATCTTCCAGCCAACAGTCTCAAGGCGCTCTATAGCCTTTGCGAGCTGTTCGTGATGCCTTGCCGCGAGCTCCCGCACGATGTGGAGGGATTCGGCATCGCCTTCGCAGAAGCCAACCTCTTTGGCAAGCCGGTCATCGGCGGAATCGGCGGAGGAACGGCCGATGCAGTACGCGATGGAGAAACCGGTCTTCTCGTCGATCCTGATGACGCCGATGCCGTCACGACCGCGATTACCAGGCTGCTCCAGGATACAGAGCTTGCAACACGACTCGGACAGAATGGTCGGCGTCGCGCCCTCGACGAGCTGTCGGTCTCTGCCCAACTGCCGCTGTTGAAGACCATTCTCTCGGCGGCCGCGGTGGAAGTCGGCGCCGACGATTCACCGCCTGTCGCCCGCTGGAGAGAAACGCGATGAAGCGGCTCGACGTCGAAGAGACGCCGACGACGAACGCGAGCGGCAGCTCGGTCACCATCAACGCGAACATTCAGTGGTTCCGAGAAAACGAGAGATACGCCGATTCGCAGGCGAGTCTCGCGCATTACAGTCACATCGCGCTGATTGTGAACCGTGAGATCCAGAACGCCGGTGAGATGCTGTACTTCGGCGACGGTGGATTCTTCGACTACGACACCACCCGCGTCGATCACGCGACCGCGCTGGATTCGTTCCCGAACGAGGGGGGCCGGTCCGTTTCCAAACACAACCTTGCGAAGAGGGTCGATTCTCACATGGCGTTCGAGACTGGGCGCTTCGATTTCATCCTGCCCCAGAACAGATCGCCCTACAGTGTTTTCGATGATCATGACCCACCCAGTCCGGGCGGACGCGATGAAACAACTCGCGGACGCTCTGCTCCAGGTTGCCGTGTGTCTGCCGGACAGATGCACCGGTCATGTGATGAAGCACGTGTTTTGGCTGCTGGTGGCCGCCGAGCGGGGCGGTCACCCGGTCTCGCCGCAGTTCACTCTCGATCAACTGCTCGCGGAGACGCGCGGTGACGGGATCGAGTTGGTTGAGTACGCCGACGCGCCGACAAAGAGATGCTGACCTTGCAGTTCGGATGGAAGTGGTCAGCGTGCGTAACGCCGGTTCGGCCCGTCAAGCGGCTGCTGGCCAGACTGCGGTTGGCGCTGTGCAACAGGTTCGAGATCGGGGCTGGCAGTTCGTCCTGGCGCTCACGGTCTGTTCGATGGTGATGCCCCGAGCCTTCATCGATTACGGTCAGAGCGGCGACGCCTGGGACAACGCGCTTGATGCAATGACATTGGTGCGCGAGGGGTTTTTCGTCGGTGTACCTCACCTGATTCGTTTCCCTCCAGGAGTCCCGCTCTTCAGCTACGTGCTGATGCCGGTGGTCCAGTGGGGGCACGTGGCGACCAACTTGACGGTCTTTGCGTTCTATCTGCTGAGCGTTCTGTTGTTCCACAAGATCGTCGCCGGTGATCGCCACCGCCGGATTCTGACAGTATTGTTCGCGCTCACACCGATTCTGATCACGGACGCTGCAATCACCCAGGACTTTGTCTGTGGTCTCTCGATGCTGTTGGGCGGCTACCTGGCGCTCTCTAATTCGCGGTACGTCCTGGCTGGCTTCCTACTAGGGCTCGCCATCGGCTTCAGAGTCACCAACGTGCTCTTTCTGATTCCGGCCACGCTGTTTGTCTATTTTGGCCGGGCTGAGAGACGGCCGGGGATGACCTGGATTTCGGTGGCGAGTCTGTGGGCCACGGCGATTGCCGTTGGTCTGGCGCTTTACCTGCCGATTATCGCCAATGCCGGTTTTGAGATCTTTGTCCCCGGTGAGGCGTTCGGCACGCTCTCGCCAAGGACGCGCGTGCCCGTCGCTGCTTACAACCTGATCACAGTGTTTGGGGTGATTCCGCTTATTGGAGCCCTGACGCTCCTATGCGTCGAGCGAACGAGCGTGTGGCACGCGATCAGGCAGGACGTCAGGCAGAAGTCCGCCGTTCTTGCGTGCGCGGTGACGATGATCGCGCTCCACGTGGCCCTGTGCATCAGGTTCACGGCGAAGCCTGACTATTTCATTCCGGCGATTCCATTCGTGTACGTTCTGGCCGGCCGGTACTTGTCCCGAAGCGGCCTCGTCCTCGTAGCGGCGCTGGTGGCCTCCTACTGCGTGGTCGGCGTGGAGTTGAAGGGCGGTCCGAGCGGCCAACGCAGCCTCACGGTTCGTCCGGCCTGGGGATTGGTGGCGGACGACTACCGAATGAGGGCCGAGCTGTCGACATTGAGATCCGCACTGGTGGACCTCCGCAATCTCGGGAAAGCCGTGATCATCACCGGGATGGGTGGCGTGCTCACGAGAGACAACCCTGCGCTGGAAATCACTGAGCGCGCGGCGA
Source organism: Gemmatimonadaceae bacterium (assembly GCA_036560025.1). Lineage (GTDB taxonomy): Bacteria > Gemmatimonadota > Gemmatimonadetes > Gemmatimonadales > Gemmatimonadaceae > UBA4720. The sequence goes on along the minus strand of DATBRZ010000048.1, from coordinate 2,422 downwards.
TATCGCCGACATTGCAAGTGGATACTCCGCGCGTTCACCGCATCGCTCAGCCGGACGTCCACCGAGTAATCGGCTCCAACGTCGTGCTGATTGCCACTCTTTCGCGAAGCAACGTCGAGATCGTCCGACGGGCAGGCTACGACGTCTACATGTTCTCAGAGTACGGGCCGAGCGGCATCGTCGCCACATTCGGATACGATCCATACGCCGCCGGTATCCACGTTCTACACATTTTCGACAGCATTGCGTTTTATAAGCAACCGAACCATCTGAGTTTTCTGCGCCAGCTCAGCTTAACGCTCCCGAGGATTCTCCACCTGGTCACCGTGCCGTCGAAACGATCGATGAACGAACACGTCATGCCTGCGCCGAATCTCGACGCGGCGCGCGCGACACCTCCTCCGCAATGGCTGTCAGAGGGACGCGGGCGGGTCTAAAAACACGTATACACCAGTAAACGGCTCTTGAGTGTCATCATTGCGACCAAAACTCTGGCGCTGACCGCGTCGGTGACTCTCATTATGCCCGAGATGGCAGCCCACATGCTGGACCAGACCCGAGGCCGAAAGCACACCTCGGAGACTCCGCACCGTGGTTCGTCTCGCGCAGTAACGGCGGGTCACTGATAATGGGCGCCTTGCAGGAAGCTGCCCTTCAAGAGCTAAAACGATTTGCGGTTAACAGGCTGCCATCCAAGTTTGTCGGCAATCTGCAGCGCTGGATACGAAAACACTTCCAGAATTCAGCACATAACACTCCAGCCGCAGACCATTTTGTTTTTTCAGACGAAAGCTCCGATTTAACAACATCAGAGTATGAATTGAGTTTGCAGTTAATCGAGAAGATCAAAGAAATGATCAACGTTCGTGACACCATCTGCGACGAAAATGGCGAGAACAATATTATTAGACCATCTGCGAACTGGAGCAAACAGAAACGTCAACACTTTGAACTGGACGGCAGGATAACCAATTTCTATACAAGCTCGGATCTTCTCCTTTCCGGTAATAGGGATGTCGTCAGGAAGATGCGACTTTATTCGCAGGCCTTTACTGGATATCAACTCGCCACGTTTTCGGTCAATAGAATGCGTCCATGGATAAGTGCACCTCTACCGAGGAACTATGACGAGTTTCTCAGGATGTTGGTGTCGTGGCCTGACGAGTCTGCTCTCAATACTCTGGCAACCTTGGAACTGCTTCCAGAACGGCTGAGGCTCTCGCCCCCGACCAAATTTGGCGAAATCGGGTGGATTGTCGATCGGCGGCTCGTCAACGCGGATGTCTGCTACTACTTGACTGAGCTCGCGATCATGCATGAGAACGATGTTTTTGAATTTCTAGATCAGCGAAACAAAGAGGGTCGAGTCAACATTTTGGAAATCGGCGGCGGCTATGGCGGCCTCGCATATTATTTGATTCGCCTCTATCCCAATTCAGAGTACGTCATCGTCGATATCCCAGAATCTCTGCTCTTTTCAGCGATCTACCTAAGTGTCATTTGTGACAAGGCGCTGTGTCGCTTAATCGGAGACCCAAATGAAAAGGTGTCATTGAACGGAAAACCAGCGGTGACGTTTCTACCTGACTATGCGATCGACAACCTCATTGAGGAAGGGAAATTCGATCTGGTGATTAATACATTCTCCTTGACCGAAATGTCGAGAGCTCAAGCAATCCATTACGCGGCTCGCGTGGAAAAGCTGCTCAGGCCGGCCGGACTTTTTTACGAACACAACGTCCCCACTTACGAAGGAAGTGAAATTGACGATCTTGAGAGCTTAATTAAAAGGTCGTCCTCCATGAGGTGCAGGAAATGTTCGACACGGAGAATGAAGGCGTCAAATTCTCGAATAGCATCACGAATCTGGACGCGATAATTTGGTGGCTGTAATCTTCAAAGGCCGCATTGAGATTTCGCGGCGTCTCGAGGTAGTGGATCAATTCATTTACGACGTTCGTTGGCAAGACGATGCCGCCGAGTGGCGCGCGCGCGCGCGGCGCCAGGCCGTGACCGCCATGTGGCGCCGGTACGCGGCGGGCCCCGCTTCGAACGGCCGGACCAGAATCCTGGACATCGGGTGCGGGACTGGAGCGGGCCTCGAAGAGTTCCGGGCGCTCGGCTGCGTAACTGGCATCGACTTCTCCGAAACCGCCGTTCACTACTGCAGACGCCGCGGTTGTGCGCGGACGGCGGTGGCCGACGCCTCGCATCTGCCCTTCGAGTCGTCGCACTTCGATCTCGTTGCGATGATCGAGGTGCTCGAGCACGTGGACGACGATGCGGGCACGCTGGCCGAAACGGCGCGGGTCCTGGTCCCGGGCGGCTTGATCGTGTTGACGGTTCCGGCGTACCAGTGGCTGTGGAGCGTTCGCGACGAGCGGCTTCAGCACAAACGCCGCTACACGCGATCGAGACTCAT
>DATBRZ010000047.1:0-4872 GCA_036560025.1 Gemmatimonadaceae bacterium | reverse complement strand
TCGCGGAGAATTCGCCGGCAGAATTCCTTGTTGCGCTTCCACTGTGCGTAATCCAGATAGGGACGCTCGTGATAGAGGTGCAGGCAGGGAGCGCGGTATCGAATCTGCTTTCCACGAAGCCCCGCATTGAGCAGCCGGTATCCGAGCGCGCGATCCAATCCACCGTAGCGCATGTCCAGGTCGAAGCCGTTTGCGGCGATAATCGCATCGCGCCACGTCGACGAGTTGTGCCCGTTCCATGTGCGGCGTGTCGGAGTAATGGCATCGAGCATGGCCGCGAGTAACTGCGAGCGCGTCAGTCGCAGCGTGTGCCTGCCGCCGTGCCATCCATGTGCCTTGAGCCATGCCGGATCCATCGCCCGGCCCGAGCGGATGTCGTCGTTGGTGAGATTTCGGCTCAACTCTTCAGGCAGCTTGAGGTATCCCCCGGAGAGAAACACTCCGGGCTCGGCGCATTGCGCGTGAACCTGGATGAAATCGTCGCGCGGAATGCAGTCGCCGTCGGTGAAGATCAAATAGTCTCCTGATGATGCGACAATCGCGCGATTGAGAATCAGTGTTTTGCGGAAACCGGCGTCGGCGTGCCAGATGTGGACGATGTCGAGCGACGACTCTCGGGCGACACGGTCGATGACATCGGTAGTGTCCGACCTCGAGCCGTCATCGGCGACAACCACCTCGAAATCCTTGGTGCGCTGGACGGCGTAACCCCAGAGCACTCTCTCCAGCTGATCCGGATGGTTGTACGTCGTGACGATGACGGAAACGCGCACCCAGTGAATCTATTGCGGCGGAATAATCATCGTTACTTCATCGCCGGGCAGTACCGTGATGTCATCGCTGATCGGCACCCTGTTCGATCCGATTGGATCAGCCATGAACCGCAGCGACGTCGCGCCGAATACGAGGCTCGAAGGTATCGTCAATCGTGTGGTCGTCAGGCCGTTCGCTGTGCCGATCCGGATACGTTGACTGCTCCGAACAACGTAGATGTTCATGTCGAGCACCGCTCGGTTATCGACCTTCAGAATTGTCGGCGCTTCCTCGGTACGCATCATCTTCGAGCTTGCGCACGCGGAAAGGATGAGCGCCGCCGCAGCCGCTACGAAACTTCTCCTGGTGTATCTCATCGATGTCTCCTGTTGACGGCTGGCTCATTACCTTCCCCTGCCCCCGTCCTAGATTCGTACCCTCTGCCGCGAATGGCGGTCCACTGAGGAGAGCGATTGAAGGGTAAACTGACGGTTCTGATGATCACGGCATTCGTCGACATGCTGGGACTGATCATCATTTATCCGCTTCTCCCCTTTTACGCCGAGAGACTGGGCGCATCGGCGGCTGTGGTCGGAGCGCTGGTTGCGGCGTTTTCGATCGCTCAGCTGATCGCCGCGCCCGCGTGGGGACGCATCTCCGATATCTACGGCCGGCGTCCGGCAATCCTCGGCGGACTTTTCATCTCCGCGATTGGATACCTGTTGTTTGCATTCGCCGACACTCTCTCGTTGCTGTTTCTGTCGCGGGTCATTCAGGGACTTGGCGGCGGCACAATTGGAGTTGTACAGGCGTACGTCGCCGACACCGCAGAGCCGCGTGATCGTGCGAAAGCGCTTGGATGGCTCTCTGCGGTAACGAGTCTGGGCGCGGTGGTGGGGCCGGCAATCGGATCTGTGCTCGTGAAATTCGGCGGACACGTCGCGCCAGGTATCGGGTCCGCTGTGCTTTGCGTCCTCGTCAGCATTTTCGCGTGGCGATTCCTGTCAGAGTCGCGAATCGTGAGTTTCACCGGCACTCACTCGACGGGTCACCGCGCCAGTGGAGTGAGCGCGATCCGCGATGTCTTGCTCAAGCCCGGTGCGCCGGCGCCGCGACTCATCTGGATCTACGCGATCGCCATTGGCGCGTTCTACGGAACGACACCCATCCTGCCGCTCGTTCTCGGGCAACGACTCGGCGTGAACGAGCAGAATGTCGGCTACATCGTGATGTACCTGGGAGGCATGGGCGTCGTGGTGCGCATGGGAATACTCGGGAGGATGATCGAGTGGCTCGGTGAAGCGCGGCTCGCGCGCCTTGGAATGATTTCTCTCGCTTCGGGCCTGATACTCGTCGCCGCGATTCATTCCTTCGGAATCATGATTCTATCGCTGACGCTCATGCCGATCGGCACGGCGTTCATCTTTCCGTCGATAACCGCGATGCTGTCGCGTGTGGTGCGATCGTCGGAGCGCGGATTGTATATGGGAGTGCAGCACACTTTCGGCGGAGTTTCTCGCGTGCTCTTTCCGCTTGCGACAGGCTACAGCATGGATCGCCTCGGAGTGGGATTTCCGTATGTCGTCGCCGGAATCATGGTAGCCGCGACACTGCTGCTCACGGTGTCGCTCGAGCAATACGCGCAAATCCCGGACAGTCCATCGGCTGTGGATATCGCAATGACACAGACGAGCGAGACGCCGATCACTCCGCCTGCAACTCCTGCGGCGACTTCTTCGTAAGCAGCTACCAGCTACCAGTTACCGGCTACCGGTAGCCGGTAGCTGCTGTTATTCAGTCGCGGCCGGCCTCAGTACGCCGTGATCGACCGGCTCGGTTTCGCGGCGCAGGAAGAGATACTCGTACAGCAAGGCAGCGATGATTCCGCCAGTGATCGGCGCAAGCCAGTAGATGCTTTGGGCCTCGAACACTCCGCTTGCGACGGCCGGCCCGAACGATCTCGCCGGATTCATCGACCCGCCCGTAAGTGGTCCCAGCGCGAGAATGTCAGCGGCTACGACGAAACCAATCGCCAGGCCCCCAATCCGCGGCGCGCGCGGGTCGACCGCGGTTCCGAATACCGTTATTACAAGGAAGAAGGTACCGACGACCTCGAGAACGAACGCCTGCAGTCCACTTATCTGAAGAGCGACGGACTGCCCGCCGCCGCGAGTCGATTCGAACAACGCGACCGGAAAGGTCCACTTCAACAGATAAGCGGCGAGGATTGCACCGATCAGCTGCGCAACGACGTAAACTCCCGCCATCATCGGCTCGATTCGGCGAGTAACCAGAAAGCCGGCGGTTACCGCCGGATTGAAATGCCCCGAGATTCGCATCAGCGCGCTAACCATGACGGCGAGGATGAGCCCGTGCGCGAGTGCGATCTCCAACAATCCCGCGGGACTTCCCGTGTCCTTCGCGAGCATGATCGAGGCGCCTCCAACGAAGACGAGCGCGAATGTGCCGATGAATTCAGCTACCGAGTGGCGCCAGGCATCTCTCATTGGTGCTCCTGTTGACGTTGGTGCTCGACGAGGCCCCTCTAACACTTAAAAGGGAGTAACCGCGGAGAGCACAGAGAACGCGGAGAAAACCAGGTGGTTGAAACTACAACGACATATGAGTTCGATTCGCAGCGTGATCTCATATGTCGTTTAAACCAAATTTGTTTTTCTCCGCACTCTCCGCGTGCTCCGCGGTTACTCCCGCATAAGTGTTAGAGGGCGGTCATGCGACGCGACGGAGCACTAGTGCGGCGTTGATTCCGCCGAATCCGAATGAGTTCGTCAGGACGTGTTCGACGCGCGCACTCTCGCCGCGACGCGGCAGAAAGTTAAGGTCGCAGGCGTCGTCGGCAACGGCGAGGTTGACCGTCGGTGGAAGCCACTCACGTTCGACGGCAAGCGCGCAAATCGCCGCTTCTATCGCACCGGACGCACCCAGCGCGTGGCCATAATATCCCTTCGTGCCGCTCATTCGAAGCTTGTAGGCGTAGTCACCGAAGACGTCCTTCACTGCGGCGGTTTCGGTGGGATCATTGAGCGGTGTGGAGCTTCCATGCGCGTTTATGTACGCGATCTCCGGCGGAGAAACATGCGCGTCTTCGAGCGCCAGCCGCATTGCACGCGCTGCCTGCGATCCGTCCGGCAGCGGAGCAGTCATGTGGTAAGCGTCGTTCGTCAGGCCGTAGCCAGCCACTTCAGCGTAAATCGGCGCGCCACGCGCCACCGCGCGGTCAAGCTCCTCGAGCACGAGCACCGCGGCACCTTCACCCATCACGAACCCGTCGCGGTCCTTGTCGAACGGTCGGGATGCGCTCCCCGGATCGTCGTTTCGCGTCGACATTGCGTGAATGAGTGAGAACGCGCCAAAACACAGCGGTGCGAGGGGTGCCTCGGAACCGCCGGCAATCATGACGTCCGCGTATCCGTCGCGAATCTGACGGAACGCGTCGCCGACTGCGATTGTACCCGAAGCGCAGCTCATTGCGTTGGTCGAATTCGGCCCTCGTACGCCGAGCTCGATCGCGATGTTGCAGCTCGCTGATCCCGCGAACACTCCGAGCGCGAGTCTGGGGTCGACTGCCTTCGCGCCACTGCGGAAGAAAACAGCGAGCTCATCCTCGCCATGCGCGAGACCGCCGAGTGCGCTTCCCATCATCGTACCGATTCTGTCGCGGTCCTCGCGGTCAAGCTTCAGGTCTGCATCGGCGATTGCCATCCTTCCAGCAACGACACTGTACTGCGCAAAAATGTCGAGGCGCTTCGCTTTCTTGAACTCGAGATGATCGGTGGGCACGAAATCAGCGACTTCGGCGGCGTTGTGACTCCGGAATTCGCTGGGATCGAAGCGCGTGACTGATCTCACCGCCGAGCGCTCGCGCCTGATTCCCTCCCACAGACCTTCCTTGGTGAGTCCGATGGGAGTTACCGCTCCAATGCCTGTAATAACGACTCTTCGCTTCAAGTAACTGCCTCCTCTGATCAACGTGTACGCTTCGCCGCATCACGCTCGGCTGCTTCACCAAGCCCGGCGAGAGTACGCGACGCAATGCCATGTATGAACACCGGACCAATTACCGCCGTAGCGGCAATGATGCCGATGAGTGGGATCGGT
>DATBRZ010000046.1:0-12351 GCA_036560025.1 Gemmatimonadaceae bacterium | reverse complement strand
GAAGTCTGCGACCTCACGAAGTATTCGACCGTTGCCGGCGTGATCAACGTTCCCGCGATGGTGCTCATCCTTTTCGTCACGGCTCTGCTCGTGATCGGCATCAAGGAATCGGCACGCTTCAACAACTTCATCGTGATAGTGAAGCTTGCGATCGTGCTGCTCGTTATCGGATTCGGTTTCATGTACGTGAACTCCGACAACTGGCATCCGTTCATTCCGGAGAACACCGGCAAATTCGGTGAGTTCGGCTGGACAGGCATAGTTCGCGGAGCAGCGGTGATTTTCTTCGCCTACATAGGATTCGATGCGGTGTCGACCGCTGCGCAGGAGGCAAAGAATCCTCAGCGGGACATGCCGATAGGAATCCTCGGTTCGTTGGCGATCTGCACGGTGCTGTACATCCTCATGGCGCTCGTCATGACCGGGCTCACCAAGTACACGAACCTCAACGTTCCGCATCCGGTGTTCGTTGCAATCGCAGCAGCTGGTCCGGCGCTGTCGTGGCTGACGAAGATCATCAACATCGGTGCGATTGCCGGACTTGCGTCGGTTGTGCTCGTGATGCTGCTCGCGCAGCCGAGAATTTTCTACTCGATGTCGAAAGACGGACTATTGCCGCCGGTCTTCGCCAAGGTTCATCCGAAATTCCGGACCCCGTACATCACGACCATTCTGACCGGCGCTGTGTGCTGCGTCATCGCCGGCCTGTTCCCGATCGGGTTGCTTGGCGAGCTGGTCTCCATCGGAACACTGCTCGCATTCGTGATCGTGTCAGCGGGAATCATGGTGCTGCGCAGAGTGAGCCCGGAGCTGCCGCGGCCATTCCGGACACCGCTCGTTCCGATCGTACCGATTCTCGCTATCCTGATCTGCGGCTACATGATGTACAGCCTTCCAACGGATACGTGGATCCGGCTGATCGTGTGGCTCATCATCGGTCTGGCCATTTATTTCTTCTACGGGAAGCAGCATTCGCGGATTGCCGCCGCGGAAGTGAGTGGCTGATCTACTATCGGTAAGCAGGACAAGAGTTGAAGCGATAGAGCGTCTCGCGCGGGAGTTACGCGCGGGACGCTCTGTCGCAATGTCGACTCACATCAACGCCGACGGCGACGGTTGCGGGTCGGAAGCCGCGCTGTCGCGGCTGCTCGAGTCGCTCGGCATGAAGCCCAGAATCGTAAATCCTACACCTTGGCCTGAGAGCTTCGCGTTTCTTCTCGATCGCGGAGTGGTGGACCGGTCTCAGGACGGCGTTGCGGGGCTCCGAGGTCTCGATCTCCTGATCGTGCTGGATATCAGCGATGTGAAACGACTCGGTGCACTCGCGGATACCGTGCGACGCCTGACAATTCCGAAGATTGTAATCGACCATCACATCCCGAGCGATGAGCCGCCGTCGACACTGATGCTGACCGACACGTCGGCGTGCGCAACAGGCGAGCTGATCTACGACATTGCAATCACACTGGGACTGGAGATCACGCCGGAGATTGCGAGCGCCCTCTACGTGGCGATGCTCACAGACACCGGCGGCTTTCGCTTCAGCAATACGAGCGCGCGTTGTCTCGCGGTAGCGGGTCAGCTGGTCGCGATGGGCGTCGAGCCGGAAGAGATGTACCGCCGCATGTACGCATCGCATCCGATCGGTCGGTTGCACCTGTTGCGTGATGCGCTGGCGACGCTGGAGGTCGATCCGGCGTACGGGATCTCGTGGATCTCAGTCGCCGCCGGGGCTGCTGAAGAATACGGTCTGAAGTCGGAGGATCTCGAGGGAATCGCGGAGCATCCGCGCTCGGTTGGTGGAACGAGGCTCGCGATTTTCTTCCGGGATCTGGGTCACGGAAAGATCAAGGTGTCGTTCAGAAGCACCGGGGCGGTGAATGTGAACGACTTTGCGCGGACGTTCGGCGGGGGAGGCCACGCCCGCGCCGCGGGCGCACTAATTCCGGGGACGCTCGAAGAAGTGAAACGCGATGTGATTTCCGCGGCGAGAGAATTCGTTGGCGCGATCGAACCGAACAAATAGACGGTTCAGCGCGCGCTTCACCGATCCAATTTGAATACGAACGCCTGCTGAACCAGTTGTGAAACCGGCTTGCCCCCGATTTTTGCCGGCTTGAACCGCATCTGCGGCAGAGCCCGACTCACCGCATCCGCAAAGAGCTTGTGCGTCGACGACAGGATGCGCAGCGATTCGCGGTCAGCACGCCCCTTTTCATTGACGACGAATTCAGCGACGACCTGTCCCTCGACTCCCGACGACCGGAGCGGGTCAGGATACTGGGGACGAATCGAGGACGCGATCGCGACGACTTCTACTTCGACTTCCCAGGCGCCGTATGAGCGTGGGCCGGTGCCACTGCCGGCTGTATCAGCGTTTGGCGGAGAATACGACGGCTCAACTGTCTCCGTCGCAGTGGACGGCGGCGTCGTTGTTGGAATCTTGTCCGGAGCGACGAGCTTTTTCGTCGGCTTCGGCTTTGGCGCAGGCTTTGGGGCGGGGCTGGCCGGAGCCGCGTTTGGCCTTGCCCAGTGGACCGTCGTCTGATCGGGCGCCTTTGCGACTGCGTCGCCAACGGCACCTGAAGCTGTTGCGTAAACGGCGGCCGCGATAAGCGCCGAATGAAATACGGTACTGACGATCGTACCGCTTCGATTGGGTTTCCGCTGGCGCGCGGATTCCATCAATGTTGTCAGCATCGGACCTCCGGTCGGCTCATTGCTACAGCAAACGCGATGCTCACAGGTCGCTGAAACGAAGGTTTTTCTAATTTCGCCTGGGTGACCATCGAGGCGCTACCGATCAGGGGCTGGGGCGGCAGCCGGGGGTGCTGGCGTTAGCCAGTGAATCCGAATGGGTTTTTCTGGCTGTGGAGACAAAATCGCCCGAGCTACGACGATATACAGCGCTGCAATGATCAGCAGCAAATGAACTGCCGTGCTTGCCGCTGTAGTGCTTGTGTAAAACTCGCTGTGCGAGCGCGATTCGATGAGTCTCGTGAGCATCGTCGTCTCCGGTTGCATTGACGATCTGCAAAGGAGACGCGCGGCGCCACACGAAATGGCGCTGTTCACCGACTCTTAATTCAGCGCGATAGCACGACGTAATCGGGCGTTAATCTGCCCGTAATAATCGGTGCTATCGCGCTTTAGCGTCGTCAGAAGCGTGATGCTGTCAGCTTCACATCGGCTGATGCCCAGGCTTTTGCAAACCTCGCTTCAACCGCCGCTGCCTCAGCAGATTTCCCCTGCGCTCGGAGCGCAGCGGCGAGGCCGAACAGCGACCACCCATTCTCGGGGAATCGCTTGAGGTCCTCGCGATAAACCGCCTCTGCCTCAGCGTTCTTGCCGGCCTTCAACAGCGCCGCTCCAAGCGACTCACGGATCGGGTAATACCACTTCGGCGGCTCGAAGTAGAGACCCTTATCCTCGATTTTGAGCGCTTCGCGGAAGTGAGCGATGCCTTCATCGAGCTTGCCGCTTCTCGTCGCGATCTCGCCCATTAACGCGTGGACAGCAATCGACACGGCTGTCTTCGACTCGGCGTTTGCCGGTGTCGCTGCGTCGATTGCCTTCACGGTGTCGAGCGCCTGCTGCGCTTCCGCGAATTGTCCCTTTGCTGCGTACGCAACTCCACGCGCGTAGTGCGCCAGTGCGAACGGCATCCGAATGTCAGACGGTGGCAACGGCTCCGCGAGCACATCATCCCAGCGCCCGAAAGTCGTGAGCGTCAGTGCATAGTAGGGAACCATGTCCTGAAGCATCCCAACCTGTCGAGCCACGTCGAGGTTCACCTTTGACTTGAGCGTGCGCGCGGCCTCGATTGCCTGTGCGCTTCGCCCCGACATTGTCGACGCAAACGCGAGGAAGTGGATATTGTGCGGATAGTAAGCCAGCGAATACACCGTCACCGGCTTCTGTCCTTCGATGAAAGTCTCGTCGGTGTGAATCGCGTGAACGTTGCTCGCTGCCGCGTCCGCGTATCTGCCGACGCGGATGTAGATGTGCGCAGGCATGTGCACCATGTGCCCGACACCGGGCATGAGACGAGCAAGGCGCTCTGCACACGGAATCGCCGCCTTCGGATTTACCGCCTCGACTGCATGGATATAGAAGTGGCAGGCACCGGGATGATTTGGATTGATCGCGATCACGCGCTGGAGCTGCCGCAGGATCTCTTGCGTGCCGGGATACGGTTTTCCTTCCGCTGTCCAGTAATTCCAGGGTCGCAGGTCCATCATCGACTCAGCGTAAATAGCAGCAGCGTCGAGATCGTTCGGGAAGCGCCGGACGACGTCTGCCATCCCGCGTGAGTACGCAGAGTCGAGTCGTGCGCGCTGGGCAGGCGGTGGCGAGGCGTACCTGGCGGCAACCGCGCGGATGTACGCGCGTTCCCGAGAGCTGACTTTGTCGGCGAGAGCAACGGCTTTCTTCGCGGCCTCGAACGCTCTTTCGCCGCTCGCGGAGTCCATCCCCGCGTTCACGTGAGGCCCGTACGCGTATGCGATTCCCCAGTAGCACATGCCGCACGACGGATCGAGCTCGGTAGCTCGCGTGAATGACCTGATTGCTTCGGCGTGGTTGAATCCGAAGACAAGCCTTAGGCCCTGATCGAAATACTGTTGGGCGAGAGGGACCTTTGTGGTGATCGCTTTGTGGTGCGTTCCCAGGTCTTTATAGAGCGGGACGGAGGTCTGCTGCGCGGAAAGGGTCGAAGTGACGACAAGCAGGGAAAGAGCGATGCGGTGGAACATGTCTGCCCTCGTTTGTGTTTTGGCTGCTCCATCTTACCGCCCGACAGGCGGCTCGCAAGACCACCGTCACCGGCCCTGCCCGTGGCTATCCGTGCGGGCGTGTGCGACTGCGTTCGGTTGTGAATCCCTCGGGATAACGCCTGCGGAGCTTCTCGACGTTCATACGAGCGATCTCTGCGAGGCTCAATCCGATTCCGCGTGATCCGATCGCACAGTACCAGAGGATGTCGCCGATCTCCTTGGCAATCTTGTCGCGCGTCTCGTCATCGAGAGGATGGCCGTGGTAGACGATCTTCTTCACGTGGTCGGCGATCTCACCGGACTCACCTGACAATCCAAGTGCTGCGCTCGTGAGCATTGTCGTCTCGGATTCAGTGCTTTGGGGTGATGCAGTCCGCAGCGCCAGGGACTGATAGGTATCGAAGTCGCTCAGGTCCTCCATCTACGTGAGCGGTTTGCCGGGAACTTTGATGCTGCCGTACATCCCGAGGTCATAATGCCGCGGTGAGTTTTCGTCATCCCGAAAACCGCACTCGATCAGATACTCACGGCCGGGAAGGAAGTCGATGTCGAGGCGGCCGAGTGACAACTCGCCTCCGCGGGAATGCAGCACACCAAGTCCTTCCTCGAGCAGCGCGAAGACATCTCCTTTTCGTTTGGAGACCGCAACAACGCTGTCGAGTGTAACGCCTTGCTTGAGAAGCGCGGTGAATATCTCGTGGCGCTGTTTGCCATCATTGCGAAACGCCAGTGAGTGTCGTCCAGGCGAGAGCTCCTTCGGGTATTTGTAGGCGTAATCCAACCCGATAATCGAATCGGCGGGTGTCGCAGCAGGTGCCGGTGCTCCTCGCGTCACACGTATTATGCCATACATGCCCATCGCGATGTGTTGGGGAGCCTTCGCGCTGTCCCGGAAAATGCATTGCACGGCGTAATCGCGACCGGCAACGAGGTCAGTCGTCAGCCCGCTCGAGGAAGTCTTACCCGGCCTGGCGAAGAGAACGCCAACTGCACCTTCAATCATTGGCTGCCGCGGCTTGTTCTCCTTTCCTGCCTGAATGAACTGATCAATCGTGACGCCGGGCTTGAGCATGACGATGTTGAACTCGTGCGGAACTCTGCCGGCGTTGCGAAGCCGGAACGTCGTTCGGCCCGCGGGCAACTGCCGCGGCATGATGAACGCGTAATCGAGTCCCACGATTTCTACCTCGCGAGCGGTGGGCTTTTCAGCTGGACGTATCGAGTGCAGGATGGCCGCTGCGCCGGCAGCTCCAACGAGGAGAAGAGCCCTCACAACTGCACCAGGCCGCCGTACGTCTCCGGCCGGCGATCACGATAGAACTGCCAGATGTTCCGCACCTCGCGAACCTTGTCGAGATCGAGCTCCGCTGTAACGAGCTCGGTCTGATCGCGCGATCCGCTCGCAAGGAACTGTCCCCGCGGATCGCAGAAGTAACTCTGCCCGTAGAACTCACCGATGTCCCACGGCTGCTCGTGTCCCACCCTATTTATAGCACCCACGAAGTACGCGTTCGCCACAGCGTGCGCGGGCTGCTCGAGTTTCCAGAGATATTCGGAGAGGCCGGCCACTGTTGCGGAGGGATTGAACACGATCTCCGCTCCATTCAATCCAAGCTCGCGCGCGCCTTCTGGAAAATGTCGGTCATAGCAGATGTAAACGCCGACGTCCGCGTACTTCGTCTTGAATACGGGATAGCCGAGGTTGCCGGGCTTGAAGTAGAACTTTTCCCAGAATCCCGGCGCGCAGTGAGGAATGTGGTTCTTTCTGTATTTGCCGAGATAGGTTCCGTCGGCATCGATTACGGCCGCCGTGTTGTAGTAGACTCCGGGTGAATCTTCCTCGTAGATTGGCACGACGATCACCATGTTGTGCCTGCGAGCCACTTCCTGCATCAGCTTCGTCGTAGGCCCGTCGGGAATCTGCTCAGTTGCCTCGTACCAGCGGGTTGTCTGTTCCGCGCAGAAGTACGGGCCGGTGAAAATCTCCTGCATGCACAGGATCTGAACGCCTTCCGATCCGGCCTTGTCGATAAGCGGCATGTGCTTGGCGAGATTCGCTTCGCGAATCGTATCCAGCGGCTCGTCGGTGGCGCAGGCGTGCGTCGCCTGAATGAGACCGCACTTCACTACTCGGGGCATTGCTGCCTCTCAGCTTTCGGTTATTGGGTGACTGAAGCCCGGGCCTTTGGTAGCCTCGCGCGCAGGAGCCCGCATCAGTGCGAGATAACTCAGAAAGCTCAGCGCGAAAGTGAAGAACCAGGCGTACGTATAAAGCTTGTCGAGGAACCCGGGATTTGGAACCTGTCCGCCTGGAGTTGTTGCTGCGCGGATGAACCCGGGGATGACCGGGACGACTGCGATCAATAGCGCGGCGATCGCGCGCCAGTTCACGCCGCCGGAGTAGGTGTACCTGCCGTCGAGCAGGAAGAGATCGCGTACGTCCAGCTGTTGTCGTCTCACGATCCAGTAATCGGCGATAAGAATTCCGCCGAGCGCGCCCATCAGGCTCGAGTAGCCGATGAGCCAGGTGAAGATGTACGCGGCCGCATCGGAGTATAGACGCCAGGGCATCATGAGAATGCCGATGACCGCCGTGATGAGTCCGCCGGTCACGTAGCTGATACGTCTCGGGCTCAAATTCGAAAAATCGTTCGCAGGAGACACGACGTTTGCCGCCATGTTCGTCGTGAGTTGCGCCGCAAGAACTATCAGCGCACCGAATATGATTACCGCGGGCCTTCCAATTCGGGTGATCAGCTCGACCGGATCCCAGATCGCTTGACCGAAAATGACAATGGTCGCACTGGTTACGGCTACGCCGATGAATGCGAACAGGACCATAGTACCCGGAAGGCCAAGCGCCTGTCCGAGAGCCTGTGACCGCTGGCTTTTCGCGTAGCGAGTGAAATCAGGAATGTTGAGGGAAAGCGTGGCCCAGTAGCCGACGTTCGCGGTCAGAGCAGCAGGGAAGAGAACCCAGAACGGCGTCGTTCCCTGACGGAGCTTCGTGGATCCTGCGAGGATGTTGTCCAGTCCTCCGCCGTTCCGCACTCCCCAGAAAAGCAATGCGATTCCGCCCGCGAGGAGGAGCGGGGCCGACCAGCTCTCGAGATACTTGATCCCCTCCGTGCCCTTCAGAATGATCGCAACCTGGATGAGCCAGAAAACCATGAACGCGATGGCTGTGCTCGACGGCACGGTGGCCCAACCAGGCCACGCGGCTTTGAGCAACGCGTCGAGCGCGAGACCACCGATCCACGTTTGAATGCCGAACCATCCGCACGCGACGATCGCGCGCAGCATCGCCGCCACGTTTGCACCTCGCACTCCGAAGCTCGCTCTGCACAAGACAGGAAACGAAATCCCGTACTTCGTTCCGGCGTGTGCATTCAGGATCATTGGGATCAGCACGATCACGTTCCCGAGGAGAATCGTGAAGAGTGCTTGATACCAATTCATCCCCTGCTGCATCCGTCCGGACGCGAGCGTGTACGTCGTGATGACGACCGCCATCCCGATCCAGAGTGCTGCGATGTTGTAGGTGGACCACGTGCGTCGCGACGGATCGGTCGGCGCGAGATCCCGATTCCATAACGGGCTTTCGGCCAGCTCTTGTGAGGAGTCGTAGAGTTCGCTCATGTGTCCTTGAAAGGACGTGTCCAGCGTCGAACCGTTCAGTATGTCCCTGCTGGACGCGTCGTCAAGGTGCGCGAGCTCGCCCCGCCGGCAGAAGCCGCCACATCCGAATGAGGAGCGTCGCCGTTAGATACCGCGGAATTGTCTGGCTGATGAAGCGATCCAGTCCTAGTTTGTGCTTGTCGGATGTTTGAATTGCTTCGCTCGCGCAGCCAATTCGAAAGCTGATGTCAGAGTCGCTTCGCGATCAGGTACAGTCGACGCTCGGTGACGCGTACACGATCGAGCGTGAGCTCGGCGGCGGCGGCATGTCACACGTCTTCGTGGCAGAGGAGAAGTCGCTCGGGCGCCGCATCGTTGTGAAGGTTTTGTCGCTCGATGCCTCGACTACGATGAGTGTTGAGCGCTTCAAACGTGAGATACACGTTGCCGCACGGCTCCAGCATCCTCATATCGTTCCTCTGTTGAGCGCTGGGAACATCGGTGGTCTGCCCTTCTATACTATGCCGTTCGTGAAGGGCGAATCGCTCCGCGCGCGCTTGTCACGGAGCGGCGAGCTTTCGGTGAATGAAGCCGTCCACTTGCTGCGTGACGTTGCAGCGGCGCTCGCCTATGCGCACAGCGAGGGGGTCGTCCACCGCGACATCAAGCCGGATAACGTGATTGTCTCCGGCGGAGTCGCCGTCGTCACGGATTTCGGCGTCTCGAAGGCCGTGGACGTTGCCGCGACCGAGGCGCGCACTGATTCGACCGGAATCACCTCGATCGGTGTAGCTCTCGGCACGCCAGCGTATATGGCGCCGGAGCAGGCGAGCGCCGATCCGCACGTAGATCATCGCGCCGACGTTTATTCGTTTGGCTGTCTTGCGTATGAACTTCTGGCCGGCACGAGCCCCTTCGCCGGGCGACAACCTCAGCAGATGCTCGCCGCCCATGTGACTGAGCAGCCGGAATCGTTGCTCAGGAGACGACACGCAGTGCCTCCAGCGCTCGCAGCCCTGGTCATGAGGTGCCTCGAGAAACGCCCGGGCGATCGGCCCCAGACCGCCGATGAGCTGCTGAGCTCGCTCGACGCGATTGCGACGCCGAGTGGTGGAATCGATCCGACAGCGGACCGCCCCGCGGCTATTCCCCAGAAGCACAGGAGATGGATGGTCCTGATTGCGGCGGTGCTTGTCATTCTTGCCTTGGGCTCGATCGCTTGGTGGCGCGTGCGCGAAGTCAAACCGTACACGGTCGGTGCCACTGCACAGATCGCGGTTTCGCCGGAGCTCGAGTCCGATCCGGCAGTTTCTCCCGACGGAAAACTTGTCGCCTACACTGCGGAGACGCCCGACGGAAACCGAATATTCGTCCGTCAGATCGACGGCGGCCACGCCAGCCTGCTGACGGGCGATCTCGATGGGAATCACTGGTGCCCGCGCTGGTCTCCGGATGGCTCGCGAATCTCGTTCTGCGCGAAGGGCGCGATATACGTGATCCCGGCACTCACCGGCGGATCTCCGAAGCGTATGATCGAATCAGGGACGAGCCACTCGTGGTCCCGCGACGGACAGCTGATCGTCTACGAGGGGGGCGGTGCCGACCCGACGCTCTACGAAGCATCGACCGGCATCTGGTTGCAGCCAGTGAATGGAGGCACTGCACGGCGGCTAATAAGTGGACCCGGATTTGTGCATTCCCCGAGCCTATCGCCCGATGGACGCCTCGTGGCCTACGTCGAAGGTCGGAGGCCCACGTTCCAGAACGTTTCCACGAGTTCGATCTGGGTCATTTCAGTCCAGAATGGTAGATCAGTTCGGTTATCGGACTCGATCCACGTAAACCTCAGTCCAGTTTGGTCGCCGGACGGCCGGTCTGTCCTTTACATCTCCAACCTTGGAGGCGCCCGCGATGTGTATCAACAGCGGGTAAGCTCTGACGGAAGGGCGTCGGGTAAACCAATCAGAATCACAACGGCCCTCTCGCCATACGCGATCTCGCTTTCCGCCGACGGATCGCGCTTGGCCTATGACGTTATCCG
The DNA here is from genome assembly GCA_036560025.1 of Gemmatimonadaceae bacterium. Classification (GTDB taxonomy): domain Bacteria; phylum Gemmatimonadota; class Gemmatimonadetes; order Gemmatimonadales; family Gemmatimonadaceae; genus UBA4720. The sequence goes on along the minus strand of DATBRZ010000046.1, from coordinate 1,917 downwards.
CAACTTTTCTAACGTCTTCGAGATCACCATTGGGTCGACACCCGCGAAAACATCATCCGGTCGTCAGATCACCCGAGAAAACCAGCATATCGAAGCACTTAGTATTTCGAACGACGGCAAATGGCTGGCGTATGACTCGGACCGCGGCGGGAATTTCGATATCTACAAGCTTCGCCTGGCCGGAGGGGAGCCGGTGCAGCTCACAACGAATCCGGCAAATGATTTTGGGCCCGCTTGGTCACCCGATGACAGGGAGCTCGCATTTTACTCGACTCGTAACCTCACGCGGGATCTTTACACAACGAGGGCGGATGGGGGCGAGGACAAGCAGGTGACAAGTGGCCCTGAGCAGGATTACTACCCCGTCTGGTCTCCGGATGGGACGCGTCTGGCGTACGCAACAGAAATTGGAGGGGTGTTCAGCTACACCGTGGTATCGCGAGCAAATGATGGACGCTGGTCGGCACCACGCAAACTGGCCTCAACGCACAGTTCTGGGTTTGCGCACCAGCAGTGGTCCGCAGACGGGAACACCATCGCGTACATCTCAACGGAAGGCGTCAGCTTGATTTTATTGACCGGCGGCAGCCCTCGTGTGATCGCCGACACGCAATCGCTGCATGGACAACCGCTCTCGTTGAGTTGGCCCAGGGCGGGTTCATTCCTCTACGTTTTTGTGGCCCACGACGACGGTAGCGGGGCGGTTTTTGCCGTGCCGCTTGACGGCGGAGCACCGCATCCCGTGCTCGTTGATGATCGCTCTGCCCGGTTTGGGCGCTCGCTCTTCGCGACTCATGACAGTCGGCTTTTCTATACGCGCGCTGCCTGGGAAAGCGACGTGTGGGTAATGGATCTAAAGAATTCGGTACGCCGCTAGTTCCTAATCCCATTGCGGTGCGTGCTTGCAACCCGCGATCGATCTCGAGGAATGGTTCGCGATCGGCTAGAAGCCCGGCATCCGCTCATCCGCCCGTGAACTATGTTGTCTTGTCATAACGCGGACAACCTGCTCACATTATTCCAACCTTCCAGGCAATACATTTGGCTCTCCCTATCGAGCGGTTACGCGCGGCTCTCGCCGACTCCTACGTCATTGACCGGGAACTCGGTCGCGGCGGCATGGCCACGGTGTATCTGGCGCAAGACTGCAGGCACGACCGTGTCGTCGCGCTGAAGGTTCTCCACCCCGATCTTGCTGCCTCGCTTGGACCCGAGCGGTTCCTTCGGGAGATCAAACTGGCGGCGCGGCTCAACCATCCGCACATCCTGCCGCTCTTCGACAGCGGCGAGGCGGAGTCATTCCTCTACTACGTGATGCCGTATGTCGAAGGAGAATCGCTGAGAGAGCGTCTCGAGAGAGAGAAGCAGCTGCCGGTGGACGAAGCGGTGCACCACGCGAAGTCGATCGCCTCAGCGCTCGACTATGCGCACCGCCAGCAGATCGTTCACCGGGACATCAAGCCGGAAAACGTGATGCTCTATGAGGGCGAGGCAATGGTCATGGACTTCGGCATCGCAAAGGCCGTGAGCGCTGCCTCGAGTGACATACTCACACAAACGGGAATGATGGTGGGGACGCCGGCATACGTCAGTCCGGAGCAGGCGGCAGGTGAGCTCAACCTCAATGGTCAGAGCGATCAGTACAGTCTCGCCTGCGTGCTCTACGAGATGCTTTCAGGAGAGCGCCCGTTCAGTGGATCGACTGCCGCGCTGGTGATGTCGAAGCGTTTCACCGAAACCGCGGCACCCCTGCGAACCGTTCGCGGCAGCGTACCGGACCACGTCGAGCGGGCAGTGACGAGAGCGATGTCAACAGACCCTTCCGACCGCTTCGCAACGACGGCGCTCTTCGCGCAGGCGCTCGGCAGCGAAATACTGGCTACGCCGACCGACACTGCGTCACTCCCGCAGGCGATC
>DATBRZ010000045.1:0-9940 GCA_036560025.1 Gemmatimonadaceae bacterium | reverse complement strand
GACGGCCGCTTCATCGCCGAGCTCGGGCTCGAGCGCCGGACGCTCGTCCGACTCGATGAGATTCCTGAACACGTGCAACAGGCCTTCATCGTCACTGAGGACAAGCGATTCTACTCGCACGCCGGCATCGACTGGTATCGCGTGGTCGGAGCGATGGTGCGTGACTTTCTCGCGAGAAGCTGGGATCAGGGATTCTCGACGATAACGATGCAGCTCGCGCGAAACGTCTTCCCCGAGACCATCACGCGTGAGAAAACGCTCGTGCGAAAAATCCGCGAAGGAAAGGTCGCGCGAGCGATCGAAGCGAAATACAGCAAGCGAAAGATCCTCGAGCTGTACCTGAATCAGATCTCGCTCGGGAACGGCGCGTACGGCGTCGAGACCGCATCGCAGCGGTACTTCGGAAAATCCGTGCGCGACCTGAACGTCGCTGAAGCGGCGACGCTGGCTGCGCTGCCGAAGGCGCCGGAGCGGTACAATCCGCGCCGCCATCCGGATCGTGCGCTGCAGCGCCGTGCTACCGTGATCGAGCTGATGCGTCGCAATCACGTGATCAGCGATGCTGAAGCCGGTGGCGCGCGGGCGTTTCCGTTGCGGCTCGCAAACAAGGCGGAAGCAGGCGACATCGCGCCGTATTTCGTCGAGTGGATTCGCCAGCAGCTCGATGACCAGTTCGGAAAACAGGTTTACGAGCAGGGCCTCAAGGTCTACACGACGCTGGACCTCGACATGCAGTCAGCGGCCGAGCGCAGCCTGGAGCGGCAGCTGCGAAGAATGGAGGGCGGACAGTACGGTCGATTCAATCACGAGACGTACGAGCATTACATCGCCCGCAGCCTCGCGGGAACGGAAGTCGGTGGGAACTCACCGTACATACAGGGCGCACTGCTCGCGCTCGACCCCAGAAACGGAGCCGTGCGAGCGATGGTCGGCGGCCGGGACTTCTACGATTCGAAATTCAACCGGGCGACGCAGGCGCTGAGACAACCAGGGTCCGCGTTCAAGCCAATCGTTTACGCCGCCGCAATTCAAAACGGCCGCCCCCCGTCGTACATCGTTGACGATTCGGCAATCGAACTTCCGCAAAGCGGCGGAAAGGTCTGGGCGCCGAAGAATTACGACGGCCGGTTCGAAGGTCCCATGCCAATGCGCCGAGGACTCTACGAATCGCGTAACCTCGTAGCGATTCGCGTCGGCATGGAGCTCGGCGAGAATACAGTCATCAACGAAGCGCGGAACTTCGGAATCACCAGCCCGATTCCTCCTTACCCGTCCATTCACATCGGCTCGGCGGACGTCATTCCGCTGGAGATGATCTCGGCATACAGTGCGTTCGCGAATCAGGGCATCCGCGCGCAGCCGAATGCGATTCTTCGTGTCGAAAATGCAAGGCAGGAGGTACTCTGGCAGCAGACCCCGGTGCGTACGCAGGTTCTCTCGGACGAGGAAGCGTGGCTGATGGTGGATATGATGAAGGACGTGATTCGCAGAGGCACGGCCGCAGGCAGCGTGTGGGGTGCGGGATTTCATCTTCCCGCGGCAGGAAAAACGGGCACCACGAATGACGGCACCAACGTGTGGTTCATCGGTTACACCGCCGATCTCGTTGCGGGAGTGTGGATGGGGTTCGATCTACCGCAGAAAATCATGGGAGATGCTCAGGGTGGACGCCTCGCCGCCCCGGCGTGGACGCAATTCATGTCCGAGGTGTACCGGCGCAAGCCGGCGCCGCCCGACTGGCCGAGACCGTTGTCGATCATCACCCGCGAGATCGATGTCAGCACCGGAATGCTTCAAACGCCGTACTGCCCGCGCGATCTAATCGCAACCGAGTTCTACATTCCGGGAACCGAGCCGACGCTGGAATGCAACAAGCACTACGCCGGCTACATGGGAGTACCTGACTCGACCGGGGCATATCCGCTCCCGCCGGCGTACCAGCCCACCCCAACTCCGCCGCCCTCGACTGGAAGAGTGATTCCCGGTGCGTCGCCGGTGCCGCAGCCCGGTCGACCTTCGGATACGATTGGAATGGGCACAACACCGCGCGGCCGTTCGCGCAACGACAGCGGACGGGCGGATTCGCTCGGACAAAAGCGCATCCAGTGATTCGATATCTGGCGCAGTGGGTAGTTCCCGTTACACAGCCGCCAATCGAGCAGGGCTGCGTCGGCGTGGAAAACGGCAAGATCGTTTTCGTCGGTAAGGCCGATGACGCGCCATCAGGAACAGATCGAGATCTCGGCGAGAGCGTTCTTCTTCCGGGATTGATCAATACACATACGCATCTCGAGCTCACCGCGATGCGCGGGTTCCTCGAGGATCTCTGCTTCAACGACTGGATCGACAAGCTTCGCTCGAGCAGAAAGGAAGCATTCACCGACGACATGCTGCTCGATTCAGCACGCTACGGAATCGTCGAGGGACTGCATGCCGGCATTACGACATACGCCGACACGTGCGCGACCGGATTCGTAATGCAGGCGATGATCGAAGCGGGCGTTCGTGGCGTGATGTTCCAGGAGACTTTTGGATCAGCTGCGGAGCAGTGCGATTCCTCGATGGCAACGTTGCGCGCTCGCGTCGCCGAGCTCGAACCGATGCAGACGGATCTTGTTCGGCTCGGCATTTCACCGCATGCGCCGTATACCATCTGCGACGACTTGTACCGGGCAGCAGCGCAATTCTCGAAGGACTCGGGACTCAGAATGGGTCTCCACATCGCCGAGAGCGAGTCGGAGCACGAGATCGTGTGCAACGCGCGGGGCGCCTTCGCTGAGGAATGGAAGGTTCGCGGCTTGCCTGTCGAGCGGCGCGCACGCTCACCGGTCGAGCTGCTCGAGAAGACGGGTTGTCTCGATCGATCGCCTCTCCTCATCCACTGTGTGCAGCTTGATTCGGATGACATCGCCACTATCGCGCGGCATCGATGCACAGTGGCGCACTGTCCCGCGTCGAATGCAAAGTTCGGTCACGGCATAGCACCCGTCACCGAGCTCATCGCATCCGGCGTTACTGTCGGACTCGGCTCCGATTCAGTGGCGAGCAACAATCGAATGGACATTCTTGAAGAGGCTCGGCTGGCGGTACTCATGCAGCGTGCAGCTCAGCGCAGTGAGCGTGCTCTCACAGCGTCGCAGGCACTCGAAATGGCGACTATCGGCGGCGCGCGATCGCTGGGAATTGACGATCGCGCGGGTTCGATCGAGCCGGGGAAAGACGCCGATCTCGCAGCGTTTTCGCTGGAGCCTGCGCGAGCGACGCCGGTTGGCGACATCGTCGCCGCGATTCTGTTCGCAGTCGCGGGAACGCACGCGCATTTCGTAACCGTCAAAGGGCGCATCATGATCGAGGATGGCCGGCACACGAGCGAAGACGTCGGCCTGCGCGCGCGCATCAACGCTGCCGCCGACTCGCTACGCTCCTGGAACGAAGCCGCAACGTGGCGGCCGGCAACGCTGGCTGGCGTTTCCTGACTGCATCCCGGTAATTTCAGGAGCTCAGCCCCGGACAAAGGACGAATGCCTCGACCCGACAATCCTCACCGCATCTGGCGCGACGGCCGGTTCGTGAACTGGGAAGACGCGACGATACATGTAATGAGTCACGTGGTTCATTACGGATCGAGCGTCTTCGAGGGCATCCGTTGTTATGCGACTGACGCAGGGCCGGCGATCTTCCGTCTGCCCGAGCACATGCGGCGATTCGCCGACTCGTGCCGCATTTACCGGATGCCGCTCAAGCATTCGCAGGAAGCGCTCATTCAAGGCTGCGTCGATACGGTTGTCGAGAGCGGACTGCCGCACTGTTATCTCCGACCGGTCGCTCTCCGAGCCGGTGAGCAGATGGGAGTGTTCCCACTCAACGCTCCGGTCGAGGTGTTCATCATTCCGTGGACTTGGGGTGCATATCTCGGTCAGGCAGGCTTGAGCGACGGCGTCGACGTATGCGTGTCGAGCTGGCGTCGAGCTGCGCCCGATACTTTTCCCGCGCTGGCGAAAGCAGGCGGCAACTATCTGAACTCGCAGCTATCCCTGATGGAAGCCCGTCTCAATGGATACTCCGAAGGGATTATGCTCGACTCCTTCGGATTCGTCTCGGAAGGAAGCGGCGAGAATCTATTCGTTGTTCGCGACGGCAAGATGTTCACGTCACCCATCGGGGCGGGGATACTCCACGGTATCACTCGCGACACGGTCCGTCAGATTGCGGAAGATATCGGCATCGAAGTGTTCGAGCAGACAATCCCGCGGGAGATGCTCTACATAGCTGACGAGCTTTTCTTCACGGGCACCGCGGTGGAGATCACGCCGATTCGCTCGGTCGACAAGATACCGGTCGGTGCCGCGAAGCCGGGCCCGATCACGATGGCTATTCAGCAGGAATACCTCGGGATCGCGACCGGGAAGATACCCGACCGGCATGGGTGGTTGACCCACGTGCCGTCGGCGGTCCATGCGGGAATGGGGTAAACCGGTAGCCGGTAGCCGGTTACCGGCAGCCGTAGCCGCTTTTCCCCCGGTACTCGTTATATATTGGTGCGTCGCAACTACAGACCGTAGGGAGGTCTGCTTGGTAGTTGGTTGCCTGGCCCTTAATGCGTCATTCGAGCCACTAACCATGGTGCCGCTGAGGCGCGCACTACGGCTCGTTATCGACGGCAAGGCGGAGATAGTCGAAGCCGATCAGGGACGCGTTGTCCGATCGGAGCGGCTGACTATTCCCCGGCCGGCGGTAATCCGCCTCACGCGGTTCATCCACGTGCCACGCAGGTTCCGCCGCCAGGTGACAAACACATTCCTGTTCGCACGCGACCGTTATCGCTGTCAATACTGCGGCAGAATGCAGATCGAGCTCAAACCGCGCGAGTCACTTACGCGCGATCACCTCATCCCGCTCTCTCGCGGAGGCACCAACGACTGGACCAACGTCGTGACTGCCTGCAGCCCGTGCAACACACGGAAGGCGAACAACCTGCCGAGCGAGATCGGAATGCATCCCATGCATCCCGCCGTTGAGCCGCACTTCGTGCACCTGAGCTGGGCGGTTCGGCGTCTTACGCCGACGCAGGCGCACTACATCCGCCTGTTCTACGGAGAGGAGACGCTACATCACCTCGAGGAGCTCGAGCACAGGCATCCGCATCACGGACGGAAAGTTCCCGAGCGAGCTTCGTAGCGCCGTTTTTCGCCTCCGAGCAATCGCACGACAAGAGTCCGGACGCCACGAGACACCGCGGTGCCCGGATTTTTCTTTCCTCTCACCGCCGGCTTGAGCTCACCGCGTAGCCATCGCTCGACTTCATCCAGTTCGGTGAGCGAGAGAGTCTCGATCTCGAGAACGACGTTGTAGTAACTGCGTCGTCCGCTGCGAGGGGGTGAAACAGGCGCACGAAACGGCGCTCCGATCGCGGCATCGGCATCGGTCAGGAGGTCGAAACTGCCAAGCGAGGTTGCTCTGCCGCGCACGGCCCGGTACACATCGTACCGCCGATTCAGGGCGTTGTACTTCACCAGTACCTCCCAGTCGGCCGTGGCCTTGATGTCGTCGAACCATCCGCCGGTTCCCCAGCGTTCCACGCGATAGCGGAGCCGAGCCGGGAATCCGTTGTTGAGGAGGTCGCGCATCGCACCGTCGCTCACCATCGCAGACGAAACTATGGTCGGGCCCTCCGTCGTCAGCAGCTCTCTTTCCGGAAGGAGAACAGCGAGCTTCGGCCTCTGCGCGTAGGCCGGCGCAGCAATCAATGCGAGCGCGGCGACCGCTCGAGCAAACCATCGCACCGTTCTAGAAACGGTTATGAAGTCGAATGAAGAAGTTTGCCGGCTCCTTAGATGCCGAGACGGCTTTGGCGACATACAGCCCGCCCATGCCCAGGTCTATTCCGACACCGACGTCCGTCCGGAATGTTTCGAGCGATGGGAACGAGCCCGACGGATAACGCAGGTCTCCGTCTCGTGAACCGACAAGCCATCCACGCCCGGCATCCGCGAACACCACTGCGGCTGGGCGAACATAGAGCGCCGTGCCGCGGATGCGGATCCCGTTTCTGTTGAACATGTCGATTAGCGTCGAATGAAGCTCCTGACGGTACTCGAGTTGAGCCAATGACACGCGATCGCACAGTGCCGGTCGACCCTCGGGAGCAAGCGCCACGCTGGAACATTGGCCTACGTCGGTGCCAAGTCCGACGACGCGAAAGTCAAAGCCGGGAAGTGTTCCGATTCCGCCCACTGAGAGCCTTCGCTCGAGCGGGAGCGTGTCGCCGTGAACCCAGCCGCCCACTACGAGCCGCGCATTCAGCTGTGACGACGGTGAGATCCGGTTGTATTTGCGGACGTCAAAAAAAGCTCGGCCGTATGTTACACGCGTTTGCGATAAGGGAGATCCGGGGCGAGGATCAACGAGCGGATCGAGCGTTCGCCGCCCCGTTCCTCGCTCATATCGTGCATCGACATACCAGCCGGCCCACGGATTGAGCTCCGCGTTTCTCGAGTCGATGGCAACGCCTGCGTCGAACACATGCAGACGGATCTCATCCATCTTCGGATTTATCCGCCAGTCATCGTCTTCATGGAACAGAGTGAATACGTCGCGCGCACGCCGCGAGCTCCAACGCTCGTCGCTGAAGCCGATTTCGCTGCGTGCGTTGCCGCCCGTGAACGCGGAGAAGTACAGTCTGCCGCCGTGCCGGCCGTAGTAATCGAGGTAGTCGCGCTTGACGAGAAAGGCGGCCAGCCCTGCATCGGGCTCGGGGAGCTGCCATCTCTCGACAGGAGCGACAACGTCGAATGAAGTTGCGCCCACAGTGAACCCGCGTCGCGCTCCGAACTGCACCTCAAGAATCGCGCGGTGGCCAACATTCTCATCATCCCACTTGAAGCCGTGAGCAGACCGCAGAATGCCGAGCGCGCTGACGTTTACCAGCGCGCCGCGAACCGACCCTGTGTAGCTCGGGCCCAAGAGTACCGGCAGTCCTTCAACGCGATTGTATGTCTTGCCCGATGTAAGCGTCAGCCAGCTGCGAGGAACGCGATCGAGAAGCGAGCGCGCGTCGACGGTGGTGTCCGATTCCGCGGGCTGAGTCTCCTGCGCATTCACGAAGGACGGCAATGCAAGAATGAGCATCACCGACAAACGCAATCGCGATCTCATTCCTTGTCCCCGCTCGACTCCGGCGTTTTCCCTGATTCCATTCCAAGCCGCTTCATTCTTCGATAAAGATTCGGTCGGTCGGTTTGAAGCTTCCTGGCCGCTTCGGCAATGTTGCCATGAGCGACATCGAGTGCGCGCGCGATCGTGCGACGCTCGAACGCGTCGATCATGTCGCTCAAGCCGCCGTCCGCGCTCGAAATCGGGCCTCCTGATGCGACCAGTGACGCGTCAGCGGGAACCTCTGGGCTGGGCGCGAATCTCATCGGCGGCCCGAGCACTTCATGCACCTGACCGGCTGAGACCTCAGCACCCGGATGAAGTATCGCAAGACGCTCGACGATGTTGGCAAGCTCGCGAACGTTCCCCGGCCACGAGTGGCGGGACAGAATCTCCAACGCTTCCCTTGTCCAGGTGGGCGGGAGCTGTCCGGTCTTCCGGAAAAACAGAAGCGAGAAGTGACGGACGAGCGCCGGAATGTCGCCGTGACGGTCACGAAGAGGTGGAAGTGCGATCGGTATGACGTTGACTCGGAAGTAGAGATCTTCCCGGAACGCACCCTCGGCTACTGCTCGACGCAGATCATGATTCGTGGCTGCGATGATGCGAACGTCCACAGGAATGGTCCTGTTTCCGCCGACGCGCTGAATTTCGTTCGCCTCGATGGCGCGCAGCAGCTTTGCCTGAGCATCAGCGCTCAAGTCGCCGATCTCATCGAGAAACAGCGTGCCCGTCTGCGCAAGCTCGAAGCGTCCGATGCGAGTCGCCGTCGCTCCGGTGAACGCACCTCTCTCGTGGCCGAACATTTCGCTCTCGACGAGATCGCGGGGAATCGCTGCACAGTTCACTCGGATGAATGGCTTGTCCCGCCGGCTGCTGGCGTCGTGTATGGCGCTCGCGACGAGCTCCTTGCCGGTGCCCGACTCTCCGGTGATGAGTACTCGAGCTTCACTCGCCGCGACGCGCTCGATCATATCCTGCACGCGCTTCATCTGCGGACTGTCGCCGACCATGTCACCGGCGAGTCCCAGCTCTTCCCGCAACTCGCGCGCGACGCGCCGTGTTTGTCTCAGCTCCAGCGCCGATCCGATCGCGAACAGCACGCCTTCCGGCGTCAACGGCTTTTCAAGAAAGTTCACAGCGCCGAGCTTCGTCGCCTGTACGGCATCGCTCAGACCAGCACGGCCGCTCATCATGATTACGGGAAGCTCGACGCATTGCTCCTTCAGTCGCTGTAGCGTCGCCATTCCGTTGAGCTCACCGGGCATCATGAGGTCGAGAAGGACTACGTCGGGATCGCTATCCTCCGCGAGGCGGATGGCTTGCGCTCCGCTCGACGCTTCCGTGACGTCGTATCCCTCCGCGGAGAGGAGAGCGCCGACCATGCGGCGAATGTTCGGCTCGTCATCGACGATTAGAACTCTCGCCACAAAGCGTTAGTAGGGCCCGCCTGGTCCGCCGGCATCGCCGACCGCAGGCAGCTTACCTCCACGTGTCTCACTCAGCAGCTTCGTGGTGAAGCGCTGACCTTCAGAGATCCGCTCGACTTCAACCGCAATTGCCTCTACCGCCTGCTCGATTCGCTCGAGTCTGTTCACCACTTCGCCGGGGAGCTGCGTCGGTCTAGCGCCCGCCTCGATCTTTTTCTGGTAGGATTTCACGAGCGGACGGCCCACAACGATGGCAATCACCATCGCAAAAAATCCGAGCGGGACAAAGAGCCCGATCATTTCCGGTCCCATTAACCGATCCTCAATGGAAGTACGAAGCTAATTCTCGTTCCCTGTCCCAACGTGCTCGACGCTCCTACAGTTCCATTGTGGGCCAGTACGGTCTGTCGCGCAATCGCCAGGCCGAGGCCCGTGCCGCCCGGCTTATCGGTGATGTACGGGTCCCATATCCGCTCGAGGTCAGCGGGCGCGATTCCCGGTCCGTCGTCGGAAATCGAGATTTCGACCGCACCGGCTTCGCCATTTCCGACACGTCGTGCAGCCAGTGAAATGCGGCCTTTCCCGCTGCACGCGTCGACAGCATTCAAAACCACATTCGACACTGCGCCGGCGAGCGCATCGTGATGGCCGAGTATTGTTGGAAGGTCATCCTCGACATCGACGGCCACATCCATTCCGGAAGGGATCGAGCTTCCCGCTGAATAGCGAAGGAGATCGCCGACGTCGACTTGAGCTGCGGGTCCTTCCGGCATGCGGCCGAAGTCGGCGAAGCTGCGCGCGATACGCTCCAGCCGCTCCGACTCGGCAGCAAGCACATCGATTGAATCGGCGAGCTCTGGCGGCGCGGATTTCCGCAGTCGAGCGACCGCGAGTCGTATCGGAGTCAATGGATTCTTCAGCTCGTGCGCGACGCGTCGAGCGCTTTCCCGATATGCACGCAGCCGTTCGGCCTCGGCGGCGCGGCGCTTGCCCGTTTCGATCGCGGCCGCCATGTCGCGCATTGCACTGCGAAGCGCCGCGAACTCCGGCGCACCTCGCGCGGGCACAGTCTGCGGAGGTGGGAGTGTTTCCCCGCGTGCGATCAGCCCGGTCCAGCGAACGATTTCTTCAAGCGGCCTCGAGAGCTGGCGGCTCAAGTGTCCAGCAACGCGAGAAGCTGCAACGGCGAAGACGACGAGCGCGAGAATTCCGACACTGGCAACGACACGCACCGACCGCGAGGCAAGGAAGCTGAATCGTCGCGCCTGTTCGAGCGATGTGCTGAGCTCGCGCTCGTGTTCGTCGACGAGACGCCGCTGTTCCGGTGTTAACGGCGCAGTTCTCACCGCGGCAATCGC
>DATBRZ010000044.1:0-9748 GCA_036560025.1 Gemmatimonadaceae bacterium | reverse complement strand
TCGATCAAGCCATCTAAGCTATTCGGCGCGCACTCGGCAGTGACGTCATCGTCTCGACAGGGCAACGGCTCAGACTGAATCCGGAATTCATCCGTGCTGCCGTGTGGGAGTTAGAGGAAGCGATTCGTGCCAGTCAATGGGACGCAGCGGCCAGCAACTAGTCGCGGAGGAGAAACGCGCGGCCGATTTGGAACCCCTCTCGTTACAGATCCAGAACAACTACGGTGCGTTCCTCAATTGTTCGGGAGAACACCTTGCCGCGTTACGTCAATTTCAGAAAACCATCGGCGAAGAACCCGATTCCGTATGGGTCCGCCGAAATCCGTGGGTTCTCATAAATATGTCTGGCGTATACGCGGCCAACGGACAGTTTGCCAATGCTATTCGAATGGCGAAGCGGGGGCTCGAGATCGTTCCCCGAAATCCGCGCGCGTCGCTCACCCTGGCAGTGATCTACGACAAGATGGGGCGGAGCGACCTAGCTCGCCAAGCGTTCGCGCGGGCAGACACATCGAATGAGCAGTACGCAGCGTATCGCGGTATGTTGTACGCTGTCGAAGGGAACCCCGACTCAGCATTTCTTTGGTTCGGCCGCGAAGAGAAATGGGGAATTCAACCTATGCTGAGCTTGCAATGCCATCCGGACATTAATCCGGAGCGCAGGGATCCGCGCTATCGCGCCTTATTGACGCGACTTGGCATTCCGACGCACGAGCCTGCGCCGCCAATGCAGCTGGATAAATAAGAGCTGATGTAACTTGGAAAATACCTGCGAGAACTCAAATCAGGGTCTGAAAGTCTGCGTGTCGGCGGTTCGATTCCGTCCTTGACCATTCGTCACGATATTCAAGGCAGGCTATGGAATTCCTACTGATTCCGCTCGCCGTTGCAGCTGGGTATGTCTTCTCCAGCTTGCGTGTGCTTACCCAGTATGAGCGCGGAGTAACGTTCTTTCTGGGCAAGTACGTTGATACCAAAGGCCCGGGCCTCACCTTCATTCCATTCGGGCTCGCGCGCATGAAGCGCGTGTCACTGCGTGTAGTCGCAATGGATATCCCGGTGCAGGATGTCATCACGCGCGACAACATTTCAGCCAAGGTCAACGCCGTCATCTACTTTCGCGTAGGAGATCCGACCCTCGCCATCATCGAGATACAGGACTACCTCTACGCCACCGGCCAACTTGCGCAAACAACTCTCTTGTCCGTTCTCGGTCAGGTGGAGCTCGATGAGCTGCTCCAGGATCGACGGAAGGTGAACGATCTGCTCAGGCAGATCATCGATGAGCGAACCGAGTACTGGGGTGTCGAGATCTCAGCCGTCGAGATCAAGGATGTGCAGTTGCCTGAAGGAATGCGCCGAGCGATTGCAAAGCAGGCGGAAGCAGAGCGAGAGCGCAGGGCAAAGGTGATCAACGCTCAGGGAGAGCTCCAGGCGTCCGAGACTCTCGCTCAAGCAGCGCGAATGCTTGCGAGCCAACCGGCATCGCTCCAGCTGCGGTACCTGCAAACGGTCACGGAAATAGCGGCTGAAAACAATTCGACGACTATCTTCCCGGTGCCGATTGACCTGTTAAGCGCGTTCCTCAAGCGTGCGGATGATTCTGTTGCCGCACCCACGCCCGAAGGGGCCGGACTTCCGCCGGGCGTGAAGCCCAGCATGCTTGGGGCAGTCACTCCCGAGGCTCTTCCTCAGATTCGGATCAAATCGACAGAACCGGCGGAAGACAAGTAAAGCGCAGGGGATTCTTCGATCAGCCTTTCGGCGTCTTCTCCTCTGCGCGGTACATGATCACTCGCGCATGCTCGAGCGTGATCAGTCCGCCACCGATCATGGCGTCGATCTCGGGCAGGATCGATTGAATCTTTTCCTCGGTTTCCACGCACTCGATTACGATAGGTAAGTCGAGGGAAAGAACCTCGATACGATCGGTGTGAAGCCGTGCAGTGGCGCCGAAACCGGCGATGCCGCGGAATACCGTGGCGCCCGCATAGTGACGAGCGCGAAGTAACTCGATGATTGCCTGGTACAAAGGCTTGCCGTGGTGTTTATCGCGCTCGCCGATGTGGATGCGCATCAGCGTCCGCTCGCCATTCAATCCGTGTGGCACGCTCAACTCCGTTGCAGGATCGTCGATCCGAGTCGAAATCCGAGAAGAGCTGCGGCGAGACTCAGAACGACACTACCAACGATATACAATGATGCGTGGCGCCATTCTCCATCCTGGAGAAGGCGTGTGGTTTCATAGCTGAACGTCGAGAAAGTAGTGTATCCCCCGCAGAAGCCGATGCCGAGAAGCGCGCGCCATTCCGGCGAGGTGGCTGTCCCCTCCAGCAAAGCGTAGATCAGCGTGAGGAGAAAGGAGCCGGTGACATTGACGAGCAGCGTTCCCCAGGGGAATTCGGGCCCGATTGCTGCTTGGGTCCAGACACCGATAGCGTAACGAGCCAGTCCGCCAACGCCTGCACCAACGAAGATCACGAAAGCCAGCACGGCTCACTCCGATAAACGAAAAACCTCCCGGGCGAAACAGCCCAAGGAGGAGTCATTAACCGCTCTCGCGGTGGTTTCGGCGAACTCCATCGCCATTCGATGTCAGTGAACTCTATCCCCGGCCGCATGCTGGAGCAAGGTGCCACTTGCCATGCGCGATAAGTTCCAATCAGGGGTTTGTGGATAGCGCCAGTGTCAGGAGGACCGATGGCCAACGGATGCACACACCTGTCGCAGGTTCGCGATGTTTCGCCAAGGACGCCGGAAGGTTGCGAAGAATGTCTCGCGATGGGCAGCGACTGGGTGCACCTCAGATTGTGTCTCAGCTGCGGACATGTCGGCTGCTGCGACAACTCACCGAACAAACACGCAACGAAGCATTTCCATCGAAGTGAGCATCCGGTCATTCGCAGCTTCGAGCCCGGTGAAGACTGGGGCTGGTGCTATGTCGACCAGCTCTTTCTGGAGCCGGCACCCCGAGCAGTCTCAGAGTAACGGGGCGCAAGGATCAGCAAATGAACGCCTGGCCTGAGCTGCCACTCAAAGAATGGCAGGATACTTACGACACACTGCATCTCTGGTCGCAAATGGTCGGGAAAACCCGGCTTGCGCTCGCACCGATGCAGAATCATTGGTGGCAGGCTGCCCTGTATGTCACGAGTCGAGGTCTTGGCACGTCGCCGATGCCATATGGCGACCGCGCGCTCGAGATCGAGTTCGATTTCATTGACCACAATCTCGTTGCCGGGACCAGCGACGGTGTTGTTCAGAAGATTCCCCTGATACCGCAGACTGTCGCCGAGTTCTACGGTCGATATGTCGAGGTGCTTCGGTCGATCGGCATCGAAGTGAAGCTGTATCCGAAACCAGTCGAGATGGAGAACGTGATTCCGTTCGTAGATGATCGGACACACGCGTCATACGACGCTGACGCAGCACACCGCTGCTGGAACGCTTTGGTGCAGATAGACCGCGTGTTCAAGGATTTTCGCGGCCGTTTCATCGGCAAATGCAGCCCCGTTCACTTCTGGTGGGGAGGGTTCGACCTCGCGTGCACGCGATTTTCCGGGCGGCGTGCGCCAACGCATCCCGGAAGGATTCCAAACTGCCCTGACTACGTTATGGTCGAAGCATACTCACACGAGTGCAGCAGCTCCGGCTGGTGGCCAGGGGGAATGGGGCTCGACTCACCAACATTTTATTCGTATGTGTATCCGGAGCCGGAAGGATACTCACAAGCGAAGATTCAACCCACGGAAGCGGAATATCACCCAGTCATGCAGGAGTGGATTCTTCCGTACGACGCCGTGCGGACAGCTCCAGATCCCGATCGACACCTCTTCGATTTCCTGCAGAGTACGTACGTCGCCGCTGCGACGACAGGGAAGTGGGACAGGAAAGCGCTAGAGAGGTAACAACCACTGCGAACTGCGAACGAACTACAGAGTGCGGACTGCGGACTAACTGCGGATTAGCGGCCCTCGAAATCGCGCTCGCCAATCACAGTTCGATTCGCGCGGCCGGTGCCGGGATGACCGGTCGCATCGTAGAATCTGTCACCCTTTAGTCGCAGCTCTCCGATGAAAGCCTCGAAGTCTGCCGGTGACATCTCGCGAGTGATTCCTGGAATGAGACCCTTGAGCAGCGTCAGCCGGTCAGCAAGCGAAAGCTTGTCCGCACCTTCGACAAGCTTTCGCAACGCCGGATGATTCAGACTCTCGGTTTCCCGGCTGGTTGTCATCGGCCGTTCCCTCGATGGACGATCTGCTTCGATATCAAAGCTAAGCGAGACACCCGATTGGCGTCAGCCGCGTGACATCCGCTGAAAATCTCACAGTATGGACGATCGGCCACTCCACCCGACCGATCGAAGAATTCCTGAGCTTACTCGCTGAGCATCGGATCGAGCTCGTGATCGATGTGCGCAAGTTTCCGGTATCAAAGCGGCATTCGCAGTTCAACGAAGCGAATCTCCGTGCGTCACTTGCCGATGCAGGAGTTGACTATTTGTGGCTGCCCGAGCTCGGCGGCCGCCGAACGCCGAGGCGAGACTCACCGAATACGGGCTGGCGCAACGCGGGATTTCGCGGATACGCCGACCACATGATGACTCGTGAATTTCGCGAAGGATTAGAGCGCGTGATCGAGTCGGCTCAGACGTCGAGAGCAGCACTCATGTGTGCCGAATCAGTCTGGTGGCGATGTCACCGCGGGCTGATAGCAGATGCGCTCGTCGTGGCGGGAGTGAAGGTCGTGCACATCATGGCGGAAGGAAAAGCGGTGGAACATCCGATGACACCACCGGCGAGAGTGGTGGACGGACGTTTGAGTTACAGTGAGGAGGGAGATCAGACAGAGCTTCTCTAAATGCGACTGCGAACTGCGAACTAACTGCGAACTAACTGCGAACTGCGAACCGACTACGAAGCAACCCATGAGATTGACAGTGCAGAACTGCCGAGCGATAATTAGATGATTGGCTAATTAACTAAGGATTGCTGTGAGCGACGTATTTCGGGCGTTATCAGACCCCACGAGAAGGGAAATCCTCGACCTGCTGAGAGCGGGCCCTAGGACTTCGGGAGAAATCGCGGAGCGTTTTCCTACGAGCTGGGCGACGATTTCGCGACACCTCTCAGTCCTGCGTGAAGCGGATTTGATCCTCGCTGAACGGGATGGACAGAAAATCCGGTATGAGCTGAACATGACGGTATTTCAGGATGTCGTAGACAACCTGATCAAATGGCTCCGCCCAAGGAGACAGCATGCGTAAGCATCTTCCAATTCTGATCATCATCACAGCAGTGATCATCACTGCAGCGGTCTATCCGCAGATTCCGGAACGAATGCCGACCCACTGGAGTATTCGTGGCGAGGTTGACGGGTGGTCACGCAGACTTTGGGGAGCGTGGCTCCTGCCGCTCCTGATGCCGGTGTTGTGGGGAATCTTTCGCGGGTTGCCGCACATCGATCCGCGGAAGGCGAACTACGCGAAGTTCGCCAGCACATACGAATGGATTATCGCATCGGTGCTGGCGTTCATGCTGCTGATGCAGGTTATCATTCTCGCGGCTGCAACGGGCCGTGATGTCCCGATGGAGCGAGTGACGCCGTTCGGAGTGGGCGTAATGTTCCTGATCATCGGGAATCTCTTGCCGAGGGCGAGGTCCAACTGGTTTGTGGGGATTCGGACTCCGTGGACGCTGACGAGCGAGCGGTCGTGGGAGCGGACGCACCGGGTTGGCGGCTACGTGCTCGTGCTCATCGGATTGGCGATGATCGTAGTGTCGTTCGTCTCACCGGTAAGAGGACTGATCATTCTACCGTTCGTCGTTTTCCCGGTCGTGCTGCTTCTGATTGCGTATTCCTATTTCGTGTGGAAGCAGGACAAGCATTCGGGAGCGGTGGATCAAAACGAGTTGACAAAATAGTAACAACTAGTTACTAAAAAGGGATGGCGACCAGCGATCTGATCGAGCGCGATACGGTTTCGACTGGATCGCTGCCGTCATGGGCGATTGCCCTCTTGGCGGTAGTCATCATCATCGCCGACCGGTTGACCAAGGCGTGGGCTACAGCGAGCCTCGCGCCGGGAATTCCACGAAGGGTGGCAGGCGATTTCCTGCGCTTTACGCTCAACTGGAATCAGGGCGCGGCAATGGGAACTACGCTAGGGAGCTTTTCCCGCGTCGGGTTCAGCATTGCGGCGATCGTCGTGCTCGGGATGCTTGCAGTCTTCTATAGAAGGAGTCCCGTGCGGCCGACGGGAATGCAGATCGCTCTCGGGCTGATCGCTGGTGGTGCAATCGGAAATCTGATTGACCGGTTGTCGTCGGCGCGCGGGGTGATCGATTTCATCGATGTCGGAATCGGCACTGCGCGGTTCTGGACATTCAACGTCGCGGACTCAGCCGTAACATGCGGCGCTGTGCTTCTGGCAATCACGCTCAGCCGCGCTTCGAAAAACATCCCGAATAAAACAACGGTTCCCTAGCCAAGGCCGGCGCGCATACCTGATTCCGCGTCGAAGAAGTGTGCTTTCGCCAAATCGAAAGCGAGAGTGATCGGCTCACCCAGCGCGGGAAACGGCTGGGGCGCAACGCGAGCAGTAATTCTGTGAGCGCCAATGCTCGCGTAGACGAATGCTTCGTTTCCCAGGGCCTCGACCAGCTCGAGTCGCGCCGGCGCGGTAATCGGCGGATGCACGATCGTTGACTCCCCAGAGAATAGCGTCGGTCCGCCTTCGATTACGATCGAGACGTCTTCGGGGCGAATTCCCAATGTCAGAGCGTGGCCTTCAAGACCGGCGACCCTGCGTGCAAGCGAAGGCGGAACGGTCAGCGTGAACGCATTCTCTGCAGCTGCGAACTCCGGAGGATTTCCATCGCTGACTCTGCCGTCGACGAAATTCATGGCAGGGCTGCCGATGAATCCTGCGACGAAGCGATTCTGCGGGTGATCGTAGAGCTCCATTGGTGTGTCGATCTGCTGCACATGACCCTTGTTCATGACGACGATGCGATCACCAAGTGTCATCGCCTCCACTTGATCATGAGTCACGTAGATCATCGTGGCGTCCAGCTCCTGATGAAGCCGCGCAATCTCGCGACGCATCTGAACGCGGAGCTGAGCGTCGAGGTTGGACAAGGGCTCGTCGAACAGGAATACCTGCGGCTTGCGAACGATTGCGCGTCCCAGCGCTACGCGCTGTCGCTGACCTCCTGACAGCTGCCGCGGAGTTCGATCGAGAAAGTCATTGATGCCCAGTATCGATGCAGCTTCCCTGACCCTGGTGTCGATTTCGTTTCTCGTTGTACTGCGGAGCTTCAATGCAAATGCGAGGTTCTCACGGACGGTCATGTGAGGATAAAGCGCGTAGCTCTGAAACACCATTGCGATGTCACGGTCCTTCGGCGGTACATCGTTCACCACACGGTCGCCGATGAAAAGCGTTCCTGCGGTGATCGACTCGAGGCCTGCGATCATTCGGAGCGTCGTGCTCTTTCCGCATCCCGATGGTCCGACGAGGACAACGAATTCGCCGTCGTCGACGTCGAGGTCGACGCCATGCACGGCGACAACCGAGTCCTGATACATTTTGCGAATGCCTTCGAGTCTTACACGGGCCATCTTCGCCTGGCTCCAGATTGAGTAGCTCTTTCCGCTTTCCGGAGAATTTTCTCTGGGGAGCGGCGACGTCGGCGTACCAGATCGAAGGATCTCCTCTTGCCGATGGAGCGGGCGCCAGCATCTGGCATCGCTTTTCGCACACGCCGGGTCTCACCGAGAATGGAGATACGGGAGATGTCGCGTGCGATCACTATCGGCGATATGAATCCGATGTAGCGCTGATGGCGGAGCTCGGGCTCAATGCCTACAGATTCAGCATCTCGTGGGGGCGCGTACTGCCGGAAGGATTCGGCAAAGTCAACTCCAAGGGGCTGGACTTCTACTCGCGTCTCGTCGATGCATTGCTCGAGCGTGGAATCTCTCCGAATGCCACGCTCTATCATTGGGATCTCCCGGCAGTGCTCGATGATCGAGGCGGCTGGCTCAACCGAGACATCGCAGCGTGGTTTGCCGAATACGCTGCGGTAATGTTCGAGGCGCTGGGCGATCGTGTGCCGATGTGGGCGACGATCAACGAGCCGTGGGTTGTGAGCGACGGAGGTTATCTGTTCGGCAAGCTCGCGCCCGGCCATCGAAATCTTTTCGAGGCGCCGATCGCTTCGCACAACCTGCTGCGCGCTCACGGAATGGCGGTTGATGCGTTTCGCGCCTCTCAAACCACGACAGACGGCCGGATTGGAATAGTGATCAACCTCGAGCCCAAATATCCGGCGTCCAATTCGGCTGAAGACGAAGCTGCGACGGTACGCGCGGACGCGTACATGAATCGACAGTACCTCGACCCGGTCTTCTTCGGACGCTATCCCGGCGAGATGAGCGACGTTTTCGGCGAAGCGTGGCCCGAGTGGACCGTCGAAGACATGGGCCAGATAGCGCGACCAATCGATTTCCTTGGAATCAATTACTACACGCGCGGTGTCGTGCGACATGAAGCGGAACACCTCCCATTCCGGGTTGCAGGAGTGCGCCAACTGGAGAACGTGCACACAGAAACAGGCTGGGAGGTTTTTCCTGATGCACTTCGCCGTACTCTTGTGTGGGTGAAAGAGCGGTACGGCGATATTCCCCTGTACATCACCGAGAATGGTGCGGCGTTCTACGACCCGCCCGTCGCACTGCGCGAAGGAGTGGCTGATCGGCATCGGATCGAGTATCTCAGAACTCACCTCCAGGCAGCGCGCGAAGCGATGCAGAGCGGTGTCGATCTGCGCGGCTACTTCGTGTGGTCGCTGCTCGACAACTTCGAGTGGAGTCACGGGTACTCGCGCCGCTTCGGCATCGTTCACGTCAACTACCAAACGCAGGAGAGAACGATCAAAGCGAGCGGACATTACTACTCGCGAGTAGCGCGATCGAACGGAGCCACGATCGACGGATAACCTGATCATCCCTTCACGCTGCCGGCCATGACGCCCTGGATGTAGTACCGCTGGAGAAAGAGGAAGACGAGCATCACAGGAATCACGGTGAGGACCGACCCCGCCATCATCAGCTCTGTATCCTGCACGTGCTCACCGGAGAGATTGGCAAGAGCAACCGGCAGCGTGTAGTGAGACTCATCGCTCAATACGATGAGCGGCCACATAAAGTCGTTCCACGTCGCCAGGAACGTCCAAATCGAGAGTGTTGCCAGGATCGGAACAATTCCGGGCACCACGATCGACCAGAAGATCCTAAGCTCCGAAGCGCCATCGACGCGTGCAGCGTCCAGCATTTCATCAGGAATGGACAGCGCGTACTGGCGGACGAGAAAAATTCCGAAGATGCTCGACATCCCCGGGATGATCACGCCCCAGTAGGTGTTGATCAGCCCAAGGTTTTTGAGGAGTAGAAACAGCGGCAGCATCGCCACCTGTACCGGGAGAACGAGCCCGGTCGAGAGAAGCCGGAAAAGACGCTCTCTGCCACGGAATCTCAGCTTCGCAAATGCATATCCGGCCAGCGAATTGATGGCGAGCGAAGTCAGCGTTACCGTGAGCGCTACGAACGTGCTGTTGAGCAGGTATCTGCCGAGGTTGAGGCGGCCGAACAGGTTGGCGTAGTGCTCGAGCGTAAGCCGGCTGGGAAAGAAATGCGGTGGATATGTGCTTGCTTCACCGGCAGGCATGAGCGAAGCGGACACCAT
>DATBRZ010000043.1:0-13201 GCA_036560025.1 Gemmatimonadaceae bacterium | reverse complement strand
AGTCAAGGTGGTCTTGCCGTGATCGACGTGACCGATCGTCCCGACGTTCACGTGCGGCTTGGTACGCTGGAATTTCGCCTTGGCCATTCTTTCCTCTGAACCAGTTCGTTAAGTGCTGCTTCCTACGGACAATTCAATGTCAAGCTCGCGATCGGGATTGAACCGATGACCTCACCCTTACCAAGGGTGTGCTCTACCAACTGAGCTACGCGAGCGACTGCACACCCATGAGAGCGGGAGACGGGACTCGAACCCGCGGCCACAAGCTTGGAAGGCTAGTGCTCTACCAACTGAGCTACTCCCGCGAAAGCTGCTGATCAGTCTCCCTCGTGGCATTAATTCACTGCCGGCATCCAACAAAAAATCCCGCCCGCCCCAGCTCCACATGGTGGGGGAAGGATTCGAACCTTCGTAGGCTGATGCCGGCAGATTTACAGTCTGCTCCCGTTGGCCACTTGGGTACCCCACCGCACTACCCGTACAACCAGCCGCCAGCGATGACGTCGCGCAAAAAGACAGAACACCGAGCAATCTTTTCTCAGCAGAGCTGACGGCCGGAATCGAACCGGCAACCTGCTGATTACAAATCAGCTGCTCTGCCAATTGAGCTACGTCAGCAAAAAACAGCGATTCTACGCGAGCCTACTACAATAGCTGTAAAGCGACGTAGTGTCAACCGCGGTACGACTTGTGCTGACGAGGCCTATCTCACGCGCTTCCAGCGAGTTCCGCGCGGTCCGTCCTCGATCGCAATCCCCTCTTTTTCGAGATCGCGCCGAATCGCGTCAGCGGTGGCAAAATCGCGCCTTTCCCGGGCGGCTTTCCGCTCCGCCAGCCGCGCCTCGATCTCCTCCCCACCGGCAACCGGTTCGAGCTCCGGAAGGATGTCCAGCACGCCGTTCATTCTGTCGAACGAGCGCCGGGCAATCTCAAGCGCGTTGGCATCGTCGCCCATCGAATCGAGCTCCGCGTTTGCCTTACGGATGAAGTTGAAGAGCGCGCTCAACGCGAGCGGTGCATTCAGATCGTCGAAAAGCGCTTCGCTGAACTCTTCGACCGCTTCCTCAGCGGCTGTCGCAAGCGCCGACGTTCCTCCGGTAGCCGAGCTCAGGCGATCGGAGAAATCGCCCACTCTTCGAACGCCCTCGATCGACGCTTCGAGCGCCTCCGGCGACAGGTTGAGCTGAGTCCGATAGTGCGCCGAAAAAACGAAATGCCGGAAGGCAGCCGCTGAAACACGCTGCTCCTGAAGATCTCCAACCGTGGCGACGTTTCCGATCCGCTTCGCCATCTTGCTCCCATCGGTTAGCAGAAACTCGCCATGGCACCAGCAGCGGGCGAACTGAACTCCGGTAGCGCCTTCGGACTGCGCGATCTCGTCCTCATGGTGCGGAAAGACGAGATCCACTCCTCCGCAATGGATATCCATTGTCGGTCCCAGATACCGCATCGCCATCGCGGAGCACTCGAGATGCCAGCCGGGACGTCCCCGTCCCCACGGTGAATCCCACGCAGCGCCGGCGGCCTCGTCCTCTTCCTTTGCCGCCTTCCACAATGCGAAGTCCTGGACGTTCTCCTTCGTGTAGTCGTCCTGAGCGACGCGCGCTCCCGGCTTGATGTCTCTGGTATCCAGTCGCGACAGCTTTCCGTAGCCATTGAACCGGTCGATCGCGAAGTACACCGAACCGTCCTCAGCCTTGTAGGCAATCTTGCGATCAACGAGTCGAGCGACGAGATCGATCATCTCGGCGATGTGCTCTGTCGCGCGCGGATACTCCTCCGCGTCTTCGATCCGAAGGAAGCGCCGGTCACGATGGAACGCTTCGACGACGGGCTCCGTCACCTCACTGAGACGAACACGACGCTCGGCCGCTCGCTTGATGATCTTGTCATCGACGTCGGTGAGATTCATCACCTGGTGAACGTTCCAGCCGTTCAAACGAAGTGCGCGACGAAGCAGATCCTCGAACAGGAAGGTGCGAAAGTTTCCGAGGTGAGCG
This sequence comes from Gemmatimonadaceae bacterium, assembly GCA_036560025.1. Lineage (GTDB taxonomy): Bacteria > Gemmatimonadota > Gemmatimonadetes > Gemmatimonadales > Gemmatimonadaceae > UBA4720. The sequence continues at coordinate 11,201 of DATBRZ010000043.1, read as the reverse complement.
GGGTTATACACGGTGGGGCCGCACGTGTACATGCGTACGGTCTCGCCATCGGCGGGCGCGAATGGCTCGATACTTCGGGAGAGCGTGTTGTAGAGGCGGAACTCGCGCATTTCGGAAGCTAGGTAGCCCCCATTCGCGGGTCAACGAACTACGACATCGAAAAACAGAAATCCGAGATCCCAGAAGCGTAGAGAACAGATGCGAGAGAAGGCGCTGATTCTCGCATCTAATTCCAGCGCTTCTGCGATCTCGGATCTCTGATTTTCGATGTGGTAGTTTTTCTTGCTTCGCGCGGCGTCGCCAACTAGCGTTGCAGGACAAACAAACGCCGCGACATCATCGCGTCTGTCCCGGACAGAGGTTCCTGCTGACCATTACCGCATTCTTTTCGCGCGCACCAGCCTAAAGCGCCGAAGCGTCAGTGCCGCCGTTCAGCTACAAGTCTCGTGGCCATCTCAGTTTCGAAGGCGACCTCGCCCGGCTCGGTTGATTCACCAACGATTCGCCCGCGATCCATTCGTAGGATGCGACTCGCGACAGGCCTGAGAACATTCTCGCAGCGGGACGCGATGAGGATCGTGCCGCCTGCAGCCGCGAACGTGAGAAGCGCGGTGCAGATCGGGATCAGATCGCGAGCCTTGACCGAATCAAAGGTGCCGTCGATTACAATCGCGCGCGGCGACGACGCGAGAGCTTCGGCCACAGCAAGTGCAGCTATCTGTGAGACATCGAGGCTGCCTACAGGCGAGTCGATGTAGTCGGCAAGTCCAACCGAACGCAGCGCATGGCCGATCGCGGCGCATCGAGAGCCCGTTCCGACGATGTCTGCATCCACGTGATACTCGAGCGCGTCACGCGCAGTCAGAAATGGGTAGTAGTCCGGCAGGTTGGGCACATAGGACAGCCCCGGCAGACAACCTCCGCCGTGAAAGCGAGCGCCGAACCAGAGGATGCTGCCCGAGTCCGCGCGCATGAGTCCGGCGATGCATCTGAGCAGCGTCGACTTGCCCGAGCCGGCGCTACCGCAGATACCGACGATCTCTTCACAACACGCATGCAGATTGACGCCGGACAACGCCGGCGTGAGCGTCGCAGCGCTACTCAACGAGAATGCTTTGCGAAGTCCGTCCACTCTGAGCGCCACTGCGCGCTCGCGTGAATCGCGTATGCTCGCTGGACCCGGTGAAGTCGCGGCGCGACGTACGAGAGAACCGACGTGTACGACTTCCACCAATCCTCCGTGATCTTGGAGATCGGAGGGTAACCGGCGGTGCTCAGTGTCGTGCTATCGTACTGAGGCAGACGGAATCGATCCGTCGCGAGGTTTGCTACGTGATGGAACCACGACGGGTGGGACCGGAATATCCGGCCGCTCCCGAAGCGACAATATGTCTCGTACCGGCTCTGAGGGTGTCAGCACTCCGCCGTCGGGTGCCGGCACACGAAGCACGAAGACTCTGTCGCGTGTGCTGCGACGGAAACCTCTGCCTTCATAGATCCTGTTGATCAGGATGCGTCGGACGATCACCATCGTTGCGGCAAGAGTCGGCACCGCGATCACCAGACCAAGCGGCCCGATCAAGGTTCCCATCACGAGGACAGACATGATAGTGAGCACCGGCGGAAGCTCGACCCGCCGCGACATCACGAGCGGTGCGACGAAATTCCCTTCGAAGAGATGGACGACGACACCGAGCGCGAGGACCAGCAGCGCACGAGTTCCGCCGTCCGGCCCACCAAGCACGAAGAGCGCCGGGATGATGGTCGAGACGAGTGATCCAAAGAAAGGAACGATCGCCACGAGCCCTGTGAACGCTCCGAATGCGAGCCAGTATGGAACGCCAAGCACATAGAGGCCGATCGCCGTGAACAACCCGAGCACGGTCATCGCGAGCAGCTGCGCTACGATGTAGGCACGCAGAGTTATCGCCAGGTCGCGCAGAACATCGCGAACGAGATCGCGATGAACCGGTGGAAAAAGCGCGATGAGCCATTCCCGGTAGACACCCGGGCGGAGTGCGAGATAAATGCTCATCACACCGACCGCGAAAAACTCGATCAGGCCGTTTACAAAGCCGAATACTCTCGGCACGACGTCGCCGGCCGACGAAGACACACGGTCGTAGACGGCGCGCAGCACCCGGTGCTCACCAGGTCGCCAGAACTCGCGCAACCCTGGGAAGCGGGCAGCGAAGTTATCAAGCCCTCTCTCCCAGCCTGCAATCGTGTCGGGGAGGACCGTAATCAGCTGGCGGGTCTGTTCGAGCACAGGCGGGACAAGGAGTGCGAACAGTCCCGCGATCGCGACGACGGTTCCAACAACCGCGAGGAAGAATGCCAGTCTCTCGGGAACTCTTACTTTTTGGACGAGCAGGTCGCGAACGGCGCCCAGATAGAGCGAAAGGATTATCGCGATGAAGAGCAGCAGAAAGACTTCGGCCGTGCTCCCCACCATCCATAGGAGCAGGATGGTGAAGACGACGGCCGTCAGTACCGGTGCGAGCTTGAAGCGCTCGCCCGACGCGTCACTCAATGTGCGGCGTTCTCGTCCGTCACTTCCTCGGCTTCGGCGACTTCATCCGCGGCGGCTGTGCCGGTTCCAAGCTGCCTCGTTGCATCGGGCGCCGGCGCTGCGATCAGTCCCATCTTCTGCTTCAGCGCGAGAAGCTGCGCATCGGCAGTCGCGTTTCCCGCTGTGGCCTCGAGCTGCTTGAAGTCGCTGGCAAGGCGATCACCGGAGAACTCGCCCTCGAGCTCTGCATGCGCGCGGATCTGCCGCTCGTTCTGATCGATTTTCTCTTCCATCCGGGCGAATGCCTCGAACGCCGACTTCTCCGAGATCGACGACATCGTCTGCTGGATGCGCTTCTGCGCTTCGGCGCGACGCTGCTTGGCGACGAGGAGATTCTTCTTCCGCGACGCCTCCTCGATGTTGTCGTTGAGACCGCGTAATGAGTCCTTGAGGCGCTCGGTTTCCTGCTTGTGCGCCTCCCATGTCAACTGCATCTGCTGTCCGCGCGAGACATGTTCGTTGCGGCGCATCAGCGCCTGCTTGGCGAGATCGTCGCGGCTTTCCTTTACCGCCAGCATGGCGCGGTGCTCCCACTCTTCTGCTTCGCGGAGCTCTGATGCGGTCTGATCCTGCAGACGCTTTTCATCCGCGATCGCGGCCGCCACCTGCTGCTTGGCCTTAACGAGTTGCGAGCGCATGTCGATGATGATCTGATTCAGCATTTTCTCAGGCTGTTCTGCCTGAGCGATCATGTCATTGACGTTCGCCCTGAAAAGCCGTGCAAGACGGTCGAAAATGCTCATTTAGTTAAAAGTCCTCAGTCTGAATCCATCATGGCGAAGATACCGAAAACACCGGGTACGGGCTACGGGGTGCGGGAACTCGTACCGCGTACCCTGTACCAGCTATTCTGACCTCCGTATCTGATACAGTCGCTCCTTCGCAAGTCGCCGACCCGTTGGTGTCGCCGCGAGACCGCCGCCGGCAGTTTCACGGTAACGAACGTCCATTTCCCTGCCGATCTCACCCAGCACGTCGATTACTTCGTCAACCGGTATCGCGAACGTCACGCCCGCCAGGGCCATCTCGATTCCAGCCAGCGCGATTGCCGATCCGGTTGCGTTTCTGAATACGCACGGCAGCTCGACCAGACCGCCGAGTGGATCGCAGACCAGGCCGAGCATTCCTTGAAGAGTCAGAGCGACTGCGTGGCCGGCCTGAACCGGCGTACCGCCAAGCATTTCTGTTGCGGAACCCGCAGCCATCGCGGCGCCGGATCCCGTTTCCGCCTGACAGCCTCCTTCCGCACCTGAAAGCGACGCACGCTCCGCTATGACAGCGCCGATCAAACCCGCAGTCGCAAGCGCGTCGACTACCTCTTCGTCCGTCTTCTTCTTCGCCTGGGCAATCCCTGTAAGCACCGCGGGAAGGACTCCCGCGCCTCCCGCAGTCGGCGCCGCCACGATAACTCCCATTGCCGCGTTCACCTCCTGCACCGCAAGCGCGCGTGCGAGTATGTCGCGAAAGGGAGTGCCCGCGAGTGGACCATCAGGTCCGGTGCGCAGCTTCGCGGCGTCGCCGCCAACGAGTCCCGACGCCGATCTGAGATCACCCACAAGTCCGTCCCCGATCGCGCCGCGCATCACAACGAGAGCTCGTCGCAGTGAATCCCGAATCTCTGAAACGGGCCGGCCCTGATCCTTTGATTCGCGCTCGAGCGCGAGAGCGGAAAGCGTCTGCCCGCTGTCGGTCGCGTCCTTGATTGCTTCCGCGAGAGACCGGTACATCAGCCGCCGCCCACCTTGTCGAGCCGCCGCACCCAGCGCACCCAGTCGAGTCTCCGAATCTCATCGCTAGATCCCTCAGCCGGGGACTCATCGCATTCGATCACCATGAACGCATCGCCGCCACGCTCCTTTCTAGTCAGACGAAGCGTTGCGATGTTGATGTTGTGCTCTGCCAGCACACCGGTGATTCGTGCGATCGAGCCCTTCCTGTCCTCAGCTACGAGCACGATGGTGTGCAAGTTTCCGGTGACCTCGACCGGATACCCGTCGATCTCTGTAACGAGAATCCGGCCGGCGCCAAGGGATGATCCGGTCATGGTTTGCTTCAGGTCGCCCCGCTCCAGCGTCATGCGAACGGTGTTCGGATGAATCGCGTCGGGAAGCGTCGTCTTCTCGAATCGGTAGTCGAGCCCTTCGCGCTCGGCGATCTGAAGCGCCTCGCGAATTCGCTCATCGTCGGGACGGAAGCCGAGCAGTCCCGCTACGAGCGCTTTATCAGTGCCGTGACCTTCTCCGGTCCGGGCGAATGATCCGTGTAATTGCAATACCGCACTGTCGGGCGTTCCATTCACCAGGCCGCGAGCGAGGAGGCCGATACGACACGCGCCCGCCGTATGCGACGACGACGGTCCAACCATTACCGGACCGATGATGTCGAGCAGCGAGACCATCTACTCCCTCACCCGGCCTTTCTTTGCAGCCGCTTCGCGAGAAGCGGCTGAAGGAATTGACCCGTATACGATGCTGAAGCTCCGGCTACATCTTCCGGCGTACCTGCTGCCACGACATCACCGCCGCGCAGCCCCCCTTCAGGGCCAAGGTCGATTATCCAGTCAGCGGTTTTGATGACATCGAGGTTGTGCTCGATCACGAGAACGGTGTTGCCGCGATCCACGAGCCGATGCAGAACCTCGAGCAGCATCCGAACATCCTCGAAGTGCAATCCGGTCGTGGGCTCATCAAGAATGTAGAAGGTGCGCCCTGTGTCACGCTTCGACAGCTCGGTCGCCAGCTTCACTCTTTGCGCCTCGCCGCCGGAGAGCGTTGTCGCACTCTGTCCGAGATGGATGTAACCAAGTCCGACGTCGTTCAGCGTGTTCAGCTTCTGAAAGATGCGCGGCTGATTCTCGAAGAACGCCAGCGCGTCCTCCACTGTGAGATCGAGAACGTCGGCAATGCTCAACCCGCGGAACCGAACCTCGAGCGTTTCGCGATTGTAGCGCTTCCCCTTACACACATCGCACGGGACGTAAACATCGGGCAGGAAGTGCATTTCGATCTTCACGAGGCCGTCGCCCTCGCATGCCTCGCACCGTCCGCCTTTCACATTGAATGAAAAGCGGCCAGGTCCGTACCCGCGAATCTTCGCCTCCGGCATTTCCGCGAACAGTTCGCGAATCGGCGTGAACAGCCCGGTGTAGGTCGCGGGATTCGATCGCGGAGTTCTTCCGATCGGGCTCTGATCGATGTCGATGACCTTGTCGAGGTGCTCGAGGCCCGTGATTCGGTCGTGCGCGCCGGGAATTGTTCGTGCGCGATAGAAGTGACGCGCCAGCGCGCTGTGCAGGATATTCTCGACCAGAGTGGACTTGCCGGATCCTGAAACGCCCGTAATCGTGACGAAGAGGCCGAGCGGAATCTCGACGTCGATATCGCGGAGATTGTGTTCTCGTGCACCCTCGATGCGGAGAATCCTTCCCGGGTCGACAGGACGGCGTGACGACGGAAGCGGAATCGATGCTTCGCCGCGAAGAAACCGGCCGGTGATCGACGATGGATTTCGCTCGACCTCCTCTACAGTTCCCTCCGCGATCACCATTCCGCCGTGCTTGCCGGCGCCTGGACCGAGGTCGATGATGTGATCGGCCTCGCGCATCGTCTCCTCGTCGTGCTCGACGACGATCACGGTGTTGCCGAGATCGCGCAGCTGCCGGAGAGTTGCGAGCAACCTCGCGTTGTCGCGCTGATGGAGACCTATCGACGGCTCATCGAGGATGTACAGCACACCGACGAGTCGCGATCCGATCTGCGTTGCGAGCCTGATGCGTTGCGCCTCGCCGCCGGAGAGCGATTCCGCCGAGCGTCCCAGAGTCAGGTAATCGAGTCCCACGTCATCGAGGAAGCGGAGACGCTCGCGGATCTCTTTGAGAATCGGGCCGGCGACATTCACATCGAGTCCCGGACGGCCATCACCGCGAATGGGAACGGAATCAAAGAATCGTCGAGCGGTGTTGATCGGCATTTCGACGATTTCGCCGAGGTTGCGATCGGCGACCGTCACGGCGAGGGATTCGGGCTTGAGCCGTCGTCCACCGCAGGTCGTGCACTCGCGAGCGGTCATGAATTCGTCGAGGGACAATCGCACGGAATCCGAAGTAGTCTCCTCGTAGCGACGTTGCACGTTGGCGATTACGCCTTCCCATTTTCCCGATTCCGCGCGAAACGATCCCTTCTTTCCGCTCGATCCATAGAGCATCACATCGCGCGCATACTGCGGGAGTCTGCCCCACGGTGTGTTGAGCTCGAACTTGAACTGCTTCGCGAGACCGGGAAGGATCACCTTTCTCAAGTATCCGTCCGGCTCTCCCCATGGGAGAATCACGCCCTCGAGAATCGAAATGCTCGGGTCGCCGAGTATGAGCTGCTCGCTCACCTCGCGACGTGTTCCGAGTCCGCCGCAATCGGTGCACGCGCCGAACGGTGAGTTGAACGAGAAGTGTCTTGGCTCCATCTCGGGGAGTGAGATTCCGCAGACGGGGCAGCCGTATCGTTCGGAGAACAGGTGGCGACTGCCATCGTCCTGCCGGGTCACCTCAGTGAGACCCTCGGCCAGTTTCAATGCCGTATCGATCGAGTCAGTCAGTCTGCCGCGATCGTCGGCGCGAACGACAAGACGATCGACAACAACCGATATGCTGTGGTTGAGCTTCCGATTGAGCTTCGGCGGATTCGCGATCTCGGCGAGATCACCGTCGACGTAGGCGCGAACGAATCCCTGTTTCCGCGCTGCTTCAAAGAGATCGCGGAACTCACCCTTACGCTCGCGGACGAGGGGCGCGAGGATCTCGATCCGCGTTCCTTCGGGCCAGGTGAGGATTACGTCGGCGATCTGTCCGGCGCTCTGGCGCTCAACAGGCCGCCCGCAGTTGGCGCAATGCGGTGTTCCGGCTCGCGCGAAGAGAAGACGCAGGTAATCGTAGATCTCGGTGACCGTTCCAACCGTCGATCTCGGATTGTGGCCGGCTGATTTCTGTTCGATCGATATCGCGGGAGAGAGTCCCTCGATCGAATCCACATCCGGCTTTTCCATCAGCCCAAGGAACTGACGGGCATAGGCCGAGAGCGACTCTACGTAGCGTCGCTGTCCTTCGGCGTAGATCGTATCGAACGCCAGCGAGGACTTGCCCGATCCGGAGAGTCCGGTAATGACGGTTAGCCTGTCGCGCGGGACGGTTACGTCGATGTTGCGGAGGTTGTGCTCGCGCGCCCCGCGGACGATGAGCGCTTCTTCAGGCATAGCCTCGTAAGGTCGCCGGTTTGACAGCGGGATTCAAGCGGCGCGATATCGTGAGATTGCGGCCTCAGAACTAACGCCCATCGACGACCGACGACCAATCTCGAACCGAGGATTACCTAGGACTACTGAGAACTACTTCGTCCTCAGTGCCCTCGATCCTCAATTAGTCGTGGATCAGCAATGGCCGTTAGTCCTGAGGCCGCAATCGGTATATCTTCCCGCATCATCTGCCGGGAACGTGCGTGCCGCATACTGACGCAGTGGTAGCTCTTACGACGATTACCAACAATGACGAGGCCGTAGCGCTCATCCGCGAGCTGCTCGACCGACGACTCATCGCATGCGGAACCATATTCGGCGGCGCACGATCGCTTTATCGGTGGGAAGGCAAAGTCGCGGACGAGACCGAGGCGGTGTTGATGCTCAAGACACGCTCGGGGTGCGTAGAGGGATTGAGACGCGCGTTCAGCGAGCTGCATCCATACAAGGTGCCGGAGCTCCTGGTGATCCCCGTCACCGGCGGCCTCGAGCGATACCTCGGCTGGATCAACACCGAGACGAGTCTGACGATCGCCTGACTCTCGCGCAGCGCTCCACATTGAATTCGAAAGCCGCAACGCCCAGGTGAGTCGCCGAACGATTGCCGTCGGAATTCTCGTGATCTGGGCGATAGCTCTCGGCCTTTTCTGGCGGAGAACCACTCACCGGACACCAGAGCAGGTGCTTGCCGAGGTCGCGCTCCGAGTTGCCCCGGAGACGTTCTACTATATCGTCGAGCAGGGCGGCAAGCAGGTCGGCGCGGCAGCGTCAGCGATCGACACCACGCAAACTCGTCTAGTCATTACCGACTTCGTTCGCGGCGTGATCCGCGTCGGCGCCGATTCGCTTCGCCTTCAGGCACGGTCGCAGGCGCGATTCTCACGCGGTCTTCTCCTGCGCGATTTCATCGTGCAGGCGGAAGGCGACCTCACCCCGTTCGAGGCGCGTGGGATCGTCGAGGCCGCACCACCGACGAACTTGTTGAGAATGACAACGGTGCCTCGCGGCGGACAGTCACAATCGACTGAGTTCCCGGTTACTGGTCCGCTTTTCTTTCCAACGAGCGCTCCACTTCCACTCATGCTCGCCGAGGACCCGCGAGTGGGACGGCAAATGAAGATGCAGTTGTTCGACCCGATCGGCAGAACAACCCACGACGTGACGCTTCGAATCGAATCTGACTCTCTCTTTACCGTCACCGACAGCGCGATGCTGGACAGCGCGGCCGGCATGTGGGTCGAGGCGCACAAGGACACGGTTCGAGCGTGGAAAATCGGAGGGGATGCCCCGATTCTGACGGCTTGGGTAGACGCGTCCGGTCGCCTCGTCGCGGCAAGCGAGCCCGGCGGAATCTCTCTGCGACGGACCGCATTCGAAATAGCGTTCCAGAACCTTCGACGAGGCAGTCGAAACCCCGATTCATCCCGCGTCCGCGATCGGACCAAGGGCCGCGCCCCTCCGAGATAGGCATTACTTACGGCGGCTCACATTCGTCTATTGTGACCGCCATGATCGAGCTCAAAGCACTCACGAAGCGTTACGGATCCTTCACTGCCGTCAACGCATTGAATCTCGAGGTACCGAAAGGAGAGCTGTTCGGATTCCTCGGCCCGAACGGAGCAGGAAAAACCACCACGCTCCGGATGATCGCCGGCATTCTGCTTCCGACTGCGGGCAGCGTCCGCATCGGAGGCGTCGATATAGCGCGCGACCCGATCGGGGCAAAGCGAATTCTCGGTTTCATTCCAGACCGGCCATTCATCTACGAAAAGCTCACCGGCGCTGAATTCCTTCGATTCGTCGGCGGATTGTACAACCAGAACGGTCGCGACATCGATCGCCGCTCGCGAGAGCTCCTGACGCTCTTCGATCTCGATGAGTGGCGCGATGAGCTCGTCGAGAGCTACAGCCACGGAATGCGGCAGAAGCTGATCATCTCCAGCGCGTTCGTGCATAAACCGGACGTCATTGTCGTGGACGAGCCGATGGTCGGCCTTGATCCGAAAGCCGCGAGAATTCTCAAGGATCTGTTCCGTGAGTACACGCGTCGCGGTCACACGATAATGATGTCGACGCACACGCTCGAGGTAGCAGAGACGATGTGCGACAGAATCGGAATCATTCAGGCCGGTGAGATCCGCGCGCTTGGGACGATGGACGATCTTCGCGCTGAATCGGCGGCGGGGACCGCCGGACTGGAAGAGATATTCCTCAAGCTCACCGGAGAGAACGCCGCCCGCGAATTCGTGGACGTGCTCGATGCCTGAGCATTTCCTGACTGCGGGATTTCTCCACCTGCTCGCGCCGAAATGGCTGAGCATGCGTGCGCGAGCAGCGAAGACCGAAAAGGGTGCAGCCGGGCGGTTCGGCGCGCTCGCCGTCATTGGACTCGCGTTCTGGCTCTTCATCTTCGGAGTTGTCTTCCGGCTGCTGCGCTACTTTCGCGGAATTCCTGAAATAGGCCCGCTGCTCGCCGGCAAGCTGCTCGGGCTCGTGCTGGTGAGCTTTTTCGGAATGCTTCTCCTCTCGAACGTGATCAGCGCACTGTCGACCTTCTTTCTCGCCAAGGACCTGGATCTGCTGGCGGCGGGTCCGGTGGAATGGCTGCGATTGTATCTCGCGAAGCTCACGGAGACCTGCATTCACTCGAGCTGGATGGTCGCGCTCCTGGCGATTCCGATGTTCGCGGCGTACGGCATCGCGTATCACGGGGGGCCGCTCTTCGCTCTCGTAGTACTTGGCGCATTTCTGCCGTTTCTCATTCTGCCCACCGTCATCGGCTCGGCGATTACGCTCACGCTCGTGAATACTTTTCCGGCTCGACGCACGAAAGACATTCTGAGCGTGATCGCGGTGCTCGCGGGCGGCGGTGTGGCACTCCTCTTCCGATTGATGCGTCCCGAGCAGCTGGCTCGGCCGGAAGGATTTCGCTCGCTCGTTGAATTCATTGCAGTGCTGCGCGGTCCCACGTCGCCTTGGCTGCCCAGCGACTGGGTGCAATCCGCGTTGATGAGCTGGCTCCGCGACGAACCGGACATGCTTCCCTTCTTCCTGCTCTGGTCAACCGCAGCCGCGTTCATCGTCCTCGGCGCAGTTCTGCACAGAGCGCTTTACGCCAAGGGGTTCACGAAGTCCCAGGAAAGCGGTGAGAGGTGGATTCGCGAGAACGTGTTCGCCTCACTGTTCGCAAGGGCGCTCAAGCCGTTCGGTATCGTCAAGCGAGAGCTGATTCTGAAGGAAGTGCGACTCTTCTTCCGGGACACCACGCAGTGGTCGCAGCTCATTCTCCTCGCCGTGCTGGTGATCGTGTACGTCGTGAACGTGAGACTTCTGCCAGTGCACGGAC
>DATBRZ010000042.1:0-28026 GCA_036560025.1 Gemmatimonadaceae bacterium | reverse complement strand
CCAACAGCATCGACGATCGACGACTAAGTGAGGAATGAGGATTACGGCGGACTTCTAGGTCCTCAGTAGTCCTCACTCCGCAATAAGTCGTCAATCGTCGATGCCTTTAGTTCTCAGTCCTGGATCCGCAATCAACTCATGAGCTGTCGTAGTACGTACGGTAGTATCCCGCCGTGACGGTAGTAGCTGATCTCCTCGGGCGTATCGATCCGGGATACGACGGTGAACGTCTTGAGCGAACCGTCCGCCGCAGTGGCGCGCACGGTGAGCGTCGCACGCGGCTTGATCGCGTCTGACAATCCGTCGATCTCGTACGTCTCGAATCCGGTAAGGCCAAGGCTGTGCCGCGTTTCGCCGTTCACGAACTCGACCGGGAGCACTCCCATTCCGACGAGGTTCGACCGATGGATTCGCTCGAACGATTCGGCGATGACGGCGCGGACTCCAAGCAGCAGTGTTCCTTTCGCCGCCCAGTCCCGCGATGAGCCCGTTCCGTACTCCTTTCCAGCGATGATGACGAGTGGTGTACCCCGTCGCTGGTATTCCATCGATGCGTCGTAGATCGTGATCGGATCGCCGCCCGGAGTCATCGAGGTCCATCCGCCTTCCATTCCCGGGGCGAGCTCGTTGCGGAGCCGGATGTTCGCGAAGGTACCACGCATCATCACCTCGTGATTCCCTCGGCGCGCGCCGTAAGAGTTGAAGTCGACGGTCTTCACTCCATGTGCGATCAGCCATTTGCCGGCGGGACTCGCTGCGGGGATCGATCCGGCCGGTGAGATGTGATCCGTCGTAATCGAGTCGCCGAGAAATGCGAGAGCGCGGGCTCCGCTGATCGCGCGCACTCCCGGTGGAGTCAGAGTCATTCCGTCGAAGAAGGGCGGATTCTTGACGTACGTTGAGCTCTCGTCCCACGCGTATAGATCTCCCTCGGGAACCGGCAGCGCCGCCCAGCGCTCATCGCCGGTGAACACGTCGGCGTACTGAGCGTGAAACATCTCCGCCTTTACCGAGCGTAGAATCTCATCTTCGACTTCCTTGGGTGACGGCCAGATGTCGCGGAGAAATACCGGACCGCCTGCGCCGACACCGATCGGCTCGGTATTGAAATCGATGTCCATTCGGCCGGCGAGCGCGTATGCGACAACGAGAGGAGGCGACGCGAGGTAGTTGAATCGCGTGAGTGGATTGATGCGGCCCTCGAAGTTGCGGTTGCCCGACAGCACGGCCGCGACCACGAGCTTGTGCTCTTCTACAGCATCGGCGACGGGCTGCGGGAGGGGTCCGGAGTTCCCGATGCACGTCGTACAGCCATAACCGACAACGTTGAACCGAAGCTTCTCGAGATCGGACATCACTCCCGCGCGCTTGAAGTACTCAGTCACGACTTTGGAACCGGGCGCGAGACTCGTTTTCACCCACGGCTTCGTCGAGAGTCCCTTTGCCACCGCATTTCTAGCGAGCAGACCGGCTGCGAGCATCACACTCGGATTTGATGTGTTGGTGCAGCTCGTGATCGCGGCGATGACGACGGCTCCATGCCGTAGCGAGAAACTTTCGCCGTTCATTTCTACTCGTACCGCGGAGTTCTGTCCCGCCTGTTCCTCGGTTGACGTTGCAACAACTGCAGGCGATAGCTGCGGCGATGCGGCAACGGACATGGCCTGTTTGGCGGCTGCAATGCCCGCGACGGTTCCCGTCTTCTCGAGATCTGCTCTCAGCGCTTCGCGGAATAACTGCTTCGACAGCTTCAGCGGGACGCGATCCTGCGGCCGCTTCGGTCCTGCCAGACTCGGCTCGATAGTAGCGAGGTCGAGCTCCAGAGAATCGGTGAACGACGGATCAGGAGTGTCGTCGGTTCGGAAGATCCCCTGAGTCTTGGTGTACGCTTCGACGAGCTTCACCTTGTGCTCGTCCCGGCCAGTAAACCGCAGATAATTCAGCGTCTCGGCATCGACCGGAAAGAATCCCATCGTCGCGCCGTACTCAGGCGACATGTTGCCGATCGTGGCACGATCAGCGAGTGACAGCGAAGACAATCCGGCGCCATAGAACTCGACGAACTTGCCGACGACCTTTTTCTGCCGAAGCATCTGCGTTACGGTCAGAACGAGATCTGTCGCAGTGGCGCCCGGGGGCAGCTTTCCATGGAGTTTGAACCCGACGACTTCAGGAATAAGCATCGATACCGGCTGTCCGAGCATCGCCGCTTCAGCCTCGATTCCGCCCACGCCCCAGCCGAGTACGCCGAGCCCGTTGATCATCGTGGTGTGCGAGTCGGTGCCGACCAGCGAATCGGGATACGCGAACGTCTCGCCATTTTCCTCGCGCGTGAACACAACCTGTGCCAGATACTCGAGATTGATCTGGTGCACGATTCCGGTATCGGGTGGCACCACGCGGAAGTTCTGAAAGGCCTTCTGCCCCCATCTCAGAAATGCGTACCGCTCATGGTTGCGCTCGAACTCTCTCTTACCGTTGAGGAATATGGCCGCCTCCGATCCGTACTCGTCGACCTGAACGGAATGGTCGATGACGAGATCGACTGGCTGGAGCGGATTGATGCGTTTCGCATCCCCACCCAACCCTGCGAGAGCGTCGCGCATCGCAGCGAGATCGACGACAGCAGGAACGCCGGTAAAGTCCTGAAGCAGCGTTCGCGACGTGCGGAATGCGATCTCCTTCTCGACGCGACTCTTCACATCCCAGTGCGCGAGCGCTTCGATGTCGGCTGCCTTGACGAACTTTCCATCCTCGTGTCGGAGGAGATTCTCGAGGAGGATCTTCAGGCTGACAGGAAGCCGCGCTGCGTTTCCCGCGGAGAATACGTCGACCGAATCGAGGCGGAAGATCGTGTACCGCCGCCCGTCCACATCGAGGGAAGCGCGACTGCCGAAAGAATTCGGGTTAGTCATGTTCGTAAACGAAATCTAGCACAATGGATGGCGCGGCCGGTCCGAAGCGCGCGCAGTTCAAGTCGCAGTTCGCAGTTGTTGCTGGTCCGCTCCTTCCGGCTGATTCTCCTTCTCTGCATCGAGCGGTGTCGCTTCGATCGCAAGCGTCGGGCAGTGATTCACGAAATCCCCATCGGCCACCGACCACTGAACGAGTGGCTTCTTTGCGTACGCTTTCCCTTTGCGGTCGAGCGCCATCAGCTGCGGCGCCAGAGTGACGCACAGTGTGCAGCCGATGCATTTCTCCTGATTCACGACGAGACTGACAGGACGTCGCGGAAAAATTCCGGTCTTCGCCGACAGGCAGCTCTCGAAGTGCCCGAGAGCTTCGACTGCTGCGCGATATCCCGCGTCGATCAGCTCATCTGTGTGCGTGAAGCTGAACCACCCGATGTGCCCGACCTTCGGCCGAATCAGAATCATCGGCGGACCGGACCAACGCTCGAGCGGAGCAAGCTGCAGCGCGTGCATCATCGTCGTCGCAGCACGCATGTAGATCGCCGGAAATCCGTGCGTCGCCACATCCTTCTGCGTTATGAGCGAGCTCGACCCGGTATCCACTGCAATGATTGCGTCCATTCCGCGTCCCGCGATGTGGACGGGCAGGTTGTCTACGACTCCGCCGTCGACGCACTCACGGCCGCCGAGATCGCCCGGCGGAAAGAACCCGGGTAGCGCGCAGGACGCGTAAATCGCGTCGATGTCGTTCACGTCGCGCAATCCCGGGAGCCCCCATACGACCTGTGTGCCCCGCTGAAGATCGACCGTGTTCACCAGCAGCGTTCGTCCCAGCTCATTGAACGTCGAATCGGGCGCTACCGACGCGCAAAGCTCTCTGAGCGGACCCGCGAGATAGATCGACGCTGCGTGCGCGCGCTCCAGCAGCATCCCTATCCGGTTGAGCCGAAAGAGATCCCTTCGCCTGAGAGAGCGCGCGCGCTCCACCATCTCCGGGACGGGCATGTTGCGCGCCCATGCCGATGCGATCAGTGAGCCGATGCTCGTTCCCGCGAGGACTGTCGGAACGATTCCACGCTCTTCGAGCGCGCGAATCACGCCGATATGCGCGAAACCCTTGAGGCCCCCGCCTCCAAGCACCAGCGCGACACGTGGCAGCCGGTGCCGGCGCGACTTACGCGTTTCCGCGCCGTCGCTCTTCAGTTGCCGAATGTCGGAATGCTCACTCACGCTATAATTCTACGGTCGCCAACAAGATCTCCGCACATGATTAATCAAGGCCGGCAGCGTAGGTCCACGGAGTGACTGACCCTCTCCTCCGCTTTCGGGATGAATTCCCGATCCTGGCGCGGACGACATATCTGATCTCGAACTCCCTCGGTCCAATGCCGCGCACCGTGCCCGCGCGACTGGCCGAATACGCTGCCGACTGGGGAGAGCTCGGCGTAAAAGCGTGGTCGCGCGGCTGGTGGGAGAAGCCCGTGGAAGTAGGGAATGAGATCGCGCCGCTCATGAACGCGTTGGATGGCGAGGTCGTGATGATGCCAAACGTCACGATCGCGCAGTCGGCCGTCGTCTCGGCAATTGACTTCCCGGGTGACCGCAACAAGATCGTGATGACCGCGCTCGATTTCCCATCCGTTCGCTACGCGTACGAGGAGCTCGCCAAAAGGTTCGGAGCGAAAATCGAGCTCGTTGAATCCGACGACGGGATTACGATCGATGAAGACCGTCTGCTCGATGCAATCGACGAGCGCACCCGGCTCGTCGCAATCTCGCATGTCCTGTTCAAGTCGGCGTACATCAACGACGCGAAAAAGATCTGCCGGCGGGCACACGACATGGGCGCCCTGGTCTCGCTCGATGCGTTCCACTCAGTGGGAATAATTCCGGTCGATGTGAAGGATTTGGGTGTCGACTTTCTCACGGGCGGAGCTCTTAAGTGGCTATGCGGCGGACCAGGCGCGTGCTTTCTGTACGTGGCTCCCGCGGTCCGCGACACTCTTGCGCCTGCGCTCACGGGTTGGCAGGCGCACGCGCGACCATTCGCGTTCGAGGACCGAATGGAGTACACGCTCGGCGCGTTCCGGTGGCTCAACGGCACTCCGGTGATCCCGGCTCTCTACGCAGCGGCGGAAGGACCACGGATCCTGCGGGCCGCGGGAATCCGTGCCATCCGGGAGAAGAGCATTCGACTCACGGGGCGCATCGTGGAGCTTGCGCTTCAGGCGGGATACGAAGTGACCGCCCCCCGCGATCCGGCTCGCCGAGCCGGCACAGTGGCAATCGATGTGCCGAATGGATACGAAGTTGCTCAAGAGTTGCTCTCGCGCGATTTCCTCGTCGACTATAGAGTGGGGGCTGGAATTCGGGTCGCTCCGCATTTCTTCACCCGCGAAGAGGAGGTCGAGGAGGTTGTCGAGACCATCACCGACATTCTCGAGACGGGTGCGTGGAGACGATTTACCGAGCGCACAACTGTGGTAACGTGAGTCCAGGCAAGTCGACGAAGCTTGATTCAACCGGCAAAAACCAGAGGAGGAAGGAACGCGAGCAAACGATGGTGGCGGGCGCGCATTGTGCCTTGAACAACTCCGCGCCCCAATGGTACAATAAGTCAACTCGATCAGTCGGAGGTAACAACACGCCATGGCTACCCCGTTTCTGAGTTCCGAGGAGTATGACGAGAGAGCGCATCAGTTGTACAACGAGGGACAGTACGACGAAGCGTTGGACGTACTTCACGAGGGGCTCTCGCTCTACCCGAATGCGGTAGAGCTGCACATTGGCGTTGGTTACGCACACCACGCGCGCGAAGAGTTTGCGTGGGCCCGCAGAAGCTTCGAAGAAGCACTCGTTCTCGATCCGGACCACGAGGACGCGCTCGCCGGACTCGGCGAGACCCTTCTCAAATTCGGTCAGCAGCCTCAGGCGCTGAGAAGTTTTCGGCGCACGCTCGAGCTCGGGTACGAGGACGATATCGAGCTGATGCTCCAGATCGGCCGCGCGCTCTTTCGCGAAGGGCTGATCGAGGAATCGCGCGAGTATTTCGAGATCGCGGCACGTCAGACTCCCGATTCCGCGGAAGCGGTGTCGTGCATCGGATACGTGCAGCACCGGCTCGGCGAGGATGAATCGGCGATCGCCACTCTCCGCCGCGCACTGAAGATCGACGAGGATCACACCGAGGCGCGCATCTACCTCGGAAACATTTTCTACGATCGCGGCGACTACGAGGCCGCGCTATACCATCTCGATAGATCTTCGCCCGAAGACCACTGGGACGAGCTCGGCATCTGGAGACTGATCGAGCTGAAGAAGATGGTCTATCGTTTGCGTGACAACGATCCCGAGCTCAAGCCGTGGGAGACTCGTCTTTCCGAGCTCGCCGGCGAGCCCGACGACATCGATGAGATGCTCGCCGCGATCGAGTCGCGCGCTCAGGAGACTGCGGAGAACGAGGCGCGCGGCCAGCTCGAGCTGTTCGGTGCGCTGCTCTCCGGCTTCGTGAAGGAAAGGCAGAATGACGAGACCGCGCACTGCATCACCATCGGCGAGGATCACTCGTACGAGGGTACCTGGGAGGAGATACTGGTGAAGATGCGTGAAGCGCGCGGTGGAAACGGAAACGGATCGATCGAGGACTTCATGGTGAACGAAGCGCGCCGCGCGCAGTCGCTCACCGGACGGCGAATTCCAACCGAGAGCGCCGAGAGCTTCATCAAGGGGAGTGCTGACGCAGGGCTGTTGCGCATTGTGAGATGAACGCGAATCAGCAGTCCGCGCTCGCGGCGCTGAGATCCGTTTCACCAATCGCTGCGCGGCTCGAGCACTCTCCCGAGGGCGAGGACCGCGCAGCGGACATTCTGGAGCTCTGGCAGGGAACAGAGACCGGTCTTCGGGCTCTGATGGGCGGATCGTCGCTCGGAGGTCAGGCGTTGATCCGCGAGCTCAGACAGAAAGAGCTCATTTCACTCGGACAGGCGTACGCGCTGCTGGAATTTCTCGGCGCACGCGATCGCGCGAATCGCACGACATATCGTGCGACGGACAACGATGTCGCCGTTGCGCGCGAAGGCTTCAGGCAGCTCGAAAGCGGATTGAGCTCGGGTGTTCTCGCGGATTCAGCGCCTCCGCTCGCTCCTCCACCACCACTGTCACCGTACGCTCCGCCGTCGTCGTCGTCGTACGCTCCGCCCGCAACCGGCGCGTCGGGCTACACCGCGGCATCGGGCTACGCAGCGGGCACGCCGGCTCCGCCGCCTGCAACGCCAGACTACTCGACCGGATCCGAGCCGACATACACGGCGCGGCCGAGCCGGATCCCGGCGAATCTGTGGTTCATTGTTCTCATTGCGCTTGTAATCATCGGCGCCGTCGGCGGTTATGCACTGATGTCGAATCGCGGAAATCCCACCAAAGTGATGGATCAGGCGATCACGATGATGCAATCGGGGCGGAGAGAAGCTGCGCGAGGCGAGTTCCAGCGCGTGGTTCGCGAGAACCCGAACCTTGCCACTCCTCACGTCTTTCTCGCTCGTCTCGCGCGTGAAGACGGGGACGTCAACACGGCCAAGCGCGAGCTCGAGACGGCGATCCGCCTCGAGTCAAATAATGCGGTCGCTCTCCGCGAGATGGGGCTGATTCTATTCTCGACGGGCGACTACGAGCTTGCGCGCCGATTCTTCGTTCGCGCGATCCAGGCGAATCCCAAAGACGTTGCGTCACAGGGATATCTTGGCTGTGCTCTCGCGCGCCTGAATCGAATCGATGAGGCGGCCAAGTTCATCAACCGCGCCGGCCCCGGCGTATGGAGCTCCTGCATCCAGCAGCGTCCATTGTGATCGAGTTCAGCCGCACCAGCAAAACGTATCGCTCGATCCTCGGCCGCTCCGTAATAGCTGTCGAGGATTTTTCTTTGCAGGTAGCCGAAGGCGAGATTCTCGGCATCGCCGGGCCGAACGGCGCCGGAAAGAGCACGCTCTTGTCACTGCTCTTGGGATATCTCCGGCCGACGTCCGGCAGCGTACGAATCATGGGGCAGGAGCCGCGCACGTACGTTCAGAAGAACGGCATCGGTTATCTCCCGGAGCTGATGACTATCAATCCACAGTGGAGGGCGGATACGGCACTGGTGAGATTCGCGACGCTCGCCAACGTACCTGCGCCCGACGTAAGCGCGCGTGTGGATGAGGTGATCGACCGGCTTGGCATCGGCGAACATCGCGACAAGAAGATCAAGGCGCTGTCGAAAGGGAACCTTCAGCGACTCGGCGTCGCCCAGGCGCTGCTGCGAGACGAGAAGGTGATGATTCTCGACGAGCCCACACACGGACTCGATCCTGTCTGGACGCAGCGATTTCGGGACATCGTGGAAAAGCTGAGGGCGCCGACAAGAACGGTGATCATCGCTTCGCACAATCTCGATGAGCTGCAGCGCCTTGCCGATCGCGTCGCGATAATCGACCGGGGACGGCTGCAAAGACTGGTAACTACCGGCTACGATCAGGCGACCGACACGGGAGGCACGTACCGCATTGCGGTTGCTTCCGGCGCCGAGCAGGTTGCGGTTCTTCTTCCGTCGGCGCATTCATCGGGAGATGGTGAGTTCGAGGTGAGCTTTCCTGATATCGAGGCCATGAATCGCGCGCTGTCGACGCTGATCTCGAACGGAGTCGTCGTGGCGAGTGTAGTGCCTGCCAGATCTGTTCTCGAGCAGCAATTCCGCGAAGCGGTGGGTGAATCGAAATGAAGAGTAATCTCGAGCACTATTTCCTGTGGCAGTTGCGCGACTTCATTCGCGAGCGCGGTGTCGCAATGCTTCTGATCGGTCTCCTGTTCGGGATGACGGTCATCGTGCCAATGAAAGTTGCGACGAGCGCGACCGGTACTCAGCTCACTGACAGGATGGCGACCCAGATCCTCATGCTCGTTCTGCCACAGGTTTCGTTCATCACCTCATTCATCGTTCTGAACGGACTCGTCTCGACCGACCGAATTCGCGGCTACTATCGTTTTCTTTTTTCCAAGCCTGTCAGCGTACCGGTTTATTACGCCCAGGCGTTTCTCGTGTCTTTCCTCGGTTACTGCACCGTGTTCACGATTCTCCTCGCCCTGTTCGTTGCGTTCGTCAAGCCAATCATGCCGTTCGGAACGCTTGCATTCGGCGCGCTGGTGTTTCTGTCGCTCGGTGGAATCGCGTTCTTCATCTCGAGTCTTTTCCGGCGCGATTGGATCGTGCTCAGTGTCGTGCTGGCTGGAACGTGGATCATGGGCAGCTGGTGGGGACAAAAAGGCGGGATTCGCCAGGCTTTCGTGCAGCTGCTGCCGCCGCTTGGAAAGCTTACCGGCCAGATGGATGGCCTTGTCAATCGCGGCACCGCAAATCCCGCCGACGTGTTTCATGTCCTCGGATACAGCGCGCTCTTTTTCGCAGCAGGCCTGATCGTGCTGCACCGTCGACCCATCGGCTGACAGAGAGAGCGCGAGCATTGTCAGAGGATATCGCCGCCGTGGCAGCATTCATCGATCCTGACAGCGTAGTCCGTACGGTTCTTCCAAACGGATTGACGGTTCTTGTCCGGCCAGACCACTCGTCTCCGGTTGTCGCCATCGTCACGGTAGTGAAGGCGGGATACTTCGACGAAACCGATGATGTGATCGGGATCGCGCACGTGCTCGAGCATATGTTCTTCAAAGGCACGGAATCACGCGGGGTCGGCGAGATCGCGAAGCAGACAAAAGCCGCGGGTGGGTATCTCAATGCGCACACCATCTACGACAACACCACGTACTACACCGTCCTTCC
The DNA here is from genome assembly GCA_036560025.1 of Gemmatimonadaceae bacterium. Classification (GTDB taxonomy): domain Bacteria; phylum Gemmatimonadota; class Gemmatimonadetes; order Gemmatimonadales; family Gemmatimonadaceae; genus UBA4720. The sequence continues at coordinate 18,306 of DATBRZ010000042.1, read as the reverse complement.
TTCAGCGTCCTTCGAATCAGGACTCGACATACAGTCTGACGCATACGCGAGATCGCTGATCGACGCAGACGAGCTCGGACGCGAGCTCGATGTGATCATCCAGGAGGCAAAGAGGAAAGCGGACAATCCTGCTGCACTCGCGACGGAGACTCTGTACGAGCTGCTGCACGACAAGCATCGAATGCGCCGCTGGCGAATCGGTCATGAGGAAGGGTTACGACGTCTCGACCGCGCCGCGATGCTCCGTTTCTACAGGAATTTCTATCAACCATCGAATACGATCATCGCGATTGTCGGAGCTATCGACGCAGACGACGCGCTCGCAGGCGTCACGGAGCGTTACGGCAAGCTCGGATCTGGAACTCCGGCGCGCGAGCCCGGGCCCGATGAGCCTCATCACGATGACGTTCGGTATCGAGAGCTGTCCGGAGATATCGGACAGTCGCACGTTCTCGTCGGGTGGAGGACTGCACCGGCACTCCACGAGGACACTCCCGTTCTCGACGTCGCCGCGGGTCTCCTTGGATCCGGTCGAGCGTCACGGCTGTACAGATCGTTGCGAGAGCGGAAGCTCGCGTCGTCGGTGGGCGCGTACAACTACACGCCAACCGAGGTTGGAGTTTTCGTCGCACACGCAGAGACCGGGGCCGAGACGCTGCCTGATGCTGCGGGGGCGATATGGGAAGAGGTGCGCGCGTTGCGCGAGAATCCTATCGATCCCGCCGAGCTCGAGCGCGTCCGCCGCATCTTCGAATCGCGGTGGGTGAGGCGACTGGAGACGATGGAGGGTCAGGCTTCGTATCTCGCGGAGTGGGAAGCGCTCGGCGGCTGGCAGCTGGGGGACGAGTATCTGTTGCGCGTGGAGTCAGTGACGGCCGAAGACGTGCACAGAGTGATGCGCCATTATCTTGCGCCCGAGCGCGCCGGCGTCGTCGTGTATCGTCCCTCGTCTCGTCCTGTCATCGCAGCGAACGAGCGCGATATGCTCGCGGTTCTCGAGGCAAGGCGACCTCCGTCCATCGAGCCGCTTCCCCCGCGAGACGAGCTTCCTGTTCCTGCCCCCGCGCTCGAAGCGGTGCTCGAAGCGGTGGAAGGAAAAGTCTCGGTTTTTCGCGGAGTCGAGAACCTTCCAATTCTGGTGCGTCCGAAGCCAGGCGCAGCGATCGCGTACATCGGTGTGTTTGGGAAGGGCGGAGCGGCGATGGAAACCGAGGCAACGTCCGGAATCACATCGCTCGTTGCTCGAACGATGCTGAAAGGAACCGTGCAACGCAGTGCGCGACTCATCGCGGAGGATGTCGAGCTTCTGGGTGGAAAGCTCTCAGCTTCCGTTGGAGCCGAGACTTTCGGGTGGACGATCTCCGTGCCGGGGCAACATCTCGAGGCGGCGAGCGAGCTCCTCTCGGATGTGGTGAGAAATGCGACGCTGCCCGATGACGCATTCGAGGCGGAGCGTGCAGCAGCGCTCGCAGAGGTCGCGGCTCTGCGCGATGACATGTACAGCTACCCGATGCGCTTGGCCGCGCGGGCCGCATTCGGCGAGCACCCCTATGGCCGGCCGGCACTCGGCTCAGAATCTTCGCTCGCGGCGATAACGCTGGAGCGCGCGAGAGACTGGTATGAGAACGTAATCTCGAGCTCGCCTCTAGTCGTGGGCGTCGTGGGTGATGTGATCGCTGACGACGCTGCCGGAATTCTGGCTCGCGACCTGATTGGAATGGGAAGTGGTATCGCCGGACAGTCGGAGATTCCCGTGTGGCCGCCCCGTCTCTCAGTTCTCGCGGAATCGCGTGAGAAGGCACAAACGGCGCTTGCTCTCGGCTTTCCCGGTCCGCGCCGGAGCGACCGTCGACGATACGCAGCGCATATGATCGGAACGATCGCCAGCGGATTGGGTGGTCGATTCTTCGACGAGTTGCGCGACCGTCAGTCGCTTGCGTACACGGTTCACGCGCATCCGGTGCAGCACGCGGTGGCAGGAATGTTCCTGTGCTACATCGCGACGTCGCCGGAGAAGGAAGAGCGTGCGCGTGAGGGGTTGCTGCGCGAGCTCGAGCGACTCACGAATGAGCCGGTTGCTGACGACGAGCTCGAGCGCGGCAAGCGGTACACGATCGGAACGCACGCGATCCGTCAGGAGAGCGGCGCGGCGCTGCTTGGATCGATGGTGGAAGCGTGGTTGCTAGGGGAAGGATTGCCGGAGCTCGAAAAACATGACGAGCGAGTGGAAGCAATCACCGCGGAGGAGATCATCTCGGTTGCGCGCGAGTTCTTTGATCCCTCGAGAAGAGTTGAGGGGATCGTTCGCGGTGTTGGCAAGAAGGTATAAACGACGGAGTCTTCCTTGGTTCCGTCGTTTTCTATCTAGCCACGGTTTCTCTCAACCCTCTCTCTGCGCGGATCACAGTCCCAACTGCAGATCGCAGTCTCCCTCCAGGGGCGCGGAGTCCTCTGATCGCATCGTAGTCCCCAGCCTCGACGACGACGAGTCCCTTGATTGGCGACTGGGTTGTCGCCCACGACAGCACGCCCCAGATCGCCAGCGCCTGACTCTCCTCGCCGTGAGTCTGCGGAAATCCTCCGGCGGCAAAAACCCAGTGGGGCTTCGGACGCGCCGACAGCTGCCGCATCCAGCGAGTAGCGATCCGCATTCGAGTATCCAGCGACCGCGCACCGTCGAATCCCGGCATCATCGAGAATCCGACGATGTCGATAGGCGAATTGCGCGATACCGCCCACGTGTACAGCGTGCTGTCGCGCGTTCCGTAGCTCGATGCCCCGAGGCCGACACGAATTCGCGGATTCACGAAGTGCGCGAGCTTCGCCGCGCGTGAGAAGTAGTCGATCCAGTATCCGGGCTCCTGCACCCCAATCGCGCGCGCTCCGGCGCCGTACGGCTCCTCGGCCGGAATGAGGATGTCAGGCCGAATCTGTCGAGCGATCCGGTCGATGTTTGCAAGTCTCTTCCTCGTGTACTCGGACGGCGATTCACGGAACTGTCGCGTCGCATCCTTTGGATAGCTCAACGCCACGATGATCAGCGTGCTGTCGCCGCGTTGTTGAACTACGGTGCGCGCGAGGGAGTCGAGCGCAACCAGGCGCGTTCCTTGAGGTGCAATTTCGATCTCGATCGCATCCACGCCGACAGAGTCGGCGAGCGCGACGTCGTTCTCCAGCGCAACCGGAGGCGGCGGACCGTAGAGATCGGGCAGGATCTTGAGGCCGATGGCGAAATCTCCCTCGGGGTGCTCCTGGAGCTGGTCCTTCGAGTAGCGGGTGTAGCTGTTCGTCGTTTCGAATGCACTCGGAACTTCGATCAGTACGAGCGCCGCGATAGCAGCCGCCGTTGCAGCAATGATTGCGCGAAGGAATCCGCTCGCCCGCCACCGAGCGGGAAGTGAGGGCGAGAACACCGGAACCATAAGATAGGCAGCGCCCCAGAGCGCTTCAGGCCCGAAGAAGAATCCGAGCGCTGATGCCTGCGCAGCAGAGAGCGCGAGCCCGGTGTCCGGGGGTACGCCACCAATCCCGATGACAAATCGTGAGATTGCTACGATGGCGATGATCGCGTTGTAGACCACTACCGGTACTCCGAACAGCGGTGTTACCAGTCGGCGACTCAGCGCGTAAATCGCCTGAAGCGCGAACAGCCCGGCGGTGAGCGGCCACACCCACGCCACCGGATAGATCGCTCGACCATATATGATCGACGCAGTCGAGTACGCGATGATCAGCGCCGGGACGAGAAGCAGTCCTGCAAACGCGGTAATCGCCGCAAAAGTTCGTGGGACGCGGCGAAGCTGCGCGATTCTTCCCGCGAGCAGCAGATCCCACATGATGAAAATCGCCGCCACTGCAACGTACGCGACGGCGAAGAAGTGTTCCCTGCTCAGGGCAGCAGACACGGCCGGAAGCTAGAGTTCACGTAACGAGGTGGCAAGCGCGCTCACCCCCGTCTAACTTGGGCAAATGGAGCGCGGAACGATCTTCACGATTCCGAACGCGATATCGTTCTCGCGTCTGTTCCTCGCTCTGGGCTTCGTCCTCTTCGATGGACGGTGGGAGCGAACCGCCCTCATTCTCGCAGCGGGCGCAACTGATTTCCTGGACGGCTGGATCGCGCGTATGGCACATACGTCGAGCGTTGCCGGGGCTCTGATCGATCCGATCGCCGATCGCGTTTTCGTCCTCACCGCGGTATCCGCGTATCTGATCGGCGGACTTCTGTCGACCGTGCAGTATTTCATCTTCCTCTCGCGCGACATTATGACCGCAGTGGGCTTCGTGGTGGCACGATTCATTCCCGGTCTCACTGCCGCCGCATTCCGCGCTCGCATGCTCGGAAAAACTGTGACGACTTTCCAGCTTGCGACGCTGATCGCGGTGCTCCAATTCCCGCGAGCAATCGTTCCGCTGATCGCGATCGTGGGCGCGCTCTCGGCCGTTTCGATCGTGGATTACACGTTGGCGCTTTCGCGGGCGAGAGCACACGCGCGACGCGCATCATCTTGAAAGGCCCCGGCGCACTCGCGTCGCTGATCCTGTTCGCACTTCGCGCCGCGCCACTTACTGCGCAATTGCCGCCAGCGCGACAACCAGTCGATCCAGAGTTGAGAATCGACGCGATCGTTGCGCGACATGTGGACGTGCAGGGTGGAATCGGGTTCGTCGTCCCGCTGGGGAATTACGTCAGAAGCGGTGCGACAGTCGCAGCAGGTGCGAACAATGACGGCGCGAGCGGCCGCGTCGATCTTCTCACTCGATTCCACCTCGATCCCTTCCGGGAACGGAAATGGGGGCCCTACGGTGGAGGAGGAATCTCCGCGCGTTTCGAGGACGGGCGGAAATGGAAGCCTTATCTGCTTGCCTTTTTCGGGCTGGACGGACCGGTGAGCGGTGGCATCGTACCGGCTGTCGAAATTGGACTTGGAGGAGGGGGGCGCATTGGCGCCGTGCTCCGGAAAGCGGCCCCGAACCGGCGTTAAACGCCGGCTGGGGCTCACGTGATCGGGGTTAAACCGCGGCTTTTACTTTCGCCGGCTGAACGAATCGTTCGCCGAGTGTACGCAGCTCGGCGATGTCTTTAGGGCTCAGCTCGTGATATCTGTCGGCGAGATACGCAATCGTCCCATCGAACCACTCGTCCTGGTGCTCCGGCGCTGCGCCGATGACACCGCACTTCATGACCTGCTGGAACATCTCGTCGCGGGCTTCCTCAAATGGGGTTACTGCCGGCGCGACGGCCCTTCTAAATCGATTCTGAGGCTTCTTCATCAATCTGGGTTGGAGTTGAATTTAATACACGAAATCTAACCATTTCATGCCCTCCTCTACGTCCGAACCTCATGCCACAGCCCGCTTTTTCATGAATTCGAGCAGCAAGTGGACCACTTGCTCCGGGCTCTCCTCGGGAACGAGCCGTGCGACACCCGGCAGCCGAACCAGTCGCCCATCCGGCAGTGCGTTCACGAGCTTCTGCCCGATCTGAGGATCGACGAATCCATCGGCATCGCCCCAGATGACTAGAGTCGGCACGTGAATGGTGCGGAGGTCCACTTCCTCGAGGTCTTCAGCGCTGATCGAGCTCGCCAACGCGAGCAGATGACTCGTCCCTTCGCGTCCGACAAACGGCGCGAGGTATCGCGCGAGCAGCTTGAGAGGCATCTGCTTGTCCGGATCCGACACGCTGCCACGAAGAACACCCTCCACGAGTGGAGCAGCGCCGAGGACGCCGCGCGTAGTTCGAATCGCGAACTTCGCGGTGTTGCGCTGCATATGCGTAATGTCCCGCGCGGGGAGCTCATCGAACGCAGGAGGATTGATGAGCACGAGCTTCTCGACGCGTTCCGGGCGGGTTGCAGCAAGACGAAGCGCTATCACTCCGCCGATGTCGACGCCCACGAGAATCCCTCGTGCGACGCGCAAGGCGGTCATTGCGGCATCGAGATATTCGGCCTGGGCAGCGATTCCAAAGTCGGAATCGTACGGACGGTCCGACTCACCGTGGCCGAAAAGGTCGACGGCGTAAGCGGTGTGGCCGGCATCAGTTATCGCAGGAGCGACGTTGCGCCAGAGAAAGCTCGACGTTCCGAATCCGTGGATCAGGATGACAGCCGTTCCACCGTGCCCATAACGCTCCACGTGCATGGCTCCCGGACCGACCGGCACTCGCAGGACGTCAGCTTGCATATCGCGACCTCGGTCTTACCTTTTTCATCTTCTCCCGCGCGGGCAACGATCCCGCGTCAATTCCCGTAAAACTCTCATGGCTCAAAAACCGGCTGCCAATCAGCGGGCCCGACGCAATGTGGTGCGTGAATCCTCGCGGCCAAAGGCGTTCATACCGCTTCTCATCGTCATCGCTGTCGTCGGCGCAAGCATACTGGGCTACGTACTGTCCCGCAAACCGCCTGCGCCGGAATTCAAGCCGATCGTCATCGATCCGGCCTCTGCGGCTCCCGAGCACGGCTATCTGCTTGGCAAAGCCGATGCCCCCGTAAAGATCCTCGAGTATGCCGACTTCGAATGTCCGGCCTGCGGCCATTTTGCGACCGTCACCGAGCCGGATGTGCGGAAGCGCCTGATCGAGACAGGCATCGCGAGCCTGACGTTTCTCGATTTCCCTCTCTCCCAGCATCGAAACAGCCAGGCGGCATCCAACGCCGCTGCATGTGCTGACGAGCAGGGAAAATTCTGGCAGATGCACGATGAGCTCTTCAACGGTCAGCCCGACTGGAACACGCAAGCGACAGACAACCCGAAGTCGCTATTCCAGAAATACGCGACGGAGATCGGACTGGACATGACCCGGTGGGAGAGCTGCTACGATGCGCGAAAGTATCAGAAGCGAATCGAATCGAATTACGCCTCGGGAGAGCGCCTCAAGGTGGCCCAGACGCCGACGTTTGTTGTGGGCGGTCAGTTGGTCGTTGGCGCGCCGTCGTTCGACGCGCTGAAGGCCACAGTGGATTCGGCCGCGCGTAAAGCCGCAGCGGATTCAACGGCGCGGAAATGACCAAGCGAATGATCGTGGCGGCGCTCGCGCTCGCCGGGATCTTCGTCGCTCTCTACCTGTTGCTGTACAAGCTCGGCGCGATCGGCACGCTGAGCTGCAGCGTCGGGTCATGCGAAACGGTCAACGCGAGCCGGTGGGCGACGTTCCTCGGCCTCCCGGTGGCAGCGTGGGGACTCGGCTTTTACATCGCCTTGTTCAGCGTCGCTGTGGTCAGCACCACTGCGAGGTATGCCGATTCGCCGAGGATGTCCGGTCTTCTCCTCGCTATGACCGGCATCGGAATATTGTTCTCCCTCTGGCTTACCTATCTGGAGCTCTTCGTCATCCACGCTATCTGCCAGTGGTGCGTGGTTTCCGCGATCATCGTGTCGAGCTGTTTCCTGATATCGTTGGCGGAATTTCGGGATTCGACGCGGATCGAATCCCTCAACGTCGAGACGGGGGAATAGGAACGGAGCGCGCAGAGCACGCGGAGAACCACGGAACAGCTTTCTGTTGTTAACAACAGAAAAACGACTTCCTGGTTTTCTCCGCGTGCTCCGGGTGCTCCGTTCCTATTCCCCTTTTCGCGTTCTTGGGGCTGGCGGGCTTACGCGCGCTTGATGTTTCTCTGCCGCGCAGCAGCGTCATCGAGACGCAGGCGTGGCTTCAGGTCCTCTTCCTCCGGCGACGCTTCGCGAGCACGACGTCGGAATGGAACGAGGTCGCGGCCAAGGCTCACGAGTGCGCGCGTGGCAACCGTGCTGGCCAGTGGCTCCGGAATGCCCATCACTCTGATGTAGGTATCGATCGCCCGATCGAACGACAGATCCTCGGCAAGTGTGTCGACGAACATCAATGCGTTGTCGACGTGAGCACGGACGATGGTCTCTTCTGCTCTTGCCTGCGACAGCCTCAGGCGTCGCTCGGCATTGGGATGGAGCTTGCGACCGAATATCGACTCAGGAAACAGTTTTTCGAGCATGATCCAACGCTTCGCGATAGTTAACTGAATTCTAGCACGGACTATACCACATGCTAGAACCCGGCACAGACTTCGTACGGAAGGTGGCTAATTTCTGAAGCAGTTGTCAGCTCTCCTGGGATTCGTACTGTTCCTTGAGACTCGCCACTATAGCCGGATCCGCCAGCGTTGTGGTGTCGCCGAGGATTCGCCCCTCAGCGATATCCCGCAGGAGGCGGCGCATTATCTTCCCCGACCTCGTTTTTGGGAGATCGGCCGAGAAAAGGATGTCATCCGGACGGGCGAGTGCGCCGATTTTTGTGGCGACGAACTCTCGGAGCTCCTCGCGCAGCTCGGGTGAGCTCCTTTGCCCATCGCGAAGAGTTACGAATGCAGCCAATGCCTGGCCTTTGAGCTCGTGCGAACGTCCCACGCATGCTGCTTCTGCCACTGCGGGATGCTCGACCAGCGCTGATTCCACCTCCATCGTTCCGATGCGGTGGCCTGCCACGTTGAGAACGTCGTCAACCCGCCCGAGAATCCAGTAGTAGCCCTCGTCGTCGCGCTTGGCGCCATCGCCGGGGAAATAAAGGTCCGGCCGGCCCGGCCATTTCGAGAAATAAGTCTCGACGTAGCGCTGGTCATCTCCCCAGATCGTTCGCAACATCGACGGCCATGGGCGGGTGAGCGCGAGGAGTCCCCCACCGACAGGAATCGAGTTTCCTTCCGCATCGAGCAGGTCTGCTGAATAGCCTGGGAGCGGCTTTGTCGCGCTTCCCGGCTTCGTCTCGGTCACTCCCGGGAGCGGAGAGATTACGATCGCACCGGTCTCTGTCTGCCACCACGTGTCGACGATGGGGCAGCGATTACCGCCGATGTGCTCGCGGTACCACATCCACGCCTCGGGATTGATCGGCTCTCCCACCGATCCGAGCAATCGCAGCTTCGACAGATCGTGTTTCGCGGGGTGTTCATCTCCCCACTTCATGAATGCGCGAATCGCGGTGGGTGCTGTGTACAGGATCGTTACGCCGTGACGCTCGCAGATGTCCCAGAAGCGGTCTTTTGCCGGTGAATCGGGCGCCCCCTCGTACATGATGCAGGTCGCGCCATTTGCGAGCGGCCCGTAGACCAGATACGAGTGACCGGTCACCCAGCCGATATCGGCGGTGCACCAGAACACGTCGTTGTCGCGGAGATCGAAGACGATTCGGCTGGTCGCATAGACGCCGGTGAGGTATCCACCGGTGGTATGAACGATTCCCTTTGGTTTTCCGGTCGTACCCGACGTGTAGAGAATGAACAGCACGTCCTCGGAATCCATCGGCTCCGGCTCGCAATCGGCGGGAGCAGCAGCGGTGATCTCGTGATACCACACGTCGCGTCCGTCCTGCATGTCGATGGGAATCGTGTATCCGGCGGACTGCTCGCCGGCGACGAGAGAGCGTTTGACGACGACGACCTTCTCGATCGACGGCGTGCTGGCGAGCGCCTTGTCCGCGTTTCGCTTGAGCGGGACGACCTGGCCTCGACGGAACCCCCCGTCGGCGGTGATGAGCACTTTGCAGGTTGCGTCGTTGATGCGATCACGGAGCGATTCGGGCGAGAAGCCTCCGAACACGACTGAATGGATCGCCCCAATGCGTGCGCAGGCGAGCATTGCCACGGCCGCTTCGGGGATCATTGGCAGATAGATCGCGATGCGATCCCCGCGTACGACTCCAAGCCCTTTCAGTGCGCCCGCGAATCGGCTGACCTCAGCGTGCAGATCGGAATAGGTGAGGCGTCTCTGATCGCCCGGCTCGCCCTCCCAGATCAGCGCAAGCGCGTCCTTGCGCGGGGTATTGAGGTGACGGTCGACGCAGTTGTATGAGACATTGATCGTGCCGCCCAGGAACCACTCTGCGTGCGGCGGATTCCAGTTGAGGACGCGCTCCCATGGGCGTGACCAGTCGAGTTCTCGGGCCATTTCGACCCAGAACGCGTCCGGATCTCGCGCAGCGTCATGGTAGATGTCGGGCGTCGACACGCGCGCTGCGGCGCGAAACTCGTCGCTCGGTAGGAACTTGCGATTTTCCTGAAGCAGGACGTCGATGTCGCTCATAGGCGCAACATTATCCCATTTTGCACTAGGCCCGCCAGAGTACGACCTTTCACTCGAATGAACCACACTAACGGCGTTGTGGTCGAAGCGAATTCTCTGGTCAGGAGATTCGGACCGCATCGCGCCGTCGACGGCGTGGACCTGTCGCTCCATCCCGGCGAGTCACTCGCTGTCTTCGGTCCAAACGGCGCCGGGAAAACTACTCTTCTGAGGCTGCTTGCAGGATTGCTCAAGCCGACCTCGGGCTTCGCCAGAATCGATGGCGTTACGGTTCCCGGTGGCGCTCTTGTGAGGCGACGAATCGGAATAATCTCCCATCACACTCTACTTTACGACGCCCTCACTGCCCGGGAGAATGTCGAGTTCGCGGCGCGGCTTTACCGTGTCGATGACCCGCGATCATCTGCGTTGAGCGCGCTCGAGCGCATGGGAATCAGCGAGCGTGCCGATGCGACCGTGCGATCGCTGAGTCGCGGCATGAAGCAGCGGGTCTCGGTTGCGCGCGCGATGGTTCATGGGCCTTCGGTGGTTCTCGCCGATGAGCCGTTCACCGGTCTCGACGCATCGGGCAGTCGGGCTCTTGCGGGGATTCTGTCGGAGCTTCGTGAATCCGGTGCGACACTCATTGTCGTGACGCATAACCTCGAAGAAGGGTTGTCGGTCGCAACGCGTGTTGCCGTCATGCACCGGGGACGGATCGTTCACGCCGCACAGACAGGCGACGTAGACGCTGCAGCTTTCCCCGCCGAATACCGCGACCTGGTAGGTGCCGTTTGACTGAGCTCGTGCACGACGCGTGGGTGATTGCCGTCAAGGACCTCACAATCGAGTTCCGCACCAGAAGCGCATTCCTGTCGGCTGTCGTGTTCGCTCTCCTTGCGATCGTGATCTTCTACTTCGCCTGGGACCCCACTGCGGTTGCCGCGGGTGATCTGGCGCCGGGCGTCTTATGGGTCGTGTTCACATTCTCCGGACTTCTTGGCCTGCATCGATCGTTCGGAATCGAGCACGAGGAGCGAGCGATCGATGGTCTCGTCGCGTCGCCCATCTTGCGGGAATCGATATTCCTCGGCAAGGCGATCGCGAACCTTGTTTTTGTCATCGCAGTGCAGGCGATCGCAATTCCAGCGATTGCGCTGTTCTACAATCTGGATTTCGGTGCAGCGTCTCTGCCGATCGCTGGCGTGGCGATCCTCGCAGCGATCGGCGTTGTGACGGTCGGTACCCTGTTCAGCGCGATGGCGTCGAATACCCGACTCGCTGAGCTGTTGCTTCCGATGCTGTCGCTTCCGTTTTTCGTTCCGATAGTTCTGCCTGCCGCGCAGGCGACAGCGAAGCTCCTCTCGGGCAGACCAGCGATCGAAGCTATGTCGTGGCTTAAATTGCTCGTTGCGTTCGATCTCGTGTTTGTTGTCGCCTGTACGCTGGCGTACCCGTTTACTCTCGAGGAATGAAGGCAACTCCACTATCGATATCGGCAGCTGCGGCGGTCGCTATCGCGCTCGTTCGCGTGATTTTTTTCACTCCGTATGAGATGCGGCAGGGCGCTGCACAGAAAATTTTCTACATTCACGCGTCTTCGGCATGGGTTGCGTTTCTGGCGTTCGGTCTCGTCGGACTCGCCAGCGCGCTGTATCTGTGGCTCCGCGAGGAAAGGCTGGATCGGATAGCTGAAGCGTCCGCCGAAGTCGGCCTGATATTCATGACAGTGGTGCTCATTAGCGGGCCTCTCTGGGGCAAACCAATCTGGGGGACCTACTGGACTTGGGATGCCCGGCTCACCCTCTCTCTTTTTCTCTGGTTCATCATACTCGGCTACCTCGTTCTTCGCGGTGCGATCGATGACCGTGCAATGAGGGCGCGCTACAGCGCGGTGCTGGGAATTCTCGCTGCTCTTCTGATTCCGTTTGTCCATCTCAGCGTCTATCTGTTCCGCACGCTGCACCCGATGCCGATAATCGCGAAGCCAAGCGCACCGTCGCTTCCATCGCAAATGCTCGTCACGCTGATCATGATGTTCGTCGCGTTCACCCTGATGTACGTGGCGCTTCTCAGGGCGCGATATCGACTTGCGGTCGCGCGAGACGAAGCGGCGGAGGCATACCATGCCTGACAACGCAGGGTTCTACCATTTAGCCTATGCAGCGGCGGTCGTTATCTATTCCGCATATGCATTTTCGATCCACGTGCGCAGAAAGCGCGTGCGAGGTCGACGCTCACGATGATTCCCTAGCAATGGCAGAGCGGGCTCGCAACGGGAAGGTTTATCTCGTCGGCGCCGGTCCGGGTGATGCTCTTCTACTCACGGTTCGAGCGCGCGAGCTTATAGAGTCGGCCGACGCGATTGTTTATCACTCACGGGCGCTGTCTCCATTGCTTCCGGCAGACGCGAAGGAGCGCGGTCATCCCGAGATCTATTTCGTTGGAGAATCGCGCAGCGGAAAGCGGCCTTCTCGCGAGACTGTAAACGCGCTTCTCGCAGATCTTGCGCGGTCGGGCAAGAAGGTCGTGCGACTCATGCGCGGAGATCCGTTGTTTCTCAATCGGGGAAGCGAGGAGGCTCAACACCTCAACGATTGCGCGATCGAGTTCGAGATTGTTCCGGGCATTGCTGAGGGGATTGCCGCAGCCGATCAATCGGGCATTCCGCTGACACACACGGATCTGTCGAGCTCGGTTGTTTTCATCGACAGCAGGAAATTCGCCGATCAGTCCGCGAGAGTCGCTCGTCCGCTCACCACGGACACGATCGTGATTGGTCCGGGCGTCGACTCGTTGCCCGAGATCGCGAAGGAGCTGATGCAAGCGGGGATGTCGCCCGACATTCCCGCAGCAACTGTCCAGCACGCCGGCACTGCGCGGCAACAAGTGGTGACGGGCAAGCTCGAGACAATCGCGCAGGTGAGTCGCGATGCCGGAATCGTCGGCCGCGCGGTCACGATCGTAGGATACACGGTCGTTCTCGGATACGAGCTCGGCTGGCTTGATCGAAGACCATTATTCGGGAAGCGAGTCGCACTCGCTGACCCGCCATCGGTGAGCGGACGGCTCGGGGCAATGCTGCGCGAGCTCGGCGCGGAGGTAAGCGACATGCCTGAGGCGCTGTCGCAACGGCTTCATGTGGAATGGGAGCGCGAGGCCTGGGATACGCTGGATGGGCTCAGATGGCTCGCATTTGTTGGGGCCGACGCTGTCGCGATTTTCTGGGAGCATCTCCTCGGCTCAGGCCGTGATGCGCGTGCTCTTGCGGCGCAGAAGATCGCCGCTGTAGGCGCACCAACGGTCCGCGCTCTGCTCGAGCGTGGAATAACGGTCGACGTGACACCATCGAGATTCGACGCCGAGTCGGTTGCGGCGGCGCTCCGCGAGCGCGCTGACATCCGCGGGAGCCGGCTTCTCCTCGTGGCGAGCGACGATGTCGACGAGACGTTCCGCGCAGGGCTGGAAAATGCCGGCGCATCGGTACATGTCATCACGACGTCGCGCCATCTTGCCGATGAACGGGCAATGGGCCGCTGGAAGGAAAGCCTGACCAGGCATCCGCCAGATGCGGTTGCGTTCACTTCACCGCGCGCAGTCAGACGATTCGCTGAATCGTTGAGCGACGATGTTGAAGCTCGATGGACAAACCTCTCGATCGGCGGGGCGACATCCGCCGCCATTCGCGAGGCACGGATGAAAATCGGAAGTGAAGCCGAAGAGCCGACGCTGTCTTCGGTAGTGGAGGCAATTCGTCGAGCGCTGGAGTGAAAATCGGCGCGAGAGGAACCGAGCTCGCACTGCAGCAGGCGCGCGTCGTGCGCGCGGCGTTGGAAGCGCGCGGCGTGTCGGCGGAAGTAATCGCGATTCGGACATCGGCGGACAAAAAGCGAAAGGCGCCAATGGATCCGCGAGAAGAGCACGCGGTTGCGCTGAAGGAGCTGGAAAAAGCTCTGCTCAAGAAAAAGATCGACTGTTGCGTCCACTCTCTGAAGGATCTTCCGCAGACGGTCGGAGATGGTCTCGAAGTTGTGGCGCTTCTCGAGAGGGATGATCCTCGCGACGCGCTGATCGTGAATCCCGTCACTGGTGCGGACAGTCTCGAGTCACTTCCGTCCGGATCGCGCGTGGGTGCGTCGAGCATGCGCCGTCGAGCTCAGCTTCTCGCATCGCGGCCCGATCTCGAAGTCGTGGAGCTTCGCGGCACGCTCACGGAGCGTTTGCGCAAGGTGGAGACGGGTCAGGTTCACGCGACGATTGTCGCTGTCGCTGCACTCGCGCGACTCGGTGCAACGCAGCGTATCACGGCATACCTCGATGCGCCGGAGTGGCTGCCGGCGCCAGGTCAGGGAGTAATCGCGATAGAGATTCGGTCGAATGACGCTCAAGCCCGGGCTGTTCTCGCGCCGTTGGGTGATGAGGCGACACGGCTGGCGACGGAGGCGGAGCGTGAGTTTCTCGCGGCCATCGATGGAGGGCGGCTCGCGCCGGTCGGCGCTTTGATGGGTCCCGACGATGTTCTGCATGGATTCGTCAGCGACGCGAACGGCAGGCACATTGTGAGAGGCCGGGTCGCGCGCGACGGACGAACACCGGCAGAGACTGGTCGCGCACTCGCACGGGATCTGAGAGCAAGAGGAGCCGAAAGCATCCTGACCGAGCTGAGGAAGGCGTAATGACGGTTACGGGTTACGGGTTACGGGTTGCAGGTTACCGGTAACTGATCTCATGTCACCGATCTTTCGAAGGTCTCAGTTCGCATGGGATTGCGACCGTTGCGGTGTGCAGTTCGAAGCCGGCAAAGGCGGAGTCTGCAGCAGCTGTCGACTCACGCTGTGCGACAGACATTTTCATGGATCGAGGATTCAGAAATTGCGCGACACAATGAGCCATGAAACTCGATGCGTTGAGTGCAGACAACCGGCAGCCGGTAACCGGTAGCCGGTAACCGGTAGCCCGCTATGATGAACCCCTGGCATGATCTGCCGGTCGGAGAACAGCCGCCAGAGCGCGTGACCGCTGTAATCGAGATTCCGCGGGGCAGTCGCAACAAATACGAGCTCGACAAGAAGAGCGGACAATTCCGCCTCGACCGTGTGCTGTTTTCTGCCGTGCATTATCCCGGTGACTACGGACTGATTCCGCGCACGCTGCATGAGGACGGCGATCCACTCGACATTCTCGTCAGCATCAACGAGCCGACTTTTCCCGGGTGCCAGATCGACTGCCGCCCGCTGGGCGTGCTCAAGCTGCTCGATCGCGGCGAGCCTGATGACAAAATCATCGCGGTTCCCTTTCACGATCCGTTTTACAGTGACTTCTTCGACATCGCCGACCTTCCTCAGCATTATCTGAAAGAGGTCGAGCACTTCTTTCATATCTACAAGGATCTCGAGGGACGTCGCGTCGAGACCGTCGGCTGGGAGAAGAGCGAGGTCGCGCTCACCGTGATCAATGACTCGATCGTCCGGTACCAGGAGAAGTACCTCCGCCTCGGACCATGACAGCTTCGCTCGGCGCTCGATTGCGCGAGTCGGTCGATGCGGCGGTCGCGCGGCTGGCGGCGATTTCGGATGACGACGCATCGCAGCCGCGCGCAGCCGGGAAGTGGTCACCTAAGGAAGTGATCGGACACCTCATCGATTCAGCGTGCAACAATCACTCGCGATTTGTGCGAGCGACGCTCGACGATGGTCTCGAATTCCCTGGCTACGATCAGGAGGCGTGGGTTAAAGCCCAGAACTACGTGTCAGCTGACTGGAGCGACCTGGTTCAGCTTTGGCGCGAGTACAACCTGCACATTGCGCGAATAGTCGATGGCATGCCTCGGGAGCTTCTCGAGAAGCCGCGGGCGAGGCACAATCTCGATGTCATCGCGTGGAAAACACTCCCGCGCGATCAGCCGGCTACGCTAGGGTATTTCATCAATGATTACATCGATCATTTGGAACACCACTTAGCGCAAATCGGTAACCGATAATGATCAGTTGATCCTACCGATGTTCCATGACTCCTACTTGTCGACAATACTCCAATACCGGACATGTTGAACACTTCGGGAATTGTCCGGTGCAGATGTGCTTCCCGAACGGAACCAGCAGCCGATTGATCTCGATCCAGTACTTCTTCGGCAAGCGCTCCTCCAGTTGTATTCGGATTCCATCGGGAGTGGCGGGCGTTACGTATCCCCACCGTGCAGTTACGCGCGCGACATGAATGTCCACGCTGATCCGACTCTGCCCTGCGGCGACGCCGAGCGCGAGGTTGGCACACTTGGGCCCGACGCCGCGGAATGAAGTGAGAACCTCAAAATCCGCCGGCAGCTCGCCACCGAATTCGCTGACCGTTCGCAATGCGATCGCTCTGATGTCGCGCGCCTTTGCTTCGTGAAACGTGCTCGTTGCTATCAGCGAATCGATTTGCTTCTCCGACAATGTCACCATCGTCCGCGCGTCCGGCGCACGCTCGAGCAGCTTGATCGCCGCGGGCAGGCTCACCTCGTCTCGAGTTCTGATCGAGATGATGCAGCCAACGAGCTGTTGAAAAACCGTGGCGTAGCCGTGTGAGCGGAGGTCGAACATGGCCGCGTCGGCGTAGCGCTCGACCGCCTTCCTCAATCGCCGCACGACCTCGTCGATATCGAAAGCCACCTTTCTCATGTTGCCGCTTTTGCATCAACGACCACGCCAACCTCTCCGGTACCCAGTGGCCAGTTGCCCGTCCCGCTGCCCGCCTTCTTGACGCCGTAACCCGTAACCCGTACCGGTTACCGGTTATCTTCGACAACCATGCCGAACTTCGGTCAGGAAATGCAGCTCGAGGTGTATGGCAGCGCCCGGAGTACCTCGAGCGAGCCCTTCCCGTTCGCATGCGAGGAATGGGAAGAGCGCGCGCGGAAAGTTCTGAGCGACGAGGCGTACTGGTACGTGGCCGGCGCCGCGGGCGGAGGCGACACGATGCGCGCGAATCGCGACGCGTTCTACGAATGGCGGATCCGGCCGCGCATGCTGGTCGACGTTACCGATCGGGATGTCTCGGTGGAGCTGTTCGGCAGGAGATTCCCGGTGCCGGTGATGCTGGCGCCTGTGGGAGTCCAGGGAATCCTGCACCCCGACGGTGAGGCGGCCGCGGCGCGTGCCGCCGCATCAATCGGTGTTCCGGTTGTCCTCAGCAACGTCTCGTCGGTTACACTGGAGGAAGTCGCCGCCGCAACCGGCGACTCTCCGCACTGGTTCCAGCTTTATCCCGGAAGCAATCGCGACGTGATGGCCAGCGCGATCGCGCGCGCCGAGGCTGCGCACTACTCGGCCATCGTGGTTACTCTCGACACGAAAATGCTCGGATGGCGCGAAGCAGATCTGAGAGGTGGTTATCTGCCTTTCCTGAAAGGACAGGGAATCGCGAACTATCTGTCCGATCCTGCGTTCCGCGGACTCTTGCCCCGAACTCCGGAGGAGGATCCCCGGTCGGCGATAATGCTGTTCCTATCGCTGTTCGCGAATTCCGCAATGTCATGGAGCGACGTCCAGTGGATTCGATCCAGAACACGCCTTCCGCTTCTTCTCAAGGGAATTCTCGATCCCGACGACGCCAGAATCGCGATCGACAAGGGTGCTGACGGTGTGATCGTCTCTAATCACGGCGGCCGGCAGGTGGACGGAGCCGTCGCAGCGCTCGACGCCTTACCCGCTGTGGTGGATGCGGTTGCCGGCGCCGTTCCGGTACTGATGGACAGCGGAGTGCGTCGTGGCGCCGATGTCATCAAGGCGATCGCTCTTGGCGCGCGAGCGGTGCTGGTGGGCCGGCCGTACGCGTATGCTCTAGCTACAGGCGGTGAAGAGGCAGTGCGTCACTACCTTCGCTGTCTCATCGCCGACATCGACATCAACCTTGCACTGTCGGGCCGGCGGACGCTCGCCGAGCTCAATCGCTCCGCTCTCGAGAGAGCAGCCTAGAAGGACTACGGATTGAGGACCCTTTAGTCCTGAGGCCGCAATCCTCATCACTAGCTGCTAGCGAGCGAGCTCGAGCTCCCTTCGCTCGCCCTTTCTTCCGACGCGGCGCACTGATAGCGACTCATCGGGCGCGAGCTCGGCGATTCCGTGCGCGGCGCGCATCACGCGTTCGCGGAGAATTCGCCGGCAGAATTCCTTGTTGCGCTTCCACTGTGCGTAATCCAGATAGGGACGCTCGTGATAGAGGTGCAGGCAGGGAGCGCGGTATCGAATCTGCTTTCCACGAAGCCCCGCATTGAGCAGCCGGTAT
>DATBRZ010000041.1:0-24964 GCA_036560025.1 Gemmatimonadaceae bacterium | reverse complement strand
AACGGCAAATGCGGCGACGGCCGTCGCCGCGATTCCCGCGATTAGAGGATGAAGCTCGATCGCCACGTCTTCACGCCACGAAGTTACGACTCATGCGATAAATCCGGAAAGCCACGTCGCACCGGTGTTGGCTCGCGGACTCACTAGCGAGATTTCCTTCGTGAAATTCCTCGCGCTGGTAACCGATGCGTTCGGCGGAACGGGTGGCATTGCGCGTTACGACCGCGATCTGATAACCGCAATCGCACGTCATCCGAAGACAACGCAGGTCGACATCGTCCCGCGCGTCATCGCGCGCGAGGTTGAGCCGCTACCTGATCGTGTCGTCCACCATGAAGCGGCCGCCCAGTCTGCGCCGCGATTCATCGCAGCAACGTTGCGCCTGGCGCTCGGCTCCAGTTCGGCCGACTGGATTCTTTGCGGGCACGTGAATCTTCTACCGATCGCGATCATGGCAGCGCGGATTTCAAAGGCGGGAATCATCCTCGCCAGTTACGGGCTCGAGACCTGGTATCCGAAGAGCGCTCGCACCGCACGGCAGCTTCGTCGAGTTGGAGCGCTGATCTCGATCAGCGAGCACACGCTCGAGAGAATGCGCGAATGGGCGAACCTCGATGCAATCCCGACATTCGTCCTCCCTAACGCCGTCGATCTCGCCTCATTCTCTCCCGGGCCGCCTGACCCAGCGCTCGCGCGGAGGCTTGGCGTTGACAATCGAAAGGTTGTTTTCACTCTCGGACGAATGGATGCGTCGGAGAGAGCAAAAGGATTCGATCAGATCATTGAGGGACTGCCGTCGCTCGCTTCACGAATTCCCGAGGTCGTGTACATCGCGGGTGGTGAGGGCTCCGACCGCGCCCGGCTCGAGTCGCGGGCGAAGGATCTCGGTGTGGCAGACCGCGTCATCTTCCCCGGTTACATCCCTGAGGCAGACAAGGTCGGTTATTTCAGGCTCGCCGACGTCTTCGCGATGCCGAGCAGGCTCGAGGGATTCGGGTACGTGTTTCTCGAGGCGCTCGCGTGCGGAGTACCCGTCGTCGCGAGTGAGACGGACGGCGGACGCGAGGCGATCCGGAATGGTGCTTGGGGCCTGCTCGTGAATCCAGACAAGGTTCATGAGATCGCTTGCGCAATCGAGTCGGCGCTGGTAAATCCGCGCATTCCTGCTCGCTCCGAGCTGGAATATTTCTCAGTCGATAGGTTCGACCGACGCTGTCACGCAATGCTCGACGCACTCGACCGGTCTCCGGGCATGCCGCAACGATCGTAGGACCGCTCCACCAACAGGCATGCCGCTCTTCGCACAGAAAATAGAAGAATTCGATAGTCCCATCGCGCTTCCCGAAACCGCGGAGGAGAACGAGCGCTGGCAGAAAGCCAATCGAGGTTGGTGGGAAAGCCAGCCGATGCGGTACGATTGGAACGACCAGCTCGACGTCCCCGAATATTCGCCCGCCTATTTCCGCGAGATCGACCGCAGGTTCTTCGACGCCGTGCGAGCAATGATGCCGTGGCGCAGAATTCCGTTCGATGACGTGATCGACTTCTATGACCTGCGTACGAAGGAAGTTCTCGAGATCGGAGTCGGTTGCGGGACGCACGCGCAGCTGATCGCCAGCCATTCGCGAAGCTTTACCGGCATCGACATCACAGAGTTCGCGACGAGCTGCACGCGCGAACGAATGGCATGCTTCGGAATACCGGCGACCATAATGCAGATGGACGCCGAAAATCTCAGCTTCCCCGATGATACCTTCGATTTCATCTGGAGCTGGGGAGTGATTCACCACTCGGCGAACACCAGAAGGATTCTCGAGGAGATACACCGCGTGCTTCGGCCGGGAGGTCGTGCGGTGACGATGGTTTACCATCGGAATTTCTGGAACTATTACGTGATCAGCGGCCTGTTCCGCGGCGTGCTTGCCGGCGGCTTCCGCCATACGCGGTCGCTCAACGCGCTACTTCAACGGCAAACCGACGGCGCATTGGCGCGACACTACACCGAGGAGGAATGGTATCAGCTCGTTGCTGATCTGTTCACTGTGGACTGGTCGCGGATTTACGGGATGAAAGTAGAGCTGCTTCCCCTTCCAGCCGGAAAAATCAAAGCGGCTGTTGCCGAGGTGATTCCGGACTCGCTTGGAAGAGTACTGACCAACGACGCGAAGCTCGGAACCTTTCTCGTCACGTCGCTGACAAAAAGGCGAGCCTAGCCAGTCGGCGTCGCGGGGCGTCGTTTGAACGCGAGGCCCGCTCCTACGGTCTGATCGATGTGTGAAGCGTCAGGGGACCCGGACGACGCCTGGTTTCCATTCGATCGCGCCCACTCCAGCTGCCACTCGACTGCGCGCGGAATTCCCTGCTCGAGCGAGATTCCCGGACGGTAGCCGAGAAGTGCGGTGGCTTTCGAGATATTCGCGACGTAGTGAGTGACTTCGCCGACAAGCGGATCGGCGATCGAAATCTCAGGTTTCTTTCCGAGTGCCTGCCCGACGAGCTCTGCCATGCGCACGAGCGTGTTTCCCCGCCCGTACGCGAGATTGATTGTTTCGTTCTTAGCCCTGCCTGAAACGAGCGCGTCGACTCCTCTCACGATCCCCTCAACGCAATCATCGACGTGAGTGAAATCGAGAACCTTCTCTGCACCATAGATCGTGATCGGCAGGTCTCGTGATATCCGCTGCACGAACAGCGGAATGACGCGAACCATTCTCGCGATGTCGGAGTCGTACCTGCCGTAAACGTTGCTGAACCGGAACACCAGATAGGGCAGATCATAGCACCGCGAGTACGAGTAGATCAGCGCCTCGCCGGCAATCTTGCTCGCGGAATACGTGCTTTCCGTAAACGCAAAGTCCGCCGTCGTCTCTTCGGTGTCGAAGCGATGAATGTCGCCATACACCTCACGACTCGAGGAGAACACGATCGGCGTTTTCGTCTGCCGGCAATACTCCAGGACGTTGTACGTCATCGTCATGTTCTCGAGCGCTCGGTGCGGCTCGCGAACCAGCTGGTGGACCTTGGCATGAGCGGCGAGATGCACAACCACATCCGCCGGCGGATAGTCCACACCACCGATGCCGGTTGGATACGACGGATAGTGTCCGCTCAGATCCTGAAGCAGATACTGGAAATCGTCGGTCCAGATGTTCTTACGCTTGTCGACGCCGAACACATCGTGCCCGTCGCGTTTCAGCCGCAGGGCGAGATTAGTACCGATCTGCCCGCTTGATCCGGTTATTGTTACGCGCATTGTCCCTTAATCGGCCGTGTCGTAGAGCTGCATAATATTCCGCGTTCCCGCTTCGAGAGAGAAGCGCGATGCTTCGATTGCCGCACGACAGCGATGGCGGTCGGGCCGCTTTCCGGAAAGAATGCGCTCCGCCGCGTCACTCCAGCCTGCGACTCCCTGCGCAAGAGGCATCACTGTAACGATGTCCTCGATTTCAATTGCGTCTTCCGGAACGCTTCGCGACATCAGAATCGGAAGGCCTGCTGCCTGCGCTTCGATGATACCAAGCCCGAGGCCTTCGCGCGGCTCCTCCTGTCCGGGCCAGATCAACATATCCGAAGCGAGCATGAGCTGGGGAAGATCGTCCCGGAATCCGAGCAGCTTGACGTTGGATCCAATACCAAGCTTGTCCGCGAGCGCCCTGACGGCTTGCTCCTCCGGACCAACTCCCGCAAACGCGAGAACGACTGATGTCCCGCGACTCAGCAGCTCTCTCGCCACCAGGAGGGCGAACTGGGGATTCTTGTATTCGGTCATCCTGCCGGCGAAGAGAATGATCCTCGACGATCCATCGGGATCCATTGTTTGGCGCAGGTCGCTCACCACCGCAGGCGGAACATCGAAACGAGCTGTGTCGATGCCGTAATACACAACGATGTCGCGCCCTTCGCGGGGCTTTCGATTGCCGATCATCGAGCGGAGCGCATCACGGGAGATGCCGACTCGTTTGTCCGCGAGGTGAAGACAGATCTGCCGCATCGGCTCCCGAACGATCGCCTGCTTCAGCGCTGACGGAGTCGGCAGACTCATGGATGTGTTATGGATGTGAACGATCCGCTGCCGAATTCCGGTTCTCATCGAAGCCGTGAGATACACGGCGCTGACGATATCGTGATGGGCATGAAGAACATCATATCGCCCCCGAGCTATCGTGAGACGCAACTCTCGAACGAACGAGAGCGTCTCGCGGAGCGAAACGGGAGATTGAATGACTTCCGCACCAAGCTCCCGCGCACGCGAATC
This sequence comes from Gemmatimonadaceae bacterium, assembly GCA_036560025.1. Lineage (GTDB taxonomy): Bacteria > Gemmatimonadota > Gemmatimonadetes > Gemmatimonadales > Gemmatimonadaceae > UBA4720. Next base: position 20,709 of record DATBRZ010000041.1, on the reverse strand, counting down.
GCCTCGTCCCGGTTTGCCGAGCGCACAATAAAACGTCCAGTGAAACTGCGGGTAGTCTGTGCGGGCGCGGCCAAGTATGCGGAGCAGCCACGACTCGACTGCCTGATCGTTGAGGTTCTCGACGACGTGCAGCAGCCGGACCGATCGAACCGCGCTTTCGTCGCGACGAGGCGGGCTGGTCAATCGTTGACGGATGCGAGGTCCCGCCGAGCTCGCGCTGCACCCCGAAGCGTCGCTCGTCGGAAACGACGATCTCTGGCGGTCATTGTTGTCAGCCTCAGCAAATCCGCGACCTTTCCTCGCAGGCCTCGATCGCTATCCGGCGGATACACAGACGGACGGAACGAGCGGAGAATTACACTCGAGTAAGCGATCGCCTCGATAAGCCCCAGCAAGTAGGATTCTTCCAGACGCGACGGGGGAATGAGGTGAACTAGGCGGAGCGACGCGAATGTGCCTGCTCCGAGTCCGACGTCGAACGCGCAGCAAACCAGATCGTTATCGCCACCCGAAAGCAGCTGGCTTCCGGCGCGATCGAGAATCATCGACCGCTCTCCTGATCGATGCAGCTCCTCGTAGTGGGCCGCAACATTCCTGCGCACACAGAGACCTGCGCCTGCCGGCATCGTCTCGTGGAGATAATGGATGTTGGACCAGTGATTCCCCGTCAGCTCGCGAATCACCAGGCTGCCCCAGTATCGTCGCGTCCACTCCGGCGGCCGCTGCTCGAAGCGGGGTTTCGATTGCCCGCCCCAGGCGCCAAGCTGCGGATAGTCGCGCGCAATTGCTGCGGCAGTCTCGAGGTAATCCGGATCGAGGATGTTGTCATCGTCTACGAAAACGAGCATTTCGCCCTGCGCTTCGCGGATTGCGCGAAGACGTGCTTGCGTGAGTCCGAGGGCATCCTCTCTTACCACCCGTCCGCCGGCGTGGCCGCTCAAAAAAAGCTGACGGTCGAGCGGAGGATCGCTTGCATTGTCAACGATCACGAGCTCCCAACTCGACTCGGACAGCGTCTGCCTCTGGAGGCCGTCCAGCGCTTTCTCCAGATAGTCGGGACGCGGATTGTGCGTGCAGAGAATTACGGAAATCACGAACGGGTGAGGCCGTCTTCGGAACTGGGCAACGACCGACGGCCGGAGCGAGCTCTACGTTTGAGACGAACGACTCCTTTGACGAGTGTCGCCGGAAGAAAACGGCGCGCGAGAGTTCTTGCAGGCAGGATCGATGCAGGATTCGAGCGCCACGCGTTCCATATCAAGGAAAGGGCTGCGCCACGCTGCCGTTGGTAGAGGATGAGATTTTCCGCCCACGCCAGCGATTCCAGCATTCGGATTCTTCGGTGCAACGAATGCCGGATTCCTTCGAGCGGTGGATTTCCTCCCATTGCGCGAGTTTCGGCGGCGTCCACGACCGCTGATCGCGGAATAGCGATGGGGGCGCGCCGAGTAGTTCGCTCCGAAAAGAAGCGCGATGCTGTCTCGTAGGCACGATAGACCTCGCGCGCTGTGTCCCTGTCGCGCATTCGCTCTACGATCGTATCGCGTGCCCGTTTCCCCATCTGGATCCGACGCTCGGGATCGGACCAGAGCTCAGCAGTGAGCTCTGCGAAGGGAGCTGATGCTCCTTTCGGAAGCATTACTCCATTGCTGCCATCGACAATGTCTCGCGCGAGGCCGACCGGAGTCGTAAGGCAGGCGACACCTGTACTCATCGCTTCGAGCAATGGTACCGGTCCGCCTTCCACTCTCGCGGTTACCCAATAGAAGTCGAGCGCTCCGTGGAGCGGGGCAAGATCATCGAGACGCGATGCGAACGGAATCCAGACACAGTTCACGCCGAGCTGTTGAAACTCACTAACGAAGTCGTGCCAACCCGGACCGACGACCAGCACCTGTGTGTGCGGAACGATCCGGCTCAGCTGCGAAATCGCATCGACAAAGACGTCGGTTCCCTTTCGGTCATCGTCGTTGCTGCCGCGCTTTCCGAAGAACCCAATCACGGGACCGTCATCGCTGAGTCCGAGGCGACCGCGAGTCGCGATCCTCGTATCTATCGCCACTGGAGCGAATCGATCTGCATCGACGCCGTAAGGGATGCAAACCACCTGGTTTGGATCTGCGCCGCGGGCAATGATGTCCTCAGCCCACTCGGTTGAGCCGGCGACTATGCAGTCGCCGTCCAGATTGTGGCGGAGGAGATCCCAGTTGGTTACGTGATGATGGCTCGTGACGACAGGCACCCGCGAGCGCAACGGCGCGAGCCAGTCTCGTGCCGCGTACGGACACACGAAGTGCACGACGTCGAATCGATCGGCGAATGCGGGATCACCTTGCGCGATGTCATCGAGTACCGGACCGGAAATAATCGCCGGCCTCATCCACGGATTGTAGCGGGCAAACGACGCTGCGATTGTGCCTGTAACCCAGTAGATGGAGTCAGGGACGAGAAGAACGCGAACGCTCAAACCGTGGCCTCGACCTTCGCCAGCGTCACGCCGCCGATCTTTGGCTGAACGATGCTTACGCCGAAGTCATGATCAACGGTCACGACTGGATAGCCCGCTATCCGCAGCTCCTCGACGAATAACGGTACACCCATATCTTCGCGAGCGTACCGTGGATCCGGCCGGCGATCCCAGATCGTGTCATGAAAAACGACAACGCCAAACTCGCTGACAAACGGCGAAAAGCGCTCCCAATCAGCTTTCACACCCTCGTAGCTGTGGTCGCCGTCGATGAACAGCAGATCGATCTTTTCGTTCCACGTGGCCGCCGCATCAGCTGATGTGGATCGTACCATCTCGATTATTCCATCAAGGCCGAAGTCAGCGACATGGCGCCGCATTGTCAAAAAGGTGTCAACCGATTCGAGATCGTTCCACGCCGTTTGAGTATGCGGATCGATGGCGTACAGACGGCCGAGACCATTCTCCTTCAGTGCCATCCCCACAAAACAGGCCGAGCGTCCACGCGCGGAGCCGATCTCAACGGCCACGCGCGGCTTCATTGCCCGCGCCAGGCCGTACAGAAGGTGCGCCGAGTCGCCAAGCCCGGAAAAGAATTCGATCGACTCCAACCGCGCCAGCGACCAGGCGCGCCTGGAGGACGTGAGCGAGGGAATCATTGAATTGCGCCGACTGTCATTGATCAAACGAACATAGTATCGATCGCGATGAAGCGCAGGCTTTGCAGCATTGCTATTATCCGTGCTTCGGACCGTTACGGAACCGGCACCTGAATCGAAATGGAATCGGCACCAACCTTCTACATCGAGCCGGCAGGCAAGCGGACATACCTCGATATCCGCGAGATATGGCAGTTCCGCGACCTCCTGTATTTCCTGATATGGCGCGACATCAAGGTCCGGTACAAACAAACCGCGCTCGGCGCGGCCTGGGCGGTTCTGCAGCCGTTGTTCATGATGGTCGTCTTCAGCCTCTTTTTCGGCCGCCTCGCGAAGGTTCCCTCCGACGGAATTCCATATCCCCTTTTCTGTCTGGCGGGCCTCCTTCCCTGGCAGCTGTTCGCGCATGCGCTCGCCGAATCGAGCAACAGTCTCGTTGCGAACGAACGACTGATCACGAAAGTCTACTTTCCGCGCCTCGTCGTTCCGATCGCAGCAGTGCTCGGCGGTCTGGTCGATTTCGCGATTGCCTTTGTCCTGCTGCTGATAATGTTGATTTATTACCGAGTTTCTCCGAGCTGGTCCCTCGTGACGCTCCCGCTCTTTCTCCTGCTTGCAATTGCGACGGCGCTGGCGGTCGGGCTCTGGTTTTCTGCGTTGAACGTGAAGTACCGTGATGTCCGTTACACAATTGCGTTCCTGGTACAGCTGTGGCTCTTCGCAACTCCGATTGCATATCCGAGCTCGATCGTTCCCGAACGATGGCGGCCGTTGTATGGTTTGAATCCGATGGCCGGTGTCGTGGAAGGTTTCCGCTGGGCTTTGTTGGGCCAAAAGGCTCCGCCGCTAGCGCTGATTCTGGTATCATCCGCCGTCGTCGCGCTGATTCTTTTCGGCGGACTCTATTACTTCCGTCAGATGGAACAGCAGTTCGCGGACATCGTCTGACAACAAGCCGCCTTTGCGAGAGTTGCCGGAACGGTCTCCGCCCTCCGAATACCGCATGTCCGAAGTAGCCATTCTTTGCAGCCATATCGGCAAGCAGTACCGGATTGGCGAGCGCGAGTCGTACGGCTCACTTCGCGAAGCAATAACGAATCGCGTAACCTCGCCATTCCGGCGGCTTGGCTCGCCGCGCCGAGAGCCAGAAATGTTCTGGGCGCTTTCGGACGTCTCTCTGGAAGTGAAGCATGGCGAGGTGATTGGAATCATCGGCCGAAACGGCGCCGGCAAGAGCACGATGCTGAAAATCCTGGCGAGAATAACCAAGCCAACGACAGGTACCGCGATGATCCACGGTAGAATCGGATCACTACTCGAGATTGGCACCGGATTTCATCCTGAGCTGACGGGGCGCGAAAACATTTTCCTCAATGCGGCCATTCTCGGCATGCGAAAAGCCGAAGTCGAGCGCAAGTTCGACGAGATCGTGGCGTTCGCCGAAGTCGAGCGGTTCATCGACACTCCCGTGAAACGCTACTCGAGCGGCATGTACGTGCGTCTCGCGTTCGCCGTTGCCGCTCATCTCGAGCCCGAGATTCTGCTGATCGACGAAGTGCTTGCAGTGGGTGACGCGGCGTTTCAGAAGAAATGCCTCGGCAAGATGCGCGATGCCGCCGGTCACGGGCGAACGATTCTTTTTGTCAGCCACAACCTCGGAGCGATTCAAAACCTCTGCGATCGCGGTGTGGTGCTCGATCACGGACAAGCCGCGTTCCAGGGAACGGCAGATGAGGCCGTCGGCTATTATCACCGCGCGATCCTCGACTCGGACGGTCGGGGTGGCTCGATGGAGCCCCATGTGCTGTTCGACGAATCCGCACGAGACGGACAGGAGGAAATTACGGTCACCCGAATTGAAATCCGGGACCTCGACGGTGCGCCGCTGCCCTTGGTGTCTACGTGGGACGATGTTGCGATTCGAATTACGGTTCGCTCGCGCACGCGAATCGAGCGCGGCTCAGTGGTGCTGCAACTGATGACTGCAGAGGGCACGAAGGTTCTTACGCTTTCAACCCAGCCTGACGGACGTCTTCCTCTGCCGATCCAGCCGGGAGAGCAAAGCGTCGAGTGCGTTATAAAGCGACTGCCGCTTGCGGCCGGTGATTACATCGTTGGCGCCGGCGTGGCGATCCCGCACGTTCAGTGGCTTTCGTGGCAGCCGGAGCTCGCGAAGCTTCGTGTCTGCACTCGGGACGTTTACGGGTCGGGAATCGCTCCCGCCACCTCAAGGTCATTGATCGCCGTGGACCACGACTGGAGAGTGGTTTGACCCGCTCGCGGGAAGACGCGCCGCCTCGGGGTAAGGAGTACGTCGAGCGCGCGCAGCGAAAGTGGATGCGAACCTTTCATGGTCTTCCTGAAGTGTCGCTCGAATCCCTGATTCGCCAACCAACGACGCCGGCGGACCCCATTCTGGACGAGTGCTGCCTACCACCGTACCTCGGTCCATCCGGGCACAACGATTTCGCGCCGCTGATGCAGATCGTTTGCGCAATGAAGCCGGAGTGGGTGGTTGAGCTTGGGACCGCATTCGGCAACACCGTGGCGAACATCTGCAATCAGTCGCCCCTGACGCGCGTCGTAACCGTGAATGCTCTGCCCGAGAATCAAAGCGGATCGTGCGTTACGTGTGAGCTTTCACGCGATGAGATCGGAAGGGTATACAGGTCACATGGCTATGCGCACCGGGTCACGCAGATCTATGAGAACACTCTCGATCTCGATTTGGGATCCTCTTTCTCCGAGCCCGTCGTCGACCTGGCGATTATCGACGCCTGTCATGACCGCGAGTACGTGTTGAATGACTTCGACAAAGTCCGCGACCATGTCGCGCCGAGCGGGGTGGTTCTCTTCCACGACACACACCCGGAAATGGATAAGTCACTGGAGGGCAGCTACCTCGCCTGCATGGAGCTGCGGCGCCGGGGCTATGATGTGAGGCATCTCGCGAGAACATGGTGGGGGATCTGGCGGCGCGATTGGAGCCGCCCAATAGCCTGAAGTCTCTCTGTCCCCCTTGAACGCAATCCGATGAAGACCGCTACTCTCGTCATCGGCGAGAAGTTCGGGCGGCTCGGCAACAGGCTTTGGCTTTTTTCCCACGTTCTCGCGCACGCCATCGAGCGAGGAGTCCAAGTCAAGAATCCGTGCTTCGATGACTACGCGGATTCCTTCCGCATTGGTCAAGGCGACCTTCTTTGCAGCTATCCAGTACAAAAGAGCTGGTGGAGACACAGCGCACGCACGAGGCACCTCAGTTATACCCTCTTCTCCAAAGCCCTTTTTCGATTGCGAAGCCGCACAAAGGGACCGGGATTCGAGATCGTCAGAACCGGCATGAATGACGTTTACGACCTCGAAGGGTCGGATTTTGCTGAAGTCGTTTCGCGCAATCGTTATGTCGTCCTCGCAGGATGGCGGTTCCGGAGCTACGCCTCGTTCGACAAACACGCCGGCCCCATTCGCGAGCTGTTACGCCCAGTTCAGGAAATCGAGACAAAAGTGCGGCGTGTCGTCGAACGGGCGCGTGATGGAGCGGACGTGCTGATTGGACTCCACATGCGTCAGTCCGACTATCAGCAATTCCTGAAGGGCGCTTACTATTTCACGACCGAGGAGTACATCGACATAATCAGGCGCGTCCAACCCTTGTTTCCCGCGCGCGCAGTCAGATTTCTGATTTGTGCCGACGAGCCGCAGGACGAAACGCGATTCTCCGATTTCGACCATTCCTGGGGCAGCGGTGACGCAGTGGAAGATCTTTTTTCGCTCGCGAGCTGCGACTATGTCCTAGGGCCTCCAAGCACGTTCACAATGTGGGCGTCGTTCTACGGCAGCGTTCCCCTCTACAAGATCATGCGTCTGTCCGAGCCGATTTCACTCGACTCGTTCCAGATAGTCGACGGCCGCTTCGACGTTGAGGCTGACGCGGTTTAGCTCAACCTTTCGTAGACGACATCGTAATAACTGCCACCCTCCGCGCGCTCGGCGAATTTGTGCCGGCTCAGCTCGCGAAATCCGTTTCGCTTCATGAAATCGGCGATGTCATGAAGCTGACAGCACCCGCTGTAGGATTCGAAATCAGGCACTTCCGTTTTGATGTAGCGAAAGGTTTTGAGGATCGAGCGCGCGCCTTCGAGAACCATCAGCTCGGATCCCTGCGTATCCATTATCAGCGCGTCATACGCCGTCGGATCGATTCCTTCGCGCGCTAGAACCACCGGCAGCGTCGCGCTGCGAACCTGAATCGTTCTTTCGAATGCGACAGTCGGCCAGATATCGCGGTGATAATGAAGCTCGAGTATGGATGACGATGCTCCGTCGTTGTTGGCGATATGGAACGCATACTCCGCGTCGTCCCGGTCGGTTACGAGACATCGGATAGCGCGTTGCTCGGGGAATTCGACCAGATTCCTTCGCAGCACCTCGAACGCGTCCGGATCGGCTTCGATCCAGACAACTCGCAGGCCGTGTCCATGATAGATCTCGCGCTCCTCGCCGGTGTGCGCGCCCACGTGAATTACTCCCGATGCTTTCCTGAGAAAGCGATCAGGAGATTTTTGCAGTAATCTTCGCGCCCGTCGTAATGCAGCTTTAATTCTCGAGATCATTCGGCGTTTGGACTTCGATTTCCGATAAGATAGAGATTCCTCGAATGCAAGCAGCTCGCGTTCGGCCTCAGAATCGCGTTGTAACAGTCCTGGGTGGACTGGGTTTCCTCGGCAGTCACCTGTCGAGGGCTTTGCTCCTCGAAGGATTCAAGGTGCGCGTGTTCAGCAAGCTCTATGGCTCGTACGAGCTCGTCTCGGATATCAGGAGCGAGCTGGATGTGTTCGAGGCGGACATCATGCAGCCGCGCGAAGTGCTGGACGTGATCGGCGACTCCGAGATCGTCATCGACCTCGTGCACACGACGAGGCCGGGATCATCGATGCGCGATCCCGTCTACGATGTTACCAGCAACGTCGTGAGTCACGTGCAGTGGCTCCAGCATCTGGGCGGGACATCGGTAAAGCGAATCATCTTCGTATCGTCGGGAGGAACCGTATACGGTACGCCGGCATATTCACCGATCGACGAGGATCATCCCACCGATCCGATTTGCGCGTATGGAATCACTAAACTCATGCTCGAGAAATACATCGCGATGTACGCGGAGCTTGCAGGCGTTGATTTCACGATCGTCCGACCTGCTAACGCATACGGGCCGGGCAATCGACTGAACGTCGGCCAGGGTGTGATTGGCGTGCTCGCAGACCGCGCACTCCGTGGGGAGACGCTGGAAGTGTGGGGCAGCGGCGAGTTCCGCCGCGACTACCTGTATGTCGACGATCTGATTTCTGCCGTGATAGGACTCATGTCCTACGACGGACCTCATCGAATCTTCAACATCTCGAGCGGCCAGGCGACGTCTGTTCTCGACATCATTGAGATCCTGCGGGACATCATCGGTAATCTTCCACCGGTGATTCACCTTCCATCCAGACGCTTCGACGTTCCCCTCAATGTGTTGACATCGGCGCGGCTTACTACGGCGACCGGATGGAGGCCGGAGGTCGACCTCAAGCTGGGAGTCACGCGATTGGTACGATGGCTCGAGGAAACCCGAAGCAGAGACTCTGACAGCGGCGTCGCCGTTCCCTCACACTGACACTGGGATGGCAGCGGGAGGCCAGCTCAAGGTTCTTCATGTAGTCGACACGCTCGGAATGGGTGGTGCGGAGACGTGGCTCATGGAAGTGCTGCGACTGTGGTCGCGAACCGGTGCGGCGAGCATGGACTTCCTCGCTACATCGGGCGAGCGCGGAGTCTTCGACGATGAAGCGCGCGAGCTCGGTGCCAGGATTCACTACTTGCGTTATAGCCGCAGCAACATGCCGCGATTCACCCGTCGGTTCCGCGAGATTTTAAGGCGCGGCAACTACGCGGCGATTCATGACCACCAGGATTACGCGAGTGGGTGGCACTTCTTGCTGGCAGGTGGCGCGCTACCGAAAATCAGGGTAACGCACGTGCATAACCCCGCGTACCAGATCCGTGCGCACTACGGGACGACTCCGTTGCGCCGATTGACTGCACGGATCGGTAAGCAGCTGATCGCGCGGTACGCCACGCAGATCACCGGAACTTCACGTCAAGTGCTCCATGAATATGGATTTGACGATACAGTCTTCGCGCACATTCCGATGCGTGCGCTCCATTGCGGAATTGATACGGCTCGATTCGCTGTTGATCGCGATTTGTCGAGAGCGGCGATCTGCGGAGAGCTTGGCTGCCCCGTTGATTCGCTGATTGTTCTGTTCGCCGGAAGGATCGACAGATCGCCCGATCCAGCTGATCCACAGGCGCACAAGAATTCGGCGTTTGCGGTGAGCGTAGCAATCGAACTTGCTCTACGCGAGAGGCGTGCGCAGGTCATGTTTGCTGGAAGTCAAAGCCCCGCAGTTCCAATTCTGCAGCGCCGAATAGCAGACGCCGGATTAGGAGACCGGATTCGTTTTCTCGGAATGCGTCGGGACATGAACCTCCTGATGGCGGCCAGTGATGCACTGCTCTTCCCGTCTCGCGGCGAGGGATTGGGAATGGTCGCCGTCGAGGCCCAAGCGGCGGGCTTGCCGGTTCTCGCCTCCAGTGTTGTGCCACGTGAATGCGTCGTCGTACCGGAGCTCGTTCGATTCAGGAATGTTGCGGCCGGACCCGAGCAGTGGGCCACTGATCTGCTCGAGTTGGCTCCGCAGCGGCCGAACCGCGTCGCAGCGAATAGGCTTGTCGCGGAGTCTCCCTTCTCGATCGGACACTCGTCGGACGCGCTCCTGAGCCTGTACGGCCGCGATTAGATGGTTCAATCATCTTTTGAAAAAAGACGAGCACCTCTCGTCGCGACCGATTGCCAGAGTGCACCCGGAAGCCTCTTCAACAGACCTCGAGAGCTGTTGAGCCGGTTGAGCTTCGAGAGCTCGGTTACGGCATCCATGTACATGCCATGATGCACCACGGGCAGAAGATCAAGCGAGGGCAAGTCGCGCAGGTCGTCATACCGGTTCAGCAAATCAGCGCGAACATAGAGCAAGGCGTTTTGCGCGTAATAACCAACCACGCGATCGTTTTCCCAGAACTGCCTTCGAATGCAATCAATCGGCGTGTATCCGGCGTCAGTGAACAAGGCTGCCCAGTACCTTGGCCACTGCTCGTTCAGATGACTGGTTCCGCCCTGCCCGGGAATGGCCGCTGAGTAGAGGACTACCGGGGCGAGACTGGTGAGCAGCTCGACGAACGGTTTCGCGGCTTCCGGCGGAAGGTGCTCACCAACTTCGAGGGACATTGCAAGGTCGAACTTTCGCCCAAGGTTGAGCGGCTTTGTCAGATCGTGCGACAGGTATCGATCGGCAGGAATGTTAAGCTCGCCGCCATCATGGAAATCGACGCCGAGGATGTCGGAGATACCGAGCTCGGTCGTGACGCGAAGCCAGTCACCCGTTCCGCATCCTACGTCGACGACCGATGTCGCACCGGTTTTCTCGAGAACGAAAGGCATGACCTCCCTGGCGGACCGCGCCGCGAGGCTCGCCATCGAGCGGTAAAACGAGCGTCGATAGATTTTGCTCATCGCCCCGACAATGATAGCATGCTCAATTTCATCTCGAATCTTCCACGACACGTACGATCAGGCGGTTTTTCCGCGATCAACGCGGCTGCATTCGGAACGCTCAGCAAGCATTTCGAAGTTCAGTACGTGGGCCCGATTGATCCTGCCGTCGTATTACGCCAGAAGGTAGTGTCAAAGCTGCGACGGCTCGCTGGCGCCCGCGGCAACTTCTTCTTTTTTTCGCACGAGCGACTTGAAACCATTGCCCGCGAGGTCGCGCACAGATCAGCGCGCGACGCAGATCTCGATTTTTTTCATGGATTCACTCCGTGGATTCTCACGAGACCAGGACGGCCCTACGTCGCATGGAGCGACGCGACGTTCCACGACTACATCGAGATATATCATCCGCTGGATCAATTCCGTCATGAAGACATTCGTCGCATCGAGGATCTCGAGGCGGAGTGGCTGAACAAGGCAGAGCGAGTTCTTTTCACGAGTCGCTGGGCGGCTGACCGAGGTATCACGCAGTACCGGTTGAATCCGTCCCGCGTCGACACCGTCGGCATCTTCGGTGAGATGGAGATGCCGGTGACCGACACTTACGCCGGTGGACGCGAGCTCGCCTTCATTGCGACTGATTTCGAGAGAAAGGGCGGCCGGGTTGTACTCGATGCGTTTCGGCGAGTGAGAACATCGCACCCAAATGCCGCGCTGATCGTGGTGGGTGACAAGCCTCGAGATCTCTCTGCTGCGGATGGGCTTTCGTTTGCGGGATTTCTCAGAAAAGAGAGCCCCGACGAGCTCCGACGGTATCGCGACATACTCAGTCGCGCCCGAGCTGTAGTCAACGCGACTATCTCCGACGTTTCACCGCTGCTGCCGGTGGAAGCCGGTTATTTCGGTTGTCCGGCCATCTCATCACGTCGCTACGCGATACCCGAGCTGATCGACGACAAACGAACCGGACTGTTGATCGACGACCCGTCGAACGCGAACGAGATGGCGGCCGCGATGACTACGATGCTCGATGAGAACGATCTGTATCTCGCGATGCGACGCGCTGTCTGGAAAAAGACGCGGGAGGAGCATTCCCGACAGCGATTCGAAGATCGACTGTCGTCCGAAGTAATAAACGTCCTGACTGGGACACGGACTCAGTCGATCACGACCGCTCCGTAAACAGGACCATCCTCGATTCGGCGCTCGGTATCGAGATAGCGGATCGATTTTCCACCTGCGCGGACGATATCCAGCAGCTCCGAATACGAAGTGCCAAAGGCGTCCCACGCGTATGGATGAAGCTCACAGACAAACCGCACGGCTCCCCGAAGCGTGTCAGTTGCGCCGCGCAACACCTTAATCTCGGCGCCTTCGGTGTCGATCTTCACGAGATTCGGCGCTGCGCGACCCTGCTTCGCGAGGTAGTCATCGAGAGTGACCGTTTCGATGATGCTTTCCCCGATATCCGGTGCGGAGCTGTCATTTCCAAAACCGGCACGTTCAAGCGAAGCCATCGTGTCGGCACCCCGCTCATAGAACCGATGCTGTCCCGCAATATCGGAAAGAGCAAAGGGTTCGATGTACACCCGATTTTCAAACCCATTGAGCCCGAGGTTCTCGCGCAGAATTGCACGGGCGGCACTCGCCGGCTCGAACGCGATCACACGTCCCTTCGGGCCAGTCAATGCGGCGAACAGAACGGTGTATTGTCCCGCGTTGCTACCCACATCGATGACGAAATTGCCTTCACCGACCGTCGCCAGAATGTATTGGATCTGCCGAACGTCGTTGCGGACTGTTTCGTCGCGAGAATTCGCGTGGCGGAGGCGTGCGGGCCTTGTTCCCGGGACGTAGCGAAGGGTATGGTTACCGAGCGTAATCGGCTCTCCATGCCTTCCGTAGACGACCTTCTTCGCTGCAACGATGGCGCGATGGTACGCGGCACTACCCGGCAGTCGGCTCAACTGTCCCATTGAGAATATGACCGCCCATGACTCGAGCTCCCGGCGGCGTCCGGGGCGTTCGGCCGCGCGTTGCCTCGAATGAAGATTCTATTTGTCGGAACTGTTCAGCAAGGGCAAACATCCCGAATGCGCATGCAGGTATTGCGCGAATTCGGACACGATGTTGAGGCGCTCGACTCGTTCGAACGATGGTCGTCGGTTTCTCGCGCGAGCCGAATAGCGCAACAGTGGAGCTGTCGCGGCGTTGTGATCGAAGGGCTCAACCGGGATTTCGTGGCGGCGGTTGAGCGGCTGCGACCCGATCTCGTGTGGGCGGAAAAGCAGCAATACTTGAGACCGGAGAGTCTCAAGCGAGCGAGATCGCTTGGCGCGAAGCTCGTGCATTACACACCCGATCCGTACTTCACGCTCGCATGGAAGCGCACATCGCTTGCGGACGCCGCAATGCCGCTCTACGACACGCTCATAACGTCCAAACGGTATGAGCTGGAGCAGTACCGAGCGCTCGGAAAGCCGGTGATTTACATGCCGCTTGGCTTCGGCGATGAGGATCACCGGCCGCTGAGTCCAGCGTCCCGCAACGATGCGGACCGCTTTGCCAGCGACGTGTCGTTTCTTGGCGGGTGGGAACCCAGACGCGAGTCGATGCTGTCGCAGCTCGCCGAGAGTGTGGACTGCGATCTGAAATTCTGGGGTTACGGCTGGGAACACGTTCGCGACGGTAGAGTTACGCCGCAGCGCTGGGCTACGCTGCGCCGCAATGCGGGCGGAGTCCGGTTCTCCATTCGAAGGAACAAGTCTCTCGCTCGGGCATATCAGGGAGGCGAGCTGTACGCCGCCGAGTACGCGTACGCGCTCAGCGGGTCGAGAATCAGCATTGGATTTCTTCGCCAGATTTGTCCCGACCAGCATACGACCCGAACGTTCGAGATACCGGCCTGCGGGAGCATGCTTCTCGCCGACAGAACCGAGGAGCACCTCGATATGTTTGAGGAGGGAGTCGAAGCTGAATTCTTTGGCTCGAGCGCCGAGCTGATCGACAAGGTTCGGTTCTATCTTGCGAGGGAAGATCTGCGGATGAGAGTTGCGCTTGCCGGATTCCGCCGCTGCCACGATAGCGGCTATTCGTACAGCGCACGCCTACGGGTCGCGATTCGCGCCCTCGGAATCGTTCGTGCACCGTCGGTGTTCGCTGCTCAGCGCCGTACGGGAACTGCGATCTCCCAATGATTACGGATAATCACGCATAGTGCGCACGCATCCGCTCGCGACGAATCACCAGTCGAAAAAGCACGCCAAAGTCCTGCCGACGGTTATCGGCGCGATGGCGTTAATCCCGGCAGTCATCGTCCTGGTTCGCGACTCAGAGGTCGCTCCTTTTACGCGGGCGCTTGCGACCGGGCTCTGGATATTGTGTCTCGCGCCGATGTACGTGTATGTAGCTGAAGATCATCGATCGAGAAGGCCGATCCCATTTTTCCCGATGATCAGCCTGGTGTACGGCTTGTATTTCGTCCTCCCGATCGTCGTCGGCGCATACAACAGATACTACAACGCATCCGCGGATCCGGCTTTCGACTACGACTTCCCGATTCAGCTTGCCTTCTTCGGGTGGATGATGATGTCCGTCGGGTATTTCGTTCCCGGACTGTTCGCCCGCCCCGGAGCCAGGCCTGATCGACTGAACTGGAATCCCAGGATTCTGGCTTACTGGGGCTTCGCGTTTCTCTACGGTGGCCTCGCAATTTCCGGCCTAAAGGCTTGGCTTGGCGCGACGCTGACGGTCGGCGGCGTATTTCAGTTTCTTGTTTCGCTCGAATGGTTTGGGGTGGCGTTGCTCACCGTTCTCGCGCGAAGGAAGCAGCTATCCGGAATTCACAAGCTGCTGTTCGCTGTAGGGTTCGCGGGCGCTTCGGCATTTGCCCTTGCCGGAGGATCAGTCGCGCCGTTCGTGATGTTTTTCGTTGTCGCAGGGTTTGGGCTGTGGATTGGGAGACCCGTAATTCAGGCGCGATGGGTGATTGCGGGTGTCGTGGCGCTTCTGCTCGCGGCGACATTCCGCGGTGTCGCCATCGATTTTCGAAATACCGCCTGGTTCGGCAGCCGCGAGCTGTCCACCGAACAACGCTTCAGCCTCATGCTGCAGCTGGTTAGCGACGAAGTTGCCGACCGCGGCCTGCCGCGCACCGTCATTCACGGATTCGAGGAGACCGTCAAGCGATCCGCGAACATGGACCTATTCGCTGATGTCGTACGACGCACTCCGGATCAGATCCCCTACTGGAACGGAGAGACGTACTACTCTCTGATCGGACTTGCGATTCCGCGGTTCCTCTGGCCCGACAAGCCGATGAAGCAGCTCGGCCAGGCGTTCGGCCACCGATACGGTTTTCTTCACTGGAGCAATCTCAGCACATCGATCAACTTCCCGTTTCTCGTGGAGTTCTACGCGAACTTCGGCCCGCCGGGAGTGATCTTCGGAATGTTCATCGTCGGCCTCATTTATCGATGTCTCGACGTTTTTGTGAATCGCCCGGGACAATCGCCACTTAGGTCACTGATTGCGGTCGTCCTTCTCCTGCCGCTCTTCCTCATCGAGTCAGATTTCTCGCTGACCTTCGGCGGGGTGCCGTTGAATGCGGTGGCGTTGTGGATGGTGTGGAAAGCAGTGAACAGTTCAACGAGAGAGCGTCGTCCAGCAAGTGCGCGTGCCCCGATTTATCGAGCTGGGCTGTCGACGCCCGGGGCGCCGCGTCTGGCGCCTCCGCTTCCTTCTGTCCGCCCCACAGTCAAACGCTATTAGCTGAACGCGGACTTGGTGGTTAAGCGAGTCGAAGTAGGCGCCGCCATAGTTTTGGCTTGCGTGTGGTGAACGGCGCGACAGGAAGCGGCGGTTCGCCGCGCAGCATTCGCTGAGGATTCGTAACCGTCAGAGCGCGTAGCTGGCTCTTGCCGCCGGCTTCGGTCAGCGCCGCTGCGCAATCGGCAATCTGGCAACGACCCCGCGCGTGATAGTCGCTCGACAGGTAATCCGCGACTCCGCGTCGTACGAGATCCCATGCAATACGCTTTGCGGCCGCGCCGTACTGCCCTGTGAGGGAGCCGCAGTTGACCTGAAGAAAAGCGCCGGCGGCTTTCCAATCCTCCATCAGCTCCAGGTTTCCCATCATGTTCGAATAGCGTTCCGGGTGCGCGACTACCGGGTGCACGCCGCCGTCGGCGAGAGTCGCAATCGCGCGGATGCTGTGCGGAGGAATGCGCATGAATGGAAACTCGCAAAGCACAAATGCCGTTCCCGCGAGACGCAAGCGTGAATCGCTGAGATCCGGCGACGGAACATCGAGCATCACCTCAGCCCCGCGCTCGAGACGAACCTTGGGAAATTCTTTCCTGCCGAGCTCGCGGAGCTCTTCCCACGCCTTGTCGATGACGGCGAGGTACGCGTTGCGATCTCGCGCGCGGCCAGCCATCGATCCGCGAAAATGTGGAGTAGCAATGATCGTCGTCGCGCCCTGGTCAACCATCGCCGCCATTCCGAAACGAGAATCGGCGAGGTCGGCTGCACCATCGTCGACAGCGGGGATGAGATGGTTGTGGAAGTCGATCATCGGCGGCTCAATCTATCCACCGCGTGGCATCAGAGCATTTGACAGTAATCGCGGCCCGGTCAATGCAAACGACCCGTTGCTGAGATGCGCGTCAGGGACGGTGCAAACATACGCTTTGCGCGCAGCGCGACCGCCGATATCTTTGCGGGCACGGACATCAAGCGGCGGCGTGCGCTTGCCTACGAGCAAGCGTGCGTTGCAGGAGAGGCTGCACCCTGACAAACGTGCTGACGCTGGTTCAGGAGCAAGCGGTCGAGCATTCGTGCTCGGTTGTCATTCCTACGTGCGGTCGACCCGCTGAGCTCGACCGCTGCCTGGGCGCCGTTGCTGACCAGGATTACCGGAATTTCGACGTGATCGTCGTCGACAACTCCGACGGTAACATAGAGACGAGAAGGGTCGCCGAGCGCTGGAGAGCGCGTTATGTGGTAGAGCCGAAGCGGGGGCTGTGCCGCGCGCGCAATCGCGGCGCGCTGGTATCGAGTGCGGACATCATTGCCTACCTCGATGACGATGCCGTTCCCGAGCCCGGATGGCTCGCTGGTCTCGCTCGCCAGTTCGATGATCCGCTCGTCATGGGCGCGAGCGGACGAACGGTACCCCTGAAGGTAGAGACCGAATCCGAGCAATTGTTCGCACGGGTTCGCGGCTCCGCGTACAACCGTAGCTCCGAGCTGAAGATCGATAGATCAAACCCATACTGGTTCGAGATCTGTGGCTTCGGTGGCATTGGTCCCGGGTGCAACATGGCGGTGCGCCGAAAAGCGTTCGAGGTGTGGCCGGGATTCCATGAGCGCACCGATCGAGGAACTCCGCTTTACGGAGGCGGCGAGCAGCACGCGTTCTTTTCCTTGGTCGACCTCGGATATCGCGTTGCGTATACCCCGGATGCCACCGTGCGCCATCCATTTCCTCCGACAATGGATGTTCTGCGCTCTCGACACCTTCGCGATCTCACCGCGAGCACGGCCTATTTCACGATGCTTCTGGTCGAGGGCAGAAACCATCGAGTCTCCACGCTCAAGTACCTGCTCGAGGCAATTCGCGGTAAGCGACGTACGTGGCGTGGCGCACCGGAATCGCGGCCGCGCATCGTGTCTCCGGCGAGGCGCCTGGGCGCGCTCCTCCTGGGTCCGATACGGTACATCCAGGGAGTCCTGTCGACGGAGAGCTGAAGGCGCGTACCCAAGCCCGCGCGATTTCCCCGCAGTAGCTTTTCCCCGTGTCACATCGAATAGGCGACATCGTTCGCGACGCGGCCAAGCGGATACCCGGAGCACGCAGCACGGTCTATCTCTCGATTGCGCTCCGCCAGATGGCCGCCGATGCGTGGAGAGAGCCTGCTTCATTCGACAGGGTCTTCGAATCCACTCCGGATCCATGGAATTCACGAAGCCGGTCAGAACAGGAGAGGTTCAAGATCACTGAGGAATTGCTGACGGAGGCACATCCCGGGCGGTTCGGCCGCGCTTTCGAAGCCGGTTGCGCGGAGGGTGTCTTTACCGAGCGTCTCGCTACGAATTGTGACGAGCTGATCGCTGCCGATTACTCCGCGGTCGCACTGGAGCGAGCGCAAACGAGGCTACGCAGTTTTCCTCATGTGCGAGTGATTCAATGGGATGCAAGGCGCGATACGCCGCCCGGCGCGTTCGACCTCGTTGTCGCTATGGGTGTCCTGACGGCTCTTCTGCGCCCGGCGTCGGTGCGCCGGGCGTGTGCCGCATTCGTCGATGCGCTGATTCCGGGAGGAACACTTCTCTTTTCCGACGCTCGGCAAACGACGATGTTCGAGAACGCATGGTGGGGTCGTTACGTGCTGCGCGGCGGCGAGCAGATCCGGCGTGAGTTGTCGAGGCATCCGCAACTAACGTGTCGCGGGACGCGCTCTACGGACACGCATGTGTTCGCCGTTTTCGCGAAGAATGCAGGCACGTTGGCTAACCCAGCTGCATCCAGGTCGCCGTGAGCACTGCAGTGCGACGCATCACTCCCCGCGGAAACGGGCTCGCGGCTGGAGCGCGCGAGATCTGGGAATACCGGGAATTGCTGTACCTGCTGACATGGCGGGATATCCGGGTCCGCTATACTCAAACCGTTCTCGGAGCGGCCTGGGCGATTCTTCAACCGGTCGCGCTGATGCTTCTGTTCACGGCTTTCTTCGGCCGCGTGGCGAAGCTCGATTCGAATGGGCTCCCGTACTACATGTTCGCGTACGCCGCCCTCGTGCCATGGCAGTTGTTCGCATCATCCGTTGCGAGCGCGACGGAAAGCATTGTGGTCAACGAGCGCGTGATTACCAAGGTGTACTTCCCGCGTGTGCTCCTTCCGCTGGCAGCAGTGCTCGCCGCTGTGCTCGATTTCCTCATTGCATTCGTGCTGCTCGTGGTGATGATCGCCCTTGCCGGGATCACGCCGTCGGCCAGTCTCGTCCTTCTGCCGGTTTTCATTGTTCTCGCACTCGCGGCATCGGCCGGCGTCGGAATCTGGGTCGCTGCGCTCAACGCCGAGTTCCGCGACGTCCGGTATGTCACGCCATTTCTTCTTCAAGCACTGCTCTTCGCGACACCCGTCGTGTTTTCGAGCTTCTCGCTGCCTCCATCGTGGCAGAAAGTACTGGCGCTGAATCCAATGACCGCAGTGGTCGAGGGCTTCCGTTGGACTTTGTTGGGAGGATCCGCCGTAGCGCCTGCGGCGATTCTTCTGTCAGCCTTCGTTTCGGCGCTGCTTGTCGTCACCGGATTGTCGTACTTCGCGCGCGTTGACGATCGCATCGCCGACGTGGTCTAGGAAATTGAAATTGATCGCCACCGAATGACTCCACTCAAGTCGGGCGTCGTCTCGGTCACCATCGTCACGCATGACAATTGGCCTGACCTCGAGCTCGCGATCGAAAGCGTGCTCAATCAGTCGTACCGTAACCTCGAAATCGTGGTTATCGACAATGATTCGCACGACTCAACCGCCGATGAGGTTTCCAACCGGTACTCGGGTAGAGTCCGATACATTCGGCAGGAGAACCGGCTCGACGCAGGTGGCTATAACCGCGGCATTACGGAGACATCGGGAGAGTTCGTGCAGCTCCTTGACGCCGACGATTTCCTCGCCCCCAACAAGATCGAGAAACAACTGGAGGTATTCGCTGCAAATCCTGGCACGGACATTGTTTACGGCGATGGATGTCAGTTCCAGACGAGCCCGGGACGCCCCGACTGGGAAGGTTGGGAAACCGCTCAGTACGACGATATGCTGGCCCGCCTTCTCGACCCGCTGGGAGAAGGCGGCGGCTTGCTGTCACACGGTGTCCTTATGAAGAGGCAGGCTCTCGAACGGATCGGGCCGTGGGATGAGAAAATCCTGTCGGCCGACCAGGATTACTGGTTGCGTTGTGCCGCGGCAGGGTGTGTCTTTCGGTACAGCCCGGGGGCGTGGGCCTTCCACCGCCGCCGTTCCGGCCAAATGAGCTCCGACCGGCGCGCGATGCTCGGCCGGATGGAGCAGACGCTCACCAAAGCACTCACATACGTCAAAAGCGAGCCGCATCGATCGATACTGCGCCGGCGGCTCGCGGGAATCAGGTTCGCCA
Organism: Gemmatimonadaceae bacterium; assembly: GCA_036560025.1. Classification (GTDB taxonomy): domain Bacteria; phylum Gemmatimonadota; class Gemmatimonadetes; order Gemmatimonadales; family Gemmatimonadaceae; genus UBA4720. The sequence goes on along the minus strand of DATBRZ010000041.1, from coordinate 837 downwards.
TCGCTGTCATGCACCCCGATCTCGATCGTCCGCACGCTGTTCAGCTTCTGGAATCGGCACGGGAGCTCGACCCTGTTCGGGTCAACGGAATGGCCTATCGCATAGGGCGAGCGGTGATTCGAACACCCGGTGCGCGGCGTGCATTCCACCATCCATCACTGCGCCATTTTCGGAGAAGGGTCGGCCGGGCCATCGGGGTCCTCGACTGATGCCTGCCGGGCGAGACGGTCTGACTCGTCGGGCGCCGCGCGACATTCGCCTACCGGTTCTGCTGTATCACAACGTCGCCGCCGTGCCAAGTGAGCCATGGCGCGGACTGACAGTTACTCCGTCTGCGTTCGAGCGACAAATCGCAATGCTTCGCGGAGCAGGCTACGAGGGAATCTCGTGCGCTCAATGGCTGGATTTCCTCGACGAGTCCCGTGCGCTACCCCGGAAACCGCTGCTGATCACGTTTGATGACGGCTACGCGTCGCTCCGCGATCATGCATTGCCCACGATCACTCGCGCCGGTTGGAGCGCAACAGTCTTCGTTCCAACGGCCCTCATCGGCAATGCGATTCGGCGAGAGGACCGACCGAGCGCCGAGGGACTTCCGCTAATGGATCGTCGCGAGATTTGCGAGTGGGCCGAGCGGGGAATCGAATTTGGTGCACACTCCAGGACGCACCGCGACCTGACTGCGCTCGAAGACTCGGACCTCGACGATGAGGTTCGCGGAAGCCGAAAGGAGCTCGAAGATGCGACAGGGAGAGCCGTTCGCGCATTCGCGTATCCCTACGGAAAGAGCGATGCTCGGGTCGCTCGAGCAGTGCGCGAAGCATACGACGCGGCGTT
>DATBRZ010000040.1:0-6656 GCA_036560025.1 Gemmatimonadaceae bacterium | reverse complement strand
AGTCCCATCTCCGCGCAGCGACCTGCGATCGGCAACCTGCTGGCATTGTCAGCGGCTGTTACCGCCGCGATCTATTACTCGATCGGGCGGAAGCTCAGAGGGAAGTACGGCATCTGGGCGTATGTAGCGGTTGCTTACGGTGCGTGCTTCGTTGCACTTGTCGCTTTCGCAGTCGTTTCGCGGACTCATCTCGCGCCGCAGCCCGCTCGCGAGATCTCGATCTTCGCCGCGCTTGCGCTCGGTCCGATGCTTCTCGGGCACACGGGACTCAACTGGGCGCTCGGCTACCTCCCCGCATACATCGTGAATCTCGTGGTGCTCGGTGAGCCGGTAGGTGCGACTTTGATCGCAGCGTTTCTGCCGGGCATTCGGCAGGTGCCTCCATTGCTGACGATCATCGGCGGAGCGGTGATTCTGACAGGAGTGATCATCGCAGCCGGAACAAAAAGCGGAACTGAGATCACAGGTCCGAGGCGTGAGGGCCCGAGGAAGCAGGCACGAGTTTAGGTTTTTATCTGAACTCGCACCCTTCACCTCGAACCCTGGATCCTCGGACCTGTGATTCTCTCAGTTCCGCTTTTCGATAAGCTCGCTCGACACTCTCTCGCCGTCGTTCTCGCGGTTGCCTCCGTCACGACGCCGTTACCCGCTCAGCGCATCACTTCTCCCCTCCAGCAATTCGGCCACGCCATCGGCGACGATTATTTCCTCATCAACTACGCGCAGCTCGTCGACTACTGGCAGAAGCTCGATCGTCAGTCCGACAGGATGACACTCGAGAGGATTGGCACAACGGCCGAAGGTCGCCCGATGTGGATGGCGATTATCACGTCAGCGGAGAATCATCGGCGGCTGTCGCGCTATCGGGAGATATCCGAGCGTTTGGCGAGAGCGGAAACGCTCAACGATGAGCAGGCGCACGCGCTCGCCAGAGAAGGGAAGGCAATAGTGTGGATCGATGGTGGACTGCACGCTACTGAAGTGCTGGGGGCGCAACAGCTCGTTCAATTCGTGTACGAGATGGTGAGCCGGAACGATCCCGAGACGCAGCGTTTTCTGAAGGACGTGATCCTTCTCGCGGTGCTCGTGAATCCGGACGGTATGGATCTCGTCTCGAACTGGTACATGCGCAACCCCGATCCGAAGAAGCGTTCGCTCAGCGGCGTGCCGCGGCTTTACCACAAGTACGCGGGTCACGACAACAACCGCGATTCCTACATGGCTGCCCTTCCGGAGACGCGTGCGATCGACAGCATTCTGTTCCGGTCGTGGTATCCGCAGATCATGTACAACCACCATCAGACCGGACCGGCCGGCTCGGTGCTGTTCGCGCCTCCATTTCGCGATCCGTTCAATTACAACTACGATCCACTCATTCCAGTCGCGATTGATCTGGTAGGTGCCGCGATTCACAACCGGTTCATCGCGGAGGGAAAGCCGGGCGCAACAATGCGGAACGGCGCGAGCTTCTCGACGTGGTGGAACGGCGGACTGCGTACGACGGTGTATTTCCACAACATGATCGGATTGCTGACGGAAACGTTCGGAAGTCCCACTCCGTCGCAAATCGTTCTCGCTCCTGACCGACTGCTGCCGAGCGCGAGCACGCCGTATCCGATTCTGCCGCAGCCGTGGCATTTCGCACAGTCGCTCGCCTATGAGCTTTCGGCGAATCGTGCCGTGTTGGATGTAGCCTCGAAGTATCGCGAGGATTTCCTGTACAACATTTACAGGATGGGCAGGAACTCGATCGAGCGCGGCAGTCGCGACAACTGGACGTTGACTCCGAAGCTCGTTACGCGCGTCGAGGAAGCAGCGGCGAAAGACAGCGCTTCCAATCCGCGGTCTTGGCGACAATCGACAGAGAAGTACGTGAGGCTACTTCACGATCCTGCTTCCCGTGATGCGCGGGCGTACGTGATTCCGTCGGATCAGCGTGATTTTGCTACGGCGGTGCGATTCATCAACGCCCTCGTAAAAAACGGCATCACGATCCATCGCGCGCGAGCTCCGCTTGCGATCAATGGACGGAGCTATCCGGCGGGCTCATATGTGGTGCTCGCGGCTCAGGCATTCCGGCCGCACGTCCTCGACATGTTCGAGCCGCAAAACCATCCCGACGACATTCCCTATCCCGGCGGTCCTCCGACGCCGCCCTACGACAACGCGGGATGGACCCTGGCTTATCAGATGGGCGTTCAGTTCGATCGCATTCTCGATTCGTTCAATGCTCCGCTCGAGAAGCTGACTGGGTTTGCGCCGGTGCCGGCTGGAACGGTTCCGTCCCAACCGGCAGCCTGGTACGCATGGACGCGCAAGACAAACGACGGATTCGCCGCGCTGAATCGCCTGCTTCGATCCGGTGAGGAGGTTTACACCGTCACAAAGTCTGTACCTCTTGGCGGCCAACGGCTCCCGCAAGGCGCGTTCGTCGTGCGCGGCGGACCGTCAACGTTGAGCCGGTTGCGCACGCTCGCCAAGGATCGAGGTGTTTCGTTTGCAGCGGTTTCCGGAGCGATCGAAACGAGTGAGCTGACAAAGCTTCGATTACCGCGCATTGCTCTCTGGGACGAATACGGCGGCTCGATTTCGTCGGGATGGCTGCGTCTCATCTTCGAGGAGTTCGAGTTTCCCTACGACAGCGTGTTTGCAAGGGACCTGGACGCCGGAAACCTGCGGCAGCGATATGACGTGATCGTTCTGCCTGACGAAGCGCGACTTGTCTCGGATACGACGGCCCGGCCGCCTCCAACCGTGAATGTTCCAGCCGAATGGCAGCATCGCGTTGGCGTCATCAGCGAAGAGAAAACCCTTCCTCAGCTACGCCGATTCGTCGACGACGGCGGGACGCTTATCGCACTGGGCAGTGCTGCGCGCATAGCCCATCAGCTGCAGCTCCGGTTGACCGATGCGGTCGTCGACTCCGCGGGGAAACCCCTCCCGCGCGCTCGCTATTACGTGCCGGGCTCGATTCTCAAGGTCGCCGTAGACACCACGAATCCAGTGGCCTGGGGTCTGCCGGCAAGAGTCGACGTGTTCTTCGACAACAGTCCGGCATTCCGTTTTGGAGCGGGAGCGAGCGTGGCGGGTATGCGCCGCGTCGCCTGGTTCGACAGTCCATCACCGCTTCGGAGCGGCTGGGCGTGGGGCGCGCGCGTGCTCGACGGAGCAGTCGAGATCGCAACCGCGAAGCTCGGACGAGGTGACGTGATCCTGTACGGTCCAGAGGTGTATTTCAGATCACAGCCTCATGGAGCTTTCCGCTTTCTCTTCAATGGTATCTATTACAGTCAAAGCGGCGCGCGATAGGAAAGGAAAATGATCCCTGATCAGTCATCGATTCCCTGGATTCGCTCTCGCTCATTCTACGGCGCTCTCGCCGCAGGGCTTGTTCTTACTGCGACAGGATGCGCCAGGATTCTCGGCCCCGGACCCGAGGAGCCCACGCGATCCGAGGGAAAACGAGGCGCCGTCAAAAGATCGGCTGATCTCATTGAGCGAATGCACGATCGATATGCCGGGAAATGGTATCGGACCCTCAAGTTCGAACAGATAAATACTTTCGTCACTCAATCGGGTGGCGAGCAGAAATCACGGTGGCTCCAGCACCTCTCCGTGCCGGGACGACTGCGGATCGATTTCCTTCCTTTGTCGACAAAGAGCGGACTGCTCATTCTCAACAACCGCGTCACGAGCTTCGACAATGGCCGCCGGGTGGAATCAAGGCGCTCGATTCAGCCGATACTCACGCTGACGGGAGACGTGTACGCTATTCCATCCGAGATAACGCTTCGTCGTCTCGACTCGCTCGGCGTCCGGCTTTCCAGGTTTCATACGCAGCGCTGGGAGGGGAAGCGCGTTTACGTGATCGGCGCGGAGGAAGGCGATCTCGAGTCGACTCAGGTGTGGATCGACGCGGACAGGCTCGTCCTGGTGCGGTTCATTCAGCGGGATCGGCGCGGTGATCGCTCGATCATCACCGATACGCGAATAGGCAAGTATCGCGAAATCGACGGGTATCTCGTCGCACTGGAATTCACGTCGTATCGTGACGGCAAGGTATTTTTCCGCGAGGAATACGAGAACGTCCGCGTGAACGAGCCGATGCCGTCGGGCGTTTTTGACGCAACTCGCTGGGCGGCAGCGCAGCCATCGGTGTAAAAACGGGTACGGGTTTCGGGGTACGGTGACTGGGAACCGGATTCAATTTCCTAACACGCGCACCTCGTAACCCGCACCCCGTACCCATTCCATTCCACCACAATGACCATTCGAACCGTTGCACTCGCGATCGGATTCACAGCCATAGTTGCGAACCCCGTCGCCGCGCAGAAACGCGCGATGACGTTCGAGGATTTCGCCGCCGTGCGAAACGTTTCGGATCCTCAGATTTCTCCTTCGGGCCAGGTCGTACTCTATTCAAGGCGTACGACGGATCTGACTAAGAACAGTCGAACGACCGTCACGTACACAATTCCAGCGAAGGGCGGAACACCGACCCAGTTCCCGTCGGCTACCGTCAGAGCGACCGAAGCGCGATGGTCTCCTGACGGCCGCCGGGTCGCGTACATCTCAGGAGGGCAGCTGTGGATCGTTGCCGCTGACGGGAGCGGCGCGAAGAAACTCACCGACCTGAGCGCCGGAGTGAGCGGGCCAGTGTGGTCTCCAACGGGTGACAAGCTCGCCTTCGTGTCGAGTGTGTATCCCGATTGCGCTGACGAAGCGTGTAACTCTGCGCGTGCGAAGCGCGACGAGGAGAATCCGGTAAAGGCGCACGTCGCGGACAATCTGATGTACCGTCATTGGAACGCGTGGGGCAACGAGACGCGCGCACACCTCTTCGTCGTCGGCGCCGACGGCGGCGGACTCGTCGACGTAACAAGAAATGCGCGGTACGATGTGCCTCCAGGTCCATTTGGCGGCAGCGAAGGGTACGCGTTTTCGCCGGACGGACGCGAGCTTGCTTTCACGGCGAAAGATCAGGGGCGCGAGGACGCGTGGAGCACCGATATCAACCTGTACACCGTGGCCGCGACCGGTGGCGCTCCGACTGTAATCACCACGAATATGCGCGGTGCGGACGTGAATCCGGTTTACTCACCGGATGGTAAATGGATTATCTACACGTCGCAGGAGCGCGCGGGATTCGAGTCGGATCTCGGGCGCCTGATGGCGTACGACCGCGCCGCCAAAACGTCAACGCGTCTCGCCCCGGCATGGGATCGCAATGCGGACGGGTATTTCTTCTCCCCATCCGGCGACGCGATCTACATCACGACAGTCGACGCGAGCCGCGACAAGCTGTACCGGCTCACCAGGACCGGTAATCGATGGAGTGATGCGCCACGGCTTCTCGTCGGAACGATGAACAACTCGTCGCCGTCGATCTCCAGCGATGGCAAACAGATCGCGTGGCTCCGCGATGCCGTCGAGAAACCTGCTGAGGTGTATATCGCGACGGTTGGCGCAACGGGAGCAAGCGGGGTGCGCCAGCTGACCCATGAGAACGATGCTCTTCTCGTTAAGCTCGATCTTCATCCCGCTCAGGATTTCTGGTTCAAGGCACCCGGATTCGACAGTCTGCAGGGATTCGTCGTAAAGCCGCAGGGATGGCAGGCAGGACGAAAATATCCGGTTCTTCTGCTGATTCACGGAGGACCGCAGGGAGCGTGGCTCGATCAGTGGCACGGTCGCTGGAACGCATCGCTTTTCGCATCGCGTGGACTGGCTGTCGTGGCCGTCAATCCACGCGGATCGACGGGATACGGTCAGAAATTCGTCGATGCCGTCACCAAGGATTGGGGCGGCAAGCCTTACACCGATATAATGTCGGGGCTCGACGCAGCGCTCGCGAAGTATCCCTGGCTGGATTCAACAAGAATGGGCGCCGCCGGGGGAAGCTACGGCGGGTACATGACGAACTGGATCGCCGGCCACACCAACAGATTCAAGGCACTGTTCACACACGCCGGCGTGTTCAATCTCGAGAATATGTACGGTGCGACCGAAGAGATATGGTTCCCTGACTGGGAGTATGGCGGACCGTACTGGGACAAGACAGCGATGGAGACCCAGTACCGCGTGTTCTCGCCGCATCTCTTCGCGGGGAATTTCAAGACGCCGACGCTCGTGTCACATGGTGAGCTCGACTACCGCGTTCCCTACTACGAGGGCGTATCGCTGTTCACGGCGCTGCAGCGACAGGGAATTCCGAGCCGCTTGATCATCTTCCCCGACGAGGGCCACTGGATCGGCAAGCCGCTCAATCAGAAGCTGTGGTGGAACGAGGCATTAGGATGGTTCGAGAAATACCTGAAATAAAAAACCGGTAGCTACCCCCTTTAACACTTAAGAGGGAGTAGGAAAGGAGCGTGCTCCGTTGCTACTCCCCTTCAAGTGTTAGAGGGGCAGGGCTAGTTCTGTTTGCTTTTCAGATCCATGACGCCAGGTAACCCGCTCCCCATACGTTGATCAGAACACTCGCGCCGATTACGGCGCGAGTGGCACTTGTAAGCGGATTCGGTAGCCCGCGGGCAGCCAGCAGCGCCAGAAACGGCATGAAATCGAGTGCGTATCGGTAGCCGAACTGAACGTAGCCGATACCGTAGTACATCAGAATCGGCACCAGGGTCGCGACGATTGCCGCCCAGCACGCC
>DATBRZ010000039.1:0-7348 GCA_036560025.1 Gemmatimonadaceae bacterium | reverse complement strand
TTGAGCTGTTCCGAGCGGAGGCGTTCTCGACGCCCCGTCTGCCTGGGGACTGCTCGTTGGCTCGGCGGGAGCTGCGGTCGCTGCTGCTTTAGCGCTGGGACTCGCGTCCTCCGGGGCAATTCGCCCCACGAGCTCGCCGGGCTCGACCTTGTCGCCGTCTTTCTTGATGATTTCGGCGAGCGTTCCGGACGCCGGTGAAGCAATCTCGACATTGACTTTATCTGTGCTCACCTCGAGCAGCGGCTCGTTCTCCGTTACGCCATCGCCGATTGCCTTGAACCAGACTGAAATGACAGTCTCAGTGCCCTCGGTCTGTTCGATGGGAAGCGTAACGTCGACCGTCTTCACGTCTGTGGCCGTCACGCTTCGAGCACCTCCGTCATTCGCTGGACGATTGATTCCACACTCGGCACCACTCGTTCCATCAATCCGAAGTTGTGTGGAACCGGAACGTCCGGAATTGCCAGACGCTGAATCGGGGCGTCGAGATTGAAGAACGCTTCCTGCGCGACAGTCGCCGCGACCTCAGCGCCGAAACCAGCAGTGATTCCATCCTCGTGCACGATGAGGCAACGTCGCGTGCGCTTCACTGAGTCGAGCACCAGCTCACGATCCCACGGAGCGATGGTTCGGAGATCGATGATCTCGATCGACGCTCCTGTTCGTTTCGCCGCCTGCTCGCAGCGTTCGATCATCGCTCCCCATGTCACGACGGTAAGCGAGTCACCTCTGGCGATGACGCGTCCCTTCCCCATCGGAATTACGTAGTCGTCGCCTGGATAGGGGCGTCGTGCCCATGGACTGTCGAGAAGGTGTCGGTGCTCGAAGAAGATCGTCGGATTGTTTCCGCGAAGCGCAGTGCGCAGCAGACCGACCGCGTCTTCGGCGTTGGATGGTATCGCTACCTGCCAGCCGATTCCGTGAGCCCAGAGAACCTCGCCTGATACGCTGTGCCACGGGTCGCCCACTCTTGCGAATCCGCCGGGCATTCGAACCACGATGGGTGCAGCAAATCGGTTCGCCGTTCTCCAGCGGATCGTGCCGCAGTTGTTCAGCTGCTCAGTAGCGGGGTCTGCGTATTTGCGAAACTGAATCTCCGCGACCGGCATCAATCCAGCGATCGCCATTCCAACGGCGCGCCCGACGATTCCTTCCTCGGAGAGGCTCGTATCGAAAACGCGCCGATCTCCAAACCGATCCTGGAGGCCCATTGTCGCCGCGTGAACGCCGCCCTTTGGGCCGACGTCTTCGCCGAACACGAGCACTTTTGGATTTGTCTCGAGCTCCTTCTCGAGTGTGCGCCGGATTGCGGTCAGCATGTTGGTGCGTTGCGGCTCGGGCGTCGGTTCGGTGCTCGACGCAGGGAATCGGTGTCCGCTTGGCGCCAATCCTCCCACAATCTGGATCTCGGGGGACCCATCAGTCCCAACTTCTGCGTATCGATACCGAGTGATCCGTGATGGATCAGGCTCGGGCCGCGCAAGTGCTTCGGCCAATGCCGCTTCCACGTCGCGCGTTACCGTCGACTCGAGCTCGCTCCATTCATCGTCCGCCATCAGCGCCGGAACCAGATTCGCCTTGAGCTTCGGCAATGGATCGCACGCCTTCTCCTCGGCCAGGAATTGCGGCGACTTATAGGTCTGCGTGTCCTGGCCGGAATGCCCGCAAAGGCGCGGCACCTTGAGCCGGAGCAGCGCTGGTCCTTTCCCATCACGCACGCGCGACACCATCTCTTTGAACAGCGTCGCAACCTCAGCCGGCTCCGTTCCATCCCCCTCACGGATGTAGAGGCTGCTGAACGACTCGAGATTCGCGGCAATGTTTCCGCCCGGCGTTTGCAACGCACCTGGAACGGAGATACCGTAGCCATTGTCCTCGATGTAGAAGAGCATCGGCAGCTCGAGCGTCGTTGCAATCGTCAGCGCCGACCAGAATCCGTTCGTTGCCGCTGACGCTTCGCCTCCGAGCACTACCGCAATCGATCGGTCCCAGGATTTGTCCTTCAATACCTCGCGATGATACGTGATCGCCTGTGCCCACCCCGCCGTGGGTGTGTACTGTGACCCAACGTCTCCCGACATCGGCAAAACCATCGGACCCGACTTGTTGGGAAGATTGCAAACGACGCCGATGTCGCGCCCATCACTGAATCCACCGGATTTCCTGAGAGGACCGGCAAAAGCATCCTCCAGCGTAAGGCCTAACGTCAGCAACAGCGGACGGGATCTGTAGTACGCGCCGATTCCGTCGTGCGCCTGGTCGAGCATCGACCCCAGAATTATCTGCGCGAGATCATGACCGCGGGCCGAGAACTGGTAGACGACTTTCTTTTCGGGAACGAGACGAGTTTCCTCGATGTCGTCGATGCCGCGCGATGCGAGCAGCAGGTATGCAATCCGCTTCCAGTCCAGCCCTTCGTGAAGCGCTGGCTTTTTCGACTCAGCGGATCGGGGAGCGAGCGTGCCCGTCATTGCTGTGAAAGCTACTCGCTGTCAGTCGGCGAAGAAGCTCTTGCGCTCGCTTACCATCCGCTTCAGCAGCGCACTCGGACGGTACCGATCTTCGCCGTAGTTGTTGTACAGCGCTTCCAGTCGCGCGAGCACCGTGTGCAGGCCCAGCTCCTCCCCCCAGGCAAGCAGACCTTTCGGATAGTTCACGCCTCTCGTCATCGCGAGATCAACGTCCCGCGGCGTGGCGATTCGAAACAGTACTGCGTCCGCTGCCTCGTTGATGAGCATCGCGAGGATCCGTGAGAAAATCTCCGTTCCGAGCTCTTCATCGCGGTCCGGCTCAGGCTGCTCTGCGCCTTCGCGATAGTCGTAGTACCCACGCCCGGTTTTTTTCCCGAGAAATCCGGCTTCGAACAGCCGCTGCTGCGTGATCGTCGGCTTGTAGCGCGGATCGTTGAATGTTCCCTCGTACACTGCCTTCGTCGCGGCGAAGTTGACATCGTTGCCGATGAAGTCCATCAGCTCGAACGGGCCCATCTTGAATCCGCCGATGTCCCGCATCGCCCAATCGATCGTCGCCATCGACGCAATCCCTTCTTCATAAATGCGGAGCGCCTCGCCGTAAAACGGGCGAGCAATACGATTCACTATGAACCCCGGTGTGTCCAATGCGAGAACCGTCGTTTTTCCCCATGCATTTATGATCTCTCGCGCAGCAGCAGTAGCGTCGGCACTCGTCACGTAGCCGGGCACGATTTCCACGAGCGGCAGCACCGTCGGAGGATTGAAGAAATGAATTCCGATAACTCGCTCGGGTTGCGCGCAGGCACGCGCGATAGCGGTGACAGAGAGAGATGAGGTGTTCGTCGCAAGTATTGCCGGTTCGACGAGGAACGACTCGAGACGCGAGAAGAGATCCTGCTTCGCCTCGAGGTTCTCGATCACGGCTTCGATGATGAGTGCGCATTCAGCGAATGCGTCGAGGGCTGAAGAATCCGAGCCGTCGCCTCCGACAGTCTGAACTCTCTTCTCGATCCGAGCGGCTTCGTCGGCCGTGATCCGGCCTTTTTCGACAAACCGCGCGAGACTCGTCCCAATTCCCTTTGTTGCCCGCTCGAGAGAGTCTGAGCTCGTGTCGTGGAGGATGACTTCGTGTCCGTACGTCGCCGCAACCTGCGCGATACCGCTTCCCATTGCTCCGGCGCCAACGACACCGATGCGGGAATCGCGCGTGATTTTCATCGCGAAGGCGGCTACCTGTTACCTGTTACCGGTAGCGGGTAGCCGGCAACTGGTAGCCTTCGTCATTCCCCGAGGAATTCCGGTTTTCGTTTCTCCAGGAATGCCGAGAGGCCTTCGCGGTAGTCCTCTGTCTTTCCGGCCTCTCGCTGGAGCGACTCCTCGAGATCGAGCTGCCTGTCGAGATCGTTGACGAGCGACGCGTTGAGGCCGCGCTTGGTGAGACCGAGCCCGCGCGTCGGCATTTCCGCGAGCTGTTTGGCGAGAACCGTCGCATCCCGCAAAAGCGCATCGTCGGGAACGACTTTGTAGATCATACCCAGCTCGAGTGCGCGATCGGCCGGGACCTTTTCGGCGAGCATCGTGAGTGCTGTAGCGAGAGGAAGTCCGAGGATGCGCGGGAGAAAGAACGTTCCACCGCTGTCGGGAATGAGCCCCACCTTCGAAAAGGATTGAATGAACGAGGCGAGCTCTGACGCGATCACGATATCGCAGGCGAGTGCGAGGTTGGCGCCCGCGCCGGCAGCCACGCCGTTTACAGCGCAGACGACCGGCTTCTCGAGCTTCCGAATTGCGCGAATAATCGGGTTGTAGCTCGTACGAACAATGTCGCCTAGGTCCTTCGCGTCCGGAGGGTTGAGCTCCGATAGATCCTGTCCGGCGCAGAACGCGCGGCCGGCGGCTGTAAGAAGAACCGCTCGAACGGTCCGGTCTGCTCGTGCCGAGTCGAGCGCATCCCGAAGCATCCGCGCCATTTCGCTGTTGAAACTGTTGAGAACATCCGGACGGTTGAGCGTGATCTTCATCACGCTCCCCCTGACCTCGACGATTACGGGGCCGCGCGGAGTAGCACGCGGCTGGGTCATCCACTGGATCGGGGCAGAGCTCTTTGCGTCATCCATTTGTCATTCACTCTCGCTAACGGCGACGTTAACGCGGCAAACCAAGACCTGCCAGATGCGCGCCAGATGAATCGGGACAAATGAATCCGGTCGTTAGATTTGGATCGATGCCCGACGCATTCATTGTAGACGGCGTACGCACGGCAATCGGCAGCTTCGGCGGCTCGCTCGCCAACGTCCGGGCCGACGATCTGGCTGCGCACGTGGTCCGTGAGCTGGTCGCTCGGAATTCCGCGGTTCCCGCCGACTCCATTGACGACGTCATCATGGGTTGCGCCAACCAGGCCGGCGAAGACAACCGCAACCTGGCGCGAATGGCGCTGTTGCTCGCCGGCCTTCCGCACACCGTGCCCGGCGTAACGGTGAATCGCCTCTGCGCATCCGGAATGAATGCCGTGGTCGACGCGGCGCGCGCAGTGCGACTCGGCGACGGTGACATGTATATCGCCGGCGGAGTCGAGCACATGACACGCGCGCCGTTCGTGATGGGAAAATCAGCGCAAGCGTTCGCGCGCAATGTGGAAGTGTTCGACACGAGCATCGGCTGGCGGTTCGTGAATCCGAAGATGAAGGACAGCTACGGAATCGATTCGATGGGCCAGACAGCGGAGAATGTCTCCGAAAAATTCGGAGTGAGCCGCGAAGATCAGGATCGATTCGCTTGCCGGTCTCAGGAGAAAGCCGCGGCCGCACGCGAGGGCGGTCGCTTCGAGCGCGAGATCGTGCCAATAAGAACTCCCGCAGCGAAGAAAGGTGCAGAGCCAGTGGAGTTCTCTCGAGACGAATTCATCAGGCCCGATACAACAATGGAAGCGCTGGCGAAGCTCAAGCCCGCGTTCCGTACCGATGGAAAAGGCAGCGTAACGGCGGGCAATTCGTCCGGAATCAACGACGGCGCTACCGCGCTCTTTGTTGTTTCCGAGCGTGCAGTGAAGGAATACGGATTGAAGCCGATCGCGCGTGTAGTTTCAGCTGCTGCGGCCGGGGTCGAGCCGCGAATCATGGGAATGGGACCGGTGCCGTCTTCGCGGATGGCCCTCGAGCGCGCAAATCTCAAGCTCGATGATATGTCGGTCATCGAGCTCAATGAGGCCTTTGCTGCGCAGTCGCTGGCATGCACGCGAGAGCTCGGCATTGCTGACGATGACCCTCGCGTAAATCCCAACGGTGGAGCTATCGCACTCGGTCACCCGCTTGGTATGTCAGGGGCACGGCTCATTCTGACTGCAGCACGCGAGCTCGAAGAGAGAAATGAGCGTTACGCACTGTGCACGATGTGCGTGGGTGTCGGCCAGGGAATGGCGACGATAATCGAGCGAGTCTGACGACGGCGAACGTCTTCGAGTTCGGCGGATTCATCCCCGTGATTCACGAGTCGGCGTTCATTCATCCGAACGCCGCTGTTACTGGAAACGTGATTATCGGTCGCGATGTTTATGTCGGACCGGGCGCAGCCATTCGCGGTGACTGGGGTGCCATCGTGATCGAAGATGGATGCAACGTGCAGGAGAGCTGCACGATCCACGCATTTCCCGGAGTAACCGTGGTCCTCGAGCAGGGCGCGCATATTGGACACGGCGCAGTGATTCACGGCGCGCGCATCTGCGCGAACGCACTCATCGGAATGAATGCGGTCGTGATGGATGGAGCCACGGTTGGTGCAGGGTGCATCGTCGGCGCGCTGACGTTTGTTCCCGCGGAGATGCAGATACCGGAGAGAAAAGTCGTCGTCGGCAATCCGGCGCGGATCGTCAAGGACGTGACCGACGAGATGCTCCAGTGGAAAACCCAAGGAACTCGACTCTATCAGTCACTTCCGGCTGATATGCGAAACTCGTGGCGGCCATGTGATCCGCTGCGCGAAGTGCCTCGAGACCGGCCCAATCAACCAGCGACGTACCGGACGTGGCGAGAGACGTCCAAACAGGAATAGAAAAATGAAACTTCGGAGCTACGCGCAGGGTGAATGGGTCGAAGGTACCGGCAAAGGAACGGACCTCATTCACGCCGTGACGGGTGAGACGATCGCCCAGGCGACGAGCGAAGGCCTCGACTTCAACGGAATGCTCGAGTACGCGCGCTTGGTCGGCGGACCGAATCTTCGCGCGATGACGTTTCATGAGCGCGCGCGAATGCTCAAGGAAATGGCGAAGCACCTGCTCGAGAAGAAGGACCAGTTCTACAAGCTCTCCGAAGCCACCGGTGCCACGAAGACTGACTCCTGGGTGGACATCGAAGGCGGTATTGGAACTTTCTTCGCCTACGCGTCGAGAGGTCGTCGCGAATTTCCAAACGAGCGGTTCTACATCGACGGCGGAGTCGAGCCGCTATCGAAGGACAACACGTTCGTCGGAAGACACCTGTGCGTTCCCCTCGAGGGAGTCGCAGTCCACATCAACGCATTCAACTTCCCCTGCTGGGGGATGCTCGAGAAGCTCGCTCCGACTTTCCTCGGCGGCATGCCCGCGATCGTCAAGCCGGCGACGATCACGTCATATCTCACTGAAGGAATGGTGCGAGTGATGATCGACTCGGGGATTCTCCCCGAGGGAGCGCTGCAGCTGATCGTGGGAAGCACCGGCGATCTGCTCGATCACGTCGGCGGTCAGGATGTCGTGACGTTCACCGGCTCCGCGACCACTGGACGAAAGCTCAAGTCCGGACGCGCGATCATCGACAACGCGGTTCGCTTCAACATGGAAGCGGATTCACTGAATTTCTCGATGCTCGGTCCGGAATCAGCGCCCGGCACGGAGG
>DATBRZ010000038.1:0-4478 GCA_036560025.1 Gemmatimonadaceae bacterium | reverse complement strand
ATCGCGCGCTTTTCGTCTTCGCTCAGAATCACGCGCAGCGCTTTCACGATGTTCTGAGCGATCTCGTCCTGAATCGCGAACACGTCTTCCATGTCGCGATCGTACCGCTGCGACCAGAGCTGGTATCCGTCGGCGACGTTCACGAGCTGAGCGGTGATGCGGAGCTTGTTACCCGCCTTGCGCACGCTTCCTTCGAGAACGGTTGCGACATCCAGCTTCTTTCCAACCTGACGGATGTCTTCAGTCGTTCCCTTGAACGCGAACGAAGATGTGCGTGACGCAACGCGAAGAGCCTTGATCGTCGTAAGGGCGTTGATGATCTCTTCCGCCATTCCGTCAGTGAAATACCCGTTCTCGCGCTCCGGGCTCATGTCCGCGAACGGAAGGACCGCAATCGACTTCGGTGCAGGGCCCGCTTTCACAGCTGTTGTCTCGGAAGGGGTGCTGACCTTTGGCCACACTAGCGCCTTGGCAAACTCTCCCGAGGTGATGTAGCGCTCCCTCGGCTCCTTCGACATCGCTTTCGTCAGCGCCTCCTCGATTTCGTCGGGCACGTTCGGCTCGACTTTGCGGATCGATGGCACCGGATCCGTGAATCGCTTGGTCAACGTCTGCTGCGCAGTCGCCCCCGTGAAGGCTTTCTTCCCTGAGAGGATCTCGTAGAGCATGCACGCCAGACTGTATTGATCGCTTCTCCCGTCGATCACGGGTTCTCCGGCTGCCTGCTCGGGACTCACGTACGCCGGTGTGCCGACCATCATCCCGGTTTGGGTGAGTGTGTCGCCGGCGGCGACCTCCACTGCTTTGGCGATTCCGAAATCCATCACCATAGCTTCACCTTCGTGAAGCATGATGTTCTCGGGCTTGATGTCGCGGTGGACAACCTGATGCCGATGCGCATAATCGAGTGCGCCGGCGATTCCGCGCGCGAGATACAGCGCTTCGTCGAGAGGAATCTTTCCGTCACGGTTGAGACGCGACCGAAGTGATTCTCCCTCGACGTACGGCATGACGTAGTAGAGAAATCCGTCCGCTTCTCCTGAATCATGGAGCGGCAGGATATGCGGATGATTGAGACGCGCTGCGACTTTTATCTCGCGCAGGAATCGGTCGGGCCCGAGCGATGAGGAAAGCTCGGGATGCAGCACCTTGAGCGCGACGGCGCGATCGTGCTTGCGGTCTCTGGCAAGGTACACTGTCGCCATGCCGCCGCGGCCGAGCTCACGCTCGATTTCGTAGCTATCCGACAACGCTTTTTCGACGCGATCGAGCACCTTGCCGGGACTCCCCTTACCGGACAGCAAACCTACGGATTCGGCCGCTTCTCGGGGAGAGTCGTGGCCGGTCATTGCATCAGCTGCCTCCATGTACGTGTCCCTCTCCAGGACCCGTATGCACTAACTCCCAATCTATCTTGAGCTGCGGATCGTTCCTGTCGACGCGAGGCCATCTCGCCCGGCTGCTAGGGATGAATGCTCCGCCAAGTGCGCCCATCGCTCCCCCGGGAATCGTCTGCCCACTCGTATTGTCGTATTCCGCAGTGACACGATAGACGTGCCCCTCTTTGATTGGAACGCCAAGTCTCGTGATGAATGTCTTCATCGGCATCGAGGAGATTTGTCCGTCCTTCCCGACTGCCGGCTGCGCAGCCCAGATCACTTTTCGCGTATTAAGATCCTCGAGGCGAAGTGATGTTCCGTACTGGTGAACGTGCCCGCCGATTCCGATGATTCGCCCGGACACGACCGGTCTCGCTTCCCATGATCTCGTCGATTTTCCAGGCGGCAGATCATACGAGTGGCGCGACGCCGGCGGCATCACATCCATATAGAAGGGGAAAATCGAGATCGGCTTGATCAGTCCGCCCGTCGTATACGGGAAATGGACACGCAGCCGCACGCCATCGTACTCGCGGCCGGTTGGATTGTGCATCATCGAGGTGACGATGAATTCCTGTCCCTTGCGCACACGGTAGCCGAGCAGCCAAGGGAGTTTGACAGGATCGGTTTCCTGTCCTGCCGCTGCGAGTCGCAGCATTATCGGGCTGAACAATTCACGGCGATCCGGCTCGATCACGTTGACGTGATGCAGGATCTGACGTGGGACCGGCCGGCCATTTCCGTCGACCAGATCGATGTAGAATCCGTGCAGCCAGCCGTCGATCGGGATCTGCGTGTGGAACGGCGGCAGCTGAATGTGACCGGCGTCGTTGGGAAGATCGATTGGTCCGATCTCGACGATTATCTCGCGTTGAGCCTGGTCAGTAATCAGGCGCAGGGTCGGTGTGACTGCGGATGCAGCGACGTGAGCCATACCCGAGTGCTGCGCGAGTAGCACATACGGAGTCGCTCCGAGGAGGAACAGCGGCTTGAGCCTCCGGAACAGGAAGGTGGCTAATCGAATCATGGACGTTTTGCCATTATAACCGGGAAAACTCGCGGGCGGTAACCGGCTGCCGGCTACCGGTTAACGGTCGCTGGCTGAGGGTAACCGTTCAGGAGCGCGCTCCGCGAGAAGCTTGGTAACGAATCGCTGACCTTCGCCGACGCGCTCCATCTCGATCGCCATGGCATCGATGCTCTGCTCCATGCGCGTCAGCCGCTCGTCGATCGCGCGCAGGTCCGCCGGTGGGCTGACATTTGCCATCTTCTCTTTGTGCTTGATCAACATGCGGAAGATGAGGACAAACGCAGGAATCGCGAAGATGGCAGGGACGATGATTACTTCTGGAGGCATTCGGAGTCTCGCATCGATGTTCGCGGTTGCTATCTGCGCGATAGACATTGGCGCGCAGCAGACTTCTCCGCCAGATCGAACGCCGTACGCCCTGCGCGCGCGATGCTGAGAGGCCGGCTACAGCCGGCCTCTCTTTGCGTGACTACGCTGAGCGTGCTTCAGCCAGAGTCTCCTTGAACACCTCGAGGGCGAGCTCGACCTTGCCGAACGGCGCGGAGACCTGCACGCCCTGAACTGATGGCCGCACGCGGTCCAGCATCTCTCGCGCGATCGCAATTCCTTCCCGCACGCCCGCTTCCTTCGACTTCTCGTTCGCTCGGCGCATTCGCGAGATGACGTGATCGGGAACAGTCACGCCCGGGACTTCATTCGCAAGAAATTCCGCGTTACGCACTGACACGAGCGGCCAGATGCCTGCAATGATGGGGATCCGCGTCGAATCCAGCTTCGCGAGAAATCCCTCGAGCTGCTCGACATCAAACACCGGCTGAGTAATCGCGAACTCGGCTCCTGCCTCGACCTTCCACGCAAAGCGCTTGAGCTCGTGCTCCGGATCGATCGCGCCAGGATTCACGCCGACGCCAATTGCGAAAGCAGTCGGCTGACCGATCGCGTTGCCGCCCGGATCGAGACCGTGATTGAGATTGTTCACGAGATTCGTGAGTCCGATGGCGTCGATGTCGAACACTGCGGTTGCATCCGGATATGGCCCCATCTTCGGCGGATCGCCGGTGATCAAGAGCATGTTGCGCAGACCAATCGCAGACGCGCCGAGCAGATCGCTCAGCATCCCGAGGAGATTGCGATCGCGGCAACAGTAGTGAATGACGGTTTCGATTCCGACCTGCTGCTCGATGAGCAGCGCAGTGAGCAGCGCGCCCATTCTGCTTTGCGCGCGCGGGCCGTCGGGAACGTTGATCGCGTCGACGCCGGCATTTTTTAGCGACACGGCATCCCGCAGCATCTTCGATGCATCTACTCCGCGTGGCGGAACGATCTCGACGGACGTGACGAACTCACCGCGCGCGATTTTGCCGCCCCATTTCGAGCGCTCACTTAGTGGGATTGGCGAAACCGCCTTGTCGGGTTCCGGAAGACTTACGTCGGTCGGTGTGCGCCGATCACGGGTGGCGATGCGCACGTTGCGCGGGGCGAGCGGGCGAATCGCTTCGACCATTCCGGCGATGTGTTCCGGTGTCGTGCCGCAGCATCCGCCGACGATCTTGGCGCCCGCGCGCACGAGGTGACTCGCGTACGTCGCCATGTACTCGGGGCTCGCCATGTACATCGAGCGTCCGCTTACTTCGCGCGGCATTCCGGCGTTCGGCTGTGCGCTGAGCTTTTTGCTCGTGACCCGCACCATCTTCTCGATCGCCTCGAGGATCGCCTGCGGTCCGACAGAGCAGTTGAGTCCGATTACATCAGCGCCGAGTGCGTCGAGAGTTCGCGTGAGATCTTCGACGGGGACGCCGAATACAGTGCGGCAGTCCTGCGCGATCGTCATCTGCGCGATCAGCGGAATCGATGAATCGACTTCGCGTGCTGCGAGCAGTGCTTGCTCGATCTCCGGTAGATCGGCGAACGTCTCGAGCAGGAAGATGTCGACTCCGCCTTCCTTTAGTCCCTGGATCTGTTCGGCGAACACGTCGCGTGCTTCGCTGAGAGCGGTTGGACCATACGGCTCGAGGCGAACGCCGAGTGGCCCGACAGCTCCGGCCACGAGTACGTCATCGCCTGCGGCT
>DATBRZ010000037.1:0-1772 GCA_036560025.1 Gemmatimonadaceae bacterium | reverse complement strand
GCGCGACAGGCAGCGATAAGCCATCGATCGCGGTGCTGCCGTTTAGTAACATGAGCACCGATCCGGAGAACGAGTTCTTCAGCGACGGAATCGCCGAAGAGATCATCAACGCCCTCACCAAGGTTCAGGCGCTCGAGGTTGTCTCGCGAACGTCGGCATTCGCGTTCAAGGGGAAGAACCTCGATATGCGTGAGATCGGCCGACAGCTCGGCGCACGAACACTGCTCGAGGGAAGCGTAAGAAAGGCAGGCACTCGGCTGCGCGTGACGGCGCAGGTGATCGACGTCGAGACAGGTTACCATCTCTGGTCCGAGCGGTTCGACCGCGAGCTGACCGATGTGTTCGCGATCCAGGACGAGATTGCGGAGAACATCGTCAAGGCGTTACGGGTGGTGCTCTCGAAGCGTGAAGAGTCCGCGATCAAGGCGCCACGGACGGCGAACGTAAAAGCGTATGAGTACTATCTGCGTGGACGGCAGCTGTTCCATCAGTGGCGCAAGGAATCGTGGGATCAAGCGGAGGACATGTTTCGCCGAGCGATTGCGCTCGATCCGGACTACGCGCTCGCGTATACCGGTCTCGCCGATTCTGCAGCCACTCGTTACATGTACTTCAGCGGCGGCGACGAAGCGCTGCAGCAGGCGGACTCTGCGAGTCGGCGAGCCGTGTCTCTCGATCCCACGCTCGCCGAGGCACACGCCGCGCGCGGGCTTGCCTTGTCGTGTCAGAAGCAGCTGAACGAGGCGGATCAGGAGCTGCGTCGCGCGATGGAGCTCGATCCGACACTTTTCGAGGCACCGTATTTCTACGGGCGGATACTTCAGATGCAGGGTCGTCTGGAGGAGGCCGCTGCGTACTTCGATCGCGCCGCCGAGCTGAAGGAGGATGATGCGCAGGCGGCGGGCCTTGCCGCATCGATCTATCATGGAATCAACCGCCTCGACGATATGCGGCGTGCGGCGACGCGCGCGTTCGAGGCCGCGAAGCGGGCGACCGCCGCGAACCCCCATGACGCTCGCGCGTTGCAGATGGGTGCCATGGCACTCTTCCATCTTGGTGACGTGTCGACGTCGATGGAGTGGGCTCATCGCGCCGTGGAAAGCGCGCCAAACGAGATCAGCACGCTGTACAACGTCGCATGTCTTTCGGTCCTGGTTGATGACAAGGAGCGGGCGTTGGAGCTCCTGGATAGAGCGATTACGCTCGGTTGGTCACGGCCCGAGTGGCTTCGTCAGGATCCGGATCTCGCGCCGCTCCGCGACGATCCGAGGTACGAGCGCCTGATAGCTCGAATCGAGGCTGAGCGGAGATAGGACGCTACACCTGTCCGGCCTTCATTATGTGAGCTTCTCAGTGCGGGTGTTTCTGATCGGGCTTCTCGTCTGCGCGCAGACGGTTCACGCTCAGCCGCTCGCAGCGGAGCTGCGGGTACGCATCGAGTCGAACACCGGCCTTCCACTCTCCGGCTCGCTCGTCGCGCTCGTTAATGCGGCTGACAGCGTCGCAGCTGAAGGTGTAACGAGAGTCGACGGCAGACGGATGCTAATGGCGCCGCCCGGCAACTACCGCGTTCGTGTAAGACGAATCGGGTATCGTCCCTTTGTCTCAGGTGACGTGGCTCTCCCGCCGGCGAATGCCGATGAGCTGATCCTCCGCGTAGAAACTGAGCGTGTCGTACTCAACACGATGGTCGTCACTGCCACCTATCAGTGTGGCGCGATCAGCCCCGATGCAGCTGCACTGTCCGACGTCTGGGACGAGATTGCAAAAGC
>DATBRZ010000036.1:0-7068 GCA_036560025.1 Gemmatimonadaceae bacterium | reverse complement strand
CCTCGGGATTCACCGGGGTGCGACTTGCAAGCTGCATCGCCTCTGACGGCGACAGCTGAATTGCGATCTCGTGTGCTACCATCTCGGCCAGTTGACTCTGGAGCGACAGCACGTCCTCCAGCTCGCGGTCGTAACGATCAGCCCACAGAGTTGCGTCTCTCCGCGCCGATATGAGCTGAACTGATACGCGCACGCGATTGCCGGCCAACATCACCGAACCCTCGAGCACCGCGTCGACGTTGAGCTCTCGCGCGATCTCCGGCAGCGGCTTAGCTACCCCCTTGTACGTCATCACCGACGTTCGCGAGATCACGCGCAGCGCCTTGATCTTCGAGAGATCGGAGATGATGGACTCAGTCATTCCATCCGCGAAATACTCCTGGGAGGGATCGTTCGAGACGTTGCGGAGTGGAAGCACCGCGATCGCTCGGACTTCGTCGCGCGGCGGAAGCGGAAGCGCACCGCTCGACACGCCGCTCTGAATTCCACGCAGTGTCTCGCTAACGACGCCGGCAGAAGCGGGTCGCCGCTCTGGTTCCTTACGCAGACATTCCGCTACCAGACGGTCGAGCGCATCCGGCGTATCCGCACGCAGCGATCGCACCGACGGCGCGGCTGTATTGATGATCGCGAACATCAGCGATTCCGGACGGTCTTTTACAAATGGCCGTTGACCGGTGATCATCTCGAAGAGCATCACGCCAAGCGCATAGATGTCGGTGCGCGCATCATCGGCTTCGCCGAACAGCTGCTCGGGGGCCATGTAGGGAAGCGATCCGACGATCATGCCCGGTGTCGTCATCCTTCCGGCGGTGCTCTGAGCGGATAGAAGAACGGCGAGACCAAAGTCGAGAATCTTCGGATGACCGTCCGGCGTCAGGACGACGTTGCCCGGCTTCAAGTCGCGGTGCAGGATTCCGTGGCGGTGCGCATTGCCGAGCGCATCTGCGATCGCGGCGCCAAGCGTCAGCACTCTGTCCAGCGGCAAGGGTCCCTGACCAAGGCGCGACTCGAGCGTTCCGCCGGCAACGTATTCCATAACGAGGAAATCGCAGCCGTTCTCCCGATCGAAGTCGAAGATCGTCGCAACGCCGGGATGGGAGATGCGCGAGAGTGCGAGCGCTTCGCGGCGAAATCGTTCACGCCGCGTGGCATCGTCGAGCATGTCTCCGACGATCATCTTGACTGCAACGTCGCGATCCAGCTTTTCGTCGCGCGCTTTCCACACCTCGCCCATACCGCCCGCACCGATCTGCTCGATGAGTCGGTATCGGCCGAGTGTGATTCCGGGAGCTATGCTCCGGCGATCGGTAGATGTCTGGACCTCAGTCACTGGTCATGCCGTTCACGTGTCAAGTTCCGGACTAAGCTTCGGTTCACTCGGAGCAGTTCCTCCAACGAGCCGGGCGACGATTCTGTCGCCATGATAGCGGCCGTTCTCGATGAAGATCTTGTTCGCATCGTAACCTGCCACGACTACACCGGCGATGAAAAGGCCGGGAACCGAAGTTTCGAGTGTCTCCGGGTTGTGCTTTGGGATTCCGGTTCGCTCGTCGATCGGGACCTGCGCATCGCGGAGCAGGTCGACCATCGGCGCAAAACCTGTCATCGCGTATACGAAGGTAGCGGGCAATCTCTCTTCTCCCGATGGACCCGCGATGATGACGGCGTCGCGTTGAATCGTCTTGACGCGGCTATCCCATCGCACCGCGATCGCTCCTTCTTTCGTGCGATTCACGAAATCGGGCAGCACCCACGGTTTGATCTTCTTGTCGAACGTCGGGCCGAAGTGAACGAGCGTCACGCGAGCGCCTGATCTCCACAAATCGAGTGACGCTTCCGCCGCAGAGTTGCCGCCTCCGACGACGATCACATCCTGATCGAACGCCTCGTGTCCTTCGCGGTATAGATGCGAAACATGCGGCAGGTCTTCACCCGGAACGGCGAGGTAGTTCGGTGACCCGAAGTATCCCGTAGCAACTACAACAGCTTTTGCACGCGTTTCCCGCTGATCGCCGCTTCGCACCACCGATTGAACGACGAAGCCATCGTCGTTGCGCGCGATCGATTGAACTCGCTCGTACTGTCGGACGTGAAGGTCGAAGTGTCGCACCACGGCTCGATAGTACGCGAGCGCATCGCGGCGAGTCGGCTTTTCGGTCGCGATGACGAAGGGTACATCGCCGAGTGATAATTTTTCCGCAGTCGAAAAGAATCTCACGTACGTCGGATACTGCGCGATGGTGCTCGCCACAACCTTTGCTTCGATGACGGCTGCATTGAGTCCGGCGCGCTGCGCGGATATCGCGGCCGCCAGCCCGCAGGGGCCGCCACCGACCACGAGCAGGTCCAGCTCACCGCCCGTCTCAGTCATTGAGCTCTTCGTACTTGCGCGCCCGAAGTCGCATATTCAGACAACCTAACCCCAACCCGGTATACAGCAGCAGATGCAGACAACTTCATTTGCCACACGCGCGATTCGCCTTAGCTGGCTATGGCCGTCCGTTTTTCTTCTGAGTGTCGCGCGAGCTCAGGCCACACCGGAGCTGACGCAGATACTCGAGGACAATCGCACAGCGATGAGGTCTCTGGTTATGCTCGACGGTCTCTGGCGTGGCTCAGGATCGACCACGCTTCCTTCCGGGGCACGGAGAAATTTCACGCAGACGATCCGTGTCGGCCCTTTTCTCGAAGGCTCGCTACGGGTTATCGAGCGCCGCTCTTACGGCTCGGACGGAAAGCTCGCAGAAAACACTTTGGAAATCATTTCCTACAATGCGGAGACGAAGGCGTACTTCATTCGGTGGTATGGACAGGGCATCGCGTCGGACCTGCCAATCACACCCTCTGCAAACGGTTTTTCGCTCGAATATCCCGCCGGCAAGGATCGAATTCGGTTCACTGTCGTCGTTGCAAATGGCACCTGGACCGAGATCGCTGAACGCATTTCCTCGGGCAAGCAGCCGGTTCGATTAATCGAAATGACTTTGCGGCGGCTTCAAAACACAGACTGGCCGACGGGAGGCTCGCTGCCGTCACGTTAGCAACGCACATCCCAGGTTGAACTGATGTGGAAATGGCTGGGCGGATGCCTCGTGGTGATTCTGCTGCTGATTGGATTCGGTGTCTGGAAAGGATACCGAATGATGCGGAGCTCGATCTCACCGGAAGGCTCTGTGAGCGTGGCAATCGCTGCTCCGCCGAGCCGAGTGTTCGCATCGCTTGCCAATGGCGACTCCGCTGCCACATGGATGTCTCAGGGAAGCGTCGTCACGTCGTCGCGCCACGGTCCATTCGTACCCGGCGATTCCGTGCGCGTCCAGACTCGATCGATACTAGGGATGCCTCAACAGCAGATAGTGTGGAGGGTGACTGACCTCGTGCCCGATCGCATTCTCGCCTGGCAATTCATCTCGAGTCACGATTCGCGGATGATTGCGATCCGGCGGGACTCTCTGTTTGCCAAGGGGGATTCTACGATCGTCGTCAGCAGAGTCGTATCACCACCAATCGACTCGATCAGGAAGGCTCAGGCGGCTGCAAAGGACACTCAGGATGCGGCGTTCAATCGAATGGCCACCGAGCTGCTGCTCAACATGATCCGGATGCAGCCGAAGATCGATCTCATGCGGCTCAAGGCGCGCATTGAAAAACACTGATTCCCCCGAGCTCCAGGTCCGGCCGTATCGAGACGATGATTGGAATGAATTGCTGCGCGTGAACAGCGCGTTGTTCCCCGTGGACACCGAACTGGAGGTGGAGGCATTGCGGACGGCGCTGGCCGGCGATGACTCCGAGGTGTTCGTGCTCGCGCGCCCGGACGGATCGCTTGGCGGTTATGTCGAAGTCGGCAGTCGGTCCTATGCAGACGGATGCGAGTCACAACCTGTCGCATATATCGAAGCGTGGTACGTCGATCCCGATCTGCGACGCTCGGGTTTCGGGCGTGCCCTTCTCGTCGCCGCAGAAGATTGGGCGCGCTCGAAGGGCTTCACCGAAATCGCTTCAGACGCACTGCTCGACAACCACGTGAGCCACCGCGCTCACGAAGGATCCGGATACGAAGAGGTCGGACGTGTCGTGCAGTATCGTAAGCGACTCACGTAAAGCGTGCGGTGAGTTGGGAGGAGGGAAAGCCGTTGCAAACAACCGTCTCCATTTGACATTACGTCCGCGAATTCGATTTGATTCGTATTATCCGGCACCAATAGCAGCGATCGAAATGCCGCTCTCGGCAACAAGACTGGAAGACGCCCGCGCCGCACGCGAGCGGATCAGCGGTACGATCCTGCGCACGCCACTCGTTCAGGTTGCGACTGACACCGGCGCAACTCGAGTCTACCTCAAGCTCGAAAACCTTCAGCCGATAGGATCCTTCAAGCTTCGCGGCGCAGCGAACACAATAGCTCTCTCTCGAGATCGCGCGCTTGCAGAGGGCGTCTACACCGCGAGCGCCGGCAACATGGCGCAGGGGGTGGCCTGGTGCGCGAGAGAATTAGGCGTTCGCTGTCGTGTCATCGTTCCCGATCACGCTCCGAAAGCGAAGACCGACGCAATCGAGCGACTCGGCGGCGAGGTCATCAAGGTCACGTTCGATGAATGGTGGCAGACTCTCGTAAATCACGGTCGCTCCGGAATGGAAGGTCTCTTCGTTCATCCCTTCGCAGACGCCGGCGTGATGGCAGGCAATGGAACGATCGCGATGGAGATACTGGAAGATTTGCCGGATGTGGATGCGATCCTTGTCCCTTACGGTGGTGGCGGGCTTTCGTGTGGCATCGCGGCCGTCGCCCGCGCTATTAATCCGAGCGTCAAGGTTTACGCAGTTGAAGTCGAGACCGCGGCACCGCTCACTCCGTCGCTCGCGGCGGGCAAACCGACTCCGGTGACGTACACTCCATCATTCATCGATGGAATGGGAAGCGGTGCGGTATTCGACGAGATGTGGCCGCTCGTGAAGTCGCTTCTCGCCGGTACGATCGTTGTAAGCGTTGCTCAGATCGCAGCGGCGGTAAAGCTGCTC
The DNA here is from genome assembly GCA_036560025.1 of Gemmatimonadaceae bacterium. Classification (GTDB taxonomy): domain Bacteria; phylum Gemmatimonadota; class Gemmatimonadetes; order Gemmatimonadales; family Gemmatimonadaceae; genus UBA4720. Next base: position 2,045 of record DATBRZ010000036.1, on the reverse strand, counting down.
GTCGAGCGTTGTCATGTAGTCGCTGAGGGAGCCGGCGCTGCCTCGGTTGCCGCAGCACTTATCGGCGGCCTCGATGCGAAGCGGGTTGTATGCATCGTGAGCGGTGGCAACATCGATATGGATAAGCTTGCCGTGATCCTGACCGGCGGTGTTCCTTAAGGAGATCGAATGCATTGCGACTGTCGGGGATTAGGGAGTTTGCCGTTCGCGACACCGATGGTTATGTAATTGGCTTCGGCCAACGGGTGGACGAGACGTCCGCGCCGTGATCACCGTCGAATGAGAAGAGGATGAGGGCAATGAAGCGCAACACTGTAACCGTGATGCTCCTGTTCGGATTTGCGTCATATGCAACCGCGCAGGAGCATGTGCATTCGCAAACCACCGAGAAGGTCGGGACCGTCAACTTTCAGACATCCTGCAGCCCCGCTGTCGCGCCGCAATTCAATCGCGCAGTCGCGCTGCTTCATTCGTTCGAGTTCGGCTCTGCCATCAAGGGATTCAACGACGTTCTGGCGATGGACTCGACCTGCGCGATGGCGCACTGGGGGCTCGCGCTCAGCCGATGGTCCAATCCAATGGCCGCCGGCAACCGCACGGCTGAGCAGCTCCGGACGGGACGGCTGGCGAGCGACGCAGCGGTTCGATTGAGTGCACACTCTACACCGCGGGAGCAGGCGTACATCAACGCGGTCGCACAGCTCTACAATGACTACGAGCACACAGACCAGCCGACACGATTCGTCAACTATGAGCGTGCAATGGCTCAGCTCGTCGAGCAGCAACAGGCGGACACCGAAGCAAAGATCTTCTACGCGCTCTCACTTGCCGCGTCGGCGCCTCCCAGCGACAAGACGTACGCGAATCAGAAGAAAGCTGGAAAGATTCTCGAACAGCTTTGGACGAAGATGCCAAACCATCCCGGCATCGCGCATTACATCATCCACAGTTACGACTACCCAGCGCTGGCGGCAGAAGCTGCAGCCGCTGCGCGCAAATACTCGTTGATCGCTCCGTCTGCCGCGCACGCACTGCACATGCCGTCGCACACGTTCACGAGAGTCGGCATGTGGCGCGAATCGATCGACCAGAATCGTCGCTCGATCGAAGTCGCGATGAAGAGCTCGTCGATCGCCGAAGCATTGCATGCGTACGACTACGCCGAATACGCGTATCTCCAGCTGCGGCGCACTGAAGCGGCAAAAGGGGTCGTCGACCATCTCCCGGCACTCGTAGCTCGCTTTGACGTGAACGCCATAACCGGCGCCGCACCCGGCTCGGCGGGAGTGTTTGCGATTGCCGCTATTCCTGCGCGATACGCCCTGGAGCGGAAAGCATGGTCCGAAGCAGCTGCGCTCGAGCCGAAGTCGAGCTCGTTCCCATGGACAGAGGCGATGACCTACTTCGCGCGAGCACTCGGCGCTGCGCACACCGGTGATCTTGCAAAGGCACGCGCCTCGATCGATTCACTCGCCGCAATTCGCGACAGGGTCGCAGCGAAAGGCGAGGCATACTGGAGCGAGCAGGTAGCGATTCAACATCTCGCTGCGCAGGCATGGCTCGACCGCGCAGAAGGGCAGAATGATCTCGCTCTCGCCCACATGCGTGAAGCAGCGACGCGCGAAGACGCCACCGAGAAGAACGCGGTGACACCCGGTCCGCTCGCTCCCGCGCGCGAAATGCTCGGGGACATGTTGATGGAGCTGAAGAGTCCTCGGGATGCGCTAACGGAATACCGCGCAACGTTGGAAAAGGAACCCAATCGCTATCACGCTCTCGCCGGAGCGATGCGAGCGGCGGCTGCGGCAGGCGATCGAAAAGCCGAAGCCGATTACCGCGCGAAGCTCAAGGCTCTTACAGGTCGAGCGACCTGACACTGATCACGCCTGCCGCTGAAAAGTGAAGTCATACGACTTCATCATCGTCGGCGCAGGCTCGGCCGGATGTGTTCTTGCCAACAGGCTGAGCGCTGATCCACACGTCAACGTTCTCCTGATCGAGGCCGGGCGTGACTACCGCCGCAAGGAAACCTCGATTCCCGCGGC
>DATBRZ010000035.1:0-4680 GCA_036560025.1 Gemmatimonadaceae bacterium | reverse complement strand
AGGTTGTAGCTGACTTCGTCGGCGTAGATACGGATGAGACCTGGCGCAACACGGTTGAGCCCCTTGCGAAAGGTTTCCAGCGGGATGTCATGCAGGGCTTCGTCGAACGTGCGCTGGAGCTGCGGATAGAAGTGTCGCCAGAATCCTTCGCTTCGTCCGACGAGATTCTCCCACAGCCGCGACTGCGACTCGTGGATGCCGAGTGACACGGCCCTGCCCATCGGTGTTCCGTAGTGCGCGCGGTCAAGTCCCTGATCGTATAGCGCGTGCCCTGTTTCGTGCAGCCCGGCAAAGAATCCGCGCGTAAAGTTGCGAGGGTCGTATCTCATGCCGATGCGCACATCGCCGGGTCCGATCGCTGCACAGAACGGATGCTGCGCCTCATCGAAGCGTCCACACTCGAGGTCGAACCCGAGTGCGGCGGCGGCACCCTCGGCGAACACGTGTTGTCGATCGAGAGGATAGTCGCGGTCGTGTAGATCAGGTAGCGTCGTCCTTGTCTTATCTCGCAGCGAATCAAGCAATTGCTGGAGCTGCGGCTGTAGCTGAGTGAAGAGTGTCGACAAGAGATCGGTCGTCATGCCGGGCTCGTAGTCTTCGACGAGCGCGTCGTACGGCTCACCCTCGTCGTAGCCCATCGCATCCGCCTTTTCCCGCGCCAATGCGAAGATCCGTTCGAGCCCCGGCGCGAACATCTTGAAGTCGTCCTGCTTGCGCGCTTCGGCCCATGTTTGCGAGCCGTGCGCAGTCGCGCTCGCCCATTCTTCGACCAGCCGCCTCGGCAATCGACGCTGACGATCGAATGTCCGACGGATCTCGCGCACGTTTACCGCCTGCGGACTATCGGAATCAGTGACAAGCGACGATGCTTCGATGGCGCTGAGCAGCTCGTCGTATCGTGGATCCGTCTCGCGATCGTGTATGATCCCCGCCATGAGAGCCATCTGCTGCGCACGATGCTCCACCCCCCCGCGCGGCATGTAAATCTCCTCGTCCCATGAGAGTAGTCCGAGGCACGACTCGAGCACCGTGTCGTCGCGGGAGCGGCGAACCAGCTCGGTGTAAGCTTGATCAGGATTCATGTCGCGCGTACCGGCGTGAAAGACTGTCGATGAGATGCGAAGGATCGGGCCCGCTGCCAGTCGCTTTTTCAATCAACCCGGCAACCGTGTAGCGTTGCCCGTGCTGATGAATGTTTTCGCCGAGCCATTCACGCAGAGGGCGGAAATCTCCGCGCGTGAATGCCTCCTCCAATGGCCCTATTACCCTCTCCGCAGCAGCGAACATCTGCGCCGCGTAAATGTTACCCAGCGTATACGTCGGGAAATACGCAATCAGCCCCTCGCCCCAGTGGCCATCCTGGAGGCAGCCGGTTCGGTCAGTTTTTGGATGGATGCCAAGGTGTCGCTGGTACGATTCGGACCACGCGCCGGGAAGATCAGCGCCGCGTAGATCGCCCATGAGCATCGCCTGCTCGAGCTCGAACCGTATTATGATGTGAATATTGTATGTCACTTCGTCCGCCTGAACGCGAAGAAGACCCGGCGCGACACGGTTGATCACACCACGAAACGTCTCAAGCGAGACATCGTGCAGAGCCGCGGGAAATGTGCTCTGCAGCTGCGGATAGAAATGCCGCCAGAATCCCTCGCTTCGTCCGACAAGATTCTCCCATAGGCGCGATTGAGATTCATGAACACCGAGCGACACCGCATCGCCCATGGGCGTTCCGAAGTGATCGGGTGGGAGTCCCTGGTCGTACAGAGCGTGCCCTGTCTCGTGCAGAAGAGCAAAGAATCCGCGCGCGAAGTTTCGCGGGAAATACCTGAGGCCGATGCGGACGTCGCCAGGGCCGATTGATGTACAGAATGGATGTTGCGCGCCGTCGAATCGTCCGCAGTTGCGGTCGAATCCGAGTGTGGCCGCGACACCCTCGGCAAATGCTTTCTGTTGATCGAGGGGGAACTCGCGCTCGAGAACCGATGCGGGCACAGTCGATGGTGCATCGCGCAATGAGTCCAACAGAGGTTTGAGGTCCGCCTCGAGCTGCGTGAAAAGATTCGACAGGTGGTCTGTCGTCATCCCGGGCTCGTAGTCGTCGAGGAGTGCATCGTACGGCACGCCTGTATAGCCGACGGCTTCTGCTTCTTCCCGCGTCAATGCGAAGATGCGATCGACCCACGGCGCGAACTTCTTGAAGTCGTCAGTCCTGCGCGCTTCCGTCCAGGCCTGCGACGCTCGCGTGGTTACGCGTGCTGTTTCTTCAACTAGACGGCGTGGCATTCGCCGCTGGCGATCGTAGTCGCGGCGCAACTCCCGCACGTTCACTGCCGGCGGGCTTTCGGGATCACTGGTTAGTGACGAGCCTTCGATCGTGGTGAGGAGCTCGTCGTACCGCGGATCGGTTTCGCGATCGTGCGCGATCCCGGCGAGCAGCGCCATCTGGTCCGCCCGATGCTCGACCCCACCGCGCGGCATGTAGACTTCCTCGTCCCAATCGAGGAGCTCCAGACATGACGACAGGAGGGCGTCGTCGCGCGACCGCCGAATTAGCTCCTCGTATGCTTGCTCGGGATTCAAGGTTCGATAGCGCCTTAAGTTCAAAAAAAGCTCACGGCTCGAGCTTTAAAGCTCGAGCTTACAGCTTTTGTTAAAGTGGTTGCCGCACTTTGCCAGCGTGGTAAAATAGGCGAGCATGCAGACTCCGGCGCAGGAAGTTGGGCTCATGGGGCTCAGGCTTGCCACCCGGGTGCAGCACGCGCTCGATCAGATCCCGCACGATCAGATGATCGAGCTGATGCATGCGATGCATCGCGAGGCGGCGGCGCGCCATTTGGCCTATCAGCGAGAGGGAGTCACCGAGACAATTCGACTGCTCCCGTGTCCGCTCACGCTGCGTACTGATCAGCTCGGCTACACTCACTACATATCGACGACGCTTCTCAACTGTCTCAAGCGACTTCCTGATCTCTACTTCGAGGTGCCGGAGGTTCGCGAGATTCTTCGCGTGACGCCGGTTGAGGAAGAGTGGCTGCAGGATTGCTGGACACCCGCGCACCGTGAAGCGAATCCAATCTTCGGCCGCCTCGACGTAGTCGTGGATTACACGACGGCGATGTGGAAGGACTCCATCAAGTTCCTCGAGCCGAACTTGACTGGCATTGGCGGGTTGCACATGGGCCCAACCGCAATGTCGATCCTGGCCGATCTCGTCGTACCCGCACTCTTGACTCACGACCCGAGCATCCGGCTTCAGCTTCCCGAGGATATTCGTGAGCTGCTCCTTCAGGAGATGCTGGAGCATCTCGACGCTATTGGCCGCCCGAATGGTCAGATCGCGCTCGTCGATCCGAAGTACGAGCTCGAAGGACCAGACGAGCCCGAGGCGCTTGTAACCTACTACCGCCGGCGTCACGGGCTGAATGTTCTTCATGCTGACGTGAGTGAGCTCCGCCTCAAGGATGGTGAAGTGTGGTACGACGATACGCGCATCGATCTCGCCTATCGCGATGCAGGCATTCTCGATCTGCTTCAGCTCGCCGAGGAAGGTGTGGACATCGAGCCGATGCGCCTGCTGATGAAGCAGAACCGCGTCATATCATCGATCAGTGCGGAGCTCGATCAGAAGAGCTGCTTTGAAGTGTTCACCGATCCTGACATAGCTCAGCGTTTCTTTACAGTCGAGGAGCGGCAGGTGTTTCGGCGGCACGTGCTGTGGACGCGCATCGTGTCGGACCGCAAGACGATGTCGCCGACCGGCGAGCAGGTCGATCTCCTCGAGTTCGCTCGCAAGGATCGGGAGTTGCTGGTGCTCAAGCCAAATCGTTCGTACGGCGGTGAGGGAGTGATCGTCGGTCAGGCGTCGACCGCGAGCGATTGGGATTCAGCGATCGATCGTGCGCTCGCTGAAGAGGGAGAACGATGGGTATTCCAGCAAGTTGCGTTGATTCCGGTCAGGCCGTTTCACGTGCTGGATGATTCCGATCGCCTGAGCGTCGAGCCATTTTACGTCGTGATGGGATTTGCGCCGAGTCGCTATGGAGTAGCGCCGCTCGTGCGCGCGTCCCAACAGCATGTCGTGAACGTCGCACAGGATGGAGGCTTGTGTGGCATGATGGTAAGCGCTAAGGCCCTGACTGGCATCGAACCGATCGCACGATAATCTTGTCATCATGCGTGGAAGATTCCTGATCGGGCTCGTCGTCTGCGCGCAGGCGGTCAACGCGCAGACGCCGGGGACGGAGCTCAAGGTCCGCATCGAGTCGAACGCTGGCGTCGCGATCTCAGGCGCGCTCGTTGCGCTCGTCGACGCTGCTGGGAACGCCGCCACGGAAGTTGTAACGCGAGCCGACGGACGCCGTACGCTTACGGCTCCTCCGGGTACGTATCACGTCCGCGTCCGGCGAATTGGGTACCGTCCTTTCGTCTCGGGTGATGTGACTCTTCCGCAAAAGAATGCCGACGAGCTCGTGCTCCGCGCCGAAACCGACCGCATTATGCTTGCGACAATAGTCGTCTCGGCAAAATCCGATTGCGGCGTTATCAACAGTGACGCACCTGCGTTGTCGGCGGTGTGGGAAGAGATCGCGAAAGCGCTGACTGCAAGCCAGTTGACGATCCGCGACCTTCAAGGGATTGGCTTCGCACGGAAATTCCGCCGCCAGACCGATACCCATGGAG
>DATBRZ010000034.1:0-5952 GCA_036560025.1 Gemmatimonadaceae bacterium | reverse complement strand
CGTTCACTCCGACCGTTGCCGACGATTGAATGAGCCACCCATCGTGCAGCGTCAGCCGCTCCTGCGCTGATCCGGCTCTCGCAACGCAGAGGAGAAGTGAGATGGCGGCCACCGTTCGCTTTGGATTCGGACTCCGGAACGAGGACCCTTGCGGCCTCAGGACTAACAGCCATCGACGATCGACGACTAAGTGCGGATTGCGGATGGGCGGATATGAGCCTTCGATTGGCGCATTCAATTAGTCGAGCGGCGCTTAGGCAACCGTAGAAAAAAGCCTCTGCGTTCGTGCGCGTAGGTCCACGCAAGACCTGATGGATTATCAGCAGTCTTGGGCACGCTGAGATGAACCTGAAACAACGGCCAGCTCTTCGCGAGATCGAAGGTCGAATCGATCGGAATCATGAATCGTTTCACCCGACGTCGCCATTCGCTCCCCTTATGAAGAGTCGTGTCGACGCGGATTGCAGCGCTTTGTCGTGCGACACTCCAGCTCGAATCGCCCTGCCCGAGTCCGGCGCTGATCGAATCGATTATGACAGCTGCTGTCGCAGGAATCGGATAAGCCGCGCGCACGGTCATGGCATTCGTGGCGACGACAATGCTATCCAGGTAGACATCGACCGTTCCAGTTGCAGCGAGCGCAGCGGACCAGTGATCGTCGAGACGCCCCGCGCTCAACGGCAAGCGCGCAATGCGGCGCGCACGACGAATGACCTCGGCCATGTACAACGGCTGACAGCGTTCTTCGATCCGGCGTCCTCGAACGAGCGCCGAATCGAATGTGACATTCTGGCGGACGATCCGACAGTTTCCCTTGCGGTCTTCCAGACGAAGATCATACCGCGCGCGATGGAATGTGGAATCGCGTGATGTGATTGTATCGAGCGGCTCGATCCGCGCTGATCCGATCGCCATCGCATCGTTCGCGTGCGTCGTTGGTCCGACGATCTCCTCGGGCTCGCCGCGAATCGGAAGGCGCAGATCGAACTCCGACGTGTCGAAACGGAATCCGCCGACTTTAGTCGCGCGCTCCGCGATTCGGGCCAGCATCTCCTTCTCGAGCCGGCGTAATGTTGTCTCCTGCGCGGCAGCTGAAGACACGTCGCTCAGAAACGCGATGACAATTGCAAGAATCGAAAAACACATTTGTCGCGTACTGCGGATTCCCGCCCATCCTCCGTCCGCAATTAGTCGTCGATCGTCGATGGCCGTTAGTCCTGGATCCGCACTCGTTTTAGTGCGCGGTTATCGCTCGCATCAGACTCCCGTCGTCGCCACCCAGCTCCCAGATAATGACGCCGCCGAGCCCGCGCTCTTGCACATAGCGGACTTTCTCTCCTACGGATTGGGGATCATCGTAGCTCACCCAGGTTCCGCTGGTCGAATCGTAGAGCCACGGCACGCGAGCCTTGGGCTCCCAGTGCCGAACGTAGCGAGGATCCTTTAAACGCGTCTGCGCGAGGACATTCCAATCACCGTCGTGCTCGCGCCATCCCGATGGACTGCCGTTACCCTGCTGGAATAAGCCGCTGTTGACGTTCGGCACCGCGCCATAACCGTGTCCGTAAAACGGAATGCCGACGAGCAGCTTGTTTGCCGGGACACGGGCGTCGAGAAATGCGCGCATTGTCACATCGACATTGGCCAGCGGTGTTAGATCTCCGTTGGCTGCGTACAACGGCGCGTTGAAGTTGGTACGGCCCGGCCCCGAGTGGTAATCGTAGGTCATGACATTGATGAAATCGAGCAGCGGCACGATCCGCTCGATCTCCACGTTCGCGATCTCCTCCAGGCGCGCCGACGCGGCAATCGTGAGTATGTAATGGCGGCGATCGGTCGCGCCTTGTGCATCGAGCTGTCGACGCAGCTCGGCGAGCAGGAGAGTGAAGTTCTCCTTGTCGACCGGCCGCTCGATGTTGCCTTTCAATCCTCCAGCGACTGGAAATTCCCAATCGATGTCGATGCCGTCGAATAGTCCCGGCCTCTGACGAATGAAAACATCGATCGCCGACTCAGCGAATAGCCGGCGGCTCGCGTCGGTGAGCGCGGCGTCGGAGAACTTTCCGGAGTCCGTCCAGCCACCGATTGAAATGACCAGCTTCAAATGTGGATTGCGCTGCTTCAAACGCTCGAGCTCGGCGAAATTTCCGCCGGCGCCAACGGCTGGTCCTGACTCACAGACGCCGGTATCGACGCACGGATCTCCGAGGATGACGCGACCATCGTCGCCGATTTTCGCGAACGCGTAGAAGATGTGTGTCAGATCCTTCCCCGGCAGTTGAGCGATGCGAGTTCCCTTGCTTCGCACACCCCATGAGGCGAGATAACCGACCACGCGCATCGGATGCGCGCCGGCAGAAGGTGTAGACACCGGTTTTGCGGATGTGCAGGTGAAGCACGCCGCAACTACGACGAACGGAAGCCGATTGAGACGCATGAGTTCTTCTATCTGTCCCCCAACCACAATAAGGCGTCGATGATCAGTCGATCCTGAATCGGATTATTCAGCGTGTATGACAACGTCTTGTTCGTCGTATCAAACTTGTGCTCATAATCGATGTCGTTATGACCCACGTTGAAGTAAAGCATCTTGTAATTCCTGTTTGTCCAAACCACAGGGTAGTACCCACTGTGCCAGATCTCGTGAGGTTTTGGCCCGGTGCCCAGCGGAAAGCTGGTTGAGTCAATCGAGAGCAGAATGTCGATGTCCGGATTCTGTCTCAGATCTTTTTCCCAACGGTACCACTCGTTCGGCGAAGACTTGAAAGTCTCAGGGAGGTGATGAGTCGCCGGATGCCTGCGATCTTCAACGCGTAGAATCGCCGAGGTAGGTCGCCAAGTGTTACTGACGTACGAGCCTGACCCGAGAAATGTGTTGTGATACCAGTTCCAGTTCGCTGGATACGCTGAAGGCGTCAATGCAAAACCCGCAAAATGAAATCCCATCCAGGCTCCGCCGTGGTCCATATACGCCTGAAATGCAGCTCGTTGTGCAAGTTCCTCAGGACGGGTATCCAGAAACACTACTACCTCATATCTGGCAAGAAACTCTGAATTGAGGTTATTCCAATTGGATGTGGTGTCATAGCTGAAATTGTATTTCGCCGCCTGTTCAGGAAACCATCGGTTGGCTTCATGTACAAAGCTGATATGTGCCGGATCCTTTTTGGCGGTAAAGAACGCGATGACTCTGAACTTCGGCTTGCTCTGATCGGCGTTAAGGACTGAACAGCCGGAGACGAGCACTGCAATGCTCAATGCTTTGAGGGCAGACATGCTGACCATTCTACTCATGCTCAATGAAGCTTGCGTCGCTCGCAATTTGTTCAAGTCGCTTGCAGGTTAGGCTAAAGCGTCAGGCTGCTCCATCGGGGAAACGTTCATGCACCAGCAATCGATTCAGGAAGTTGCCGGCTTTGCCAAGCTGTTCGACCATTCGATCATTCGCCCGGACGCGACGCGGGACCAGGTCCGTCAATTTGCCGATACAGCAGTCAAGCTTGGAACCGCTACGCTCACGGTCCAACCGCACTACATCTCCTTTGCCGTCGAGCTGTTGCGAGGGTCGGGCGTGCTCCTGGGCACGGTCGTTGGGTTCCCGCACGGCAACGAAACGCCCCCAATGAAAGAGCATCAAGCCAGGCAAGTCGTTGACCTGGGCGCCGAAGAGATCGACATGGTGATGAACATCCCTGCCCTCAAGAACGGTGAGAAGGAACTGTTCATCCGCGACATCCGGGGGGTCGTTCTCGCGGCCGAAGGGCGCAAGGTCAAAGTCATCACGGAGAACTGCTACTTGACGGAACAGGAGAAGCGCCTGGCCTGCGAATGGATTGCTCAGGCAGGCGCTCATTTCGTCAAGACGTCGACTGCCTATGCCGATGGCGGTGCTACGTTGGACGATGTCCGCCTCATGTACGACACAGTACAGGGGAGGTGTCTGGTTAAGGCGGCCGGAGGGATCCGACAAATCCACGAGGTGCTCCAGTACCTTCAGGCCGGCGCACGGCGTTTCGGCTCGACACGGACCGACCAATTCGTTCGTGAGTTCCAGGAGTTGCCGACACAAGAAAGAGCGGCCTTTAGAGAGTACTTGCCTGGCATGCTCGTACCGAGCTGATGTCGCACCTCGACGTGCCGGCTGCCACTCGACGGAACAATGCCTGAGCGGTAGTTCCGCGAAGACTCGTGTTCCCAATTCAAAAGGAGTCGAAGTTGAAGAAGATCCAAGTTCAGGGTTTGCACCACATCACGATCGTCGGTTCAACCAGGCAGAGCGCAGTGGATTTCTGGCAGGGCGTGCTGGGAATGCCTTTCATTATGGAACAGCCCAACCTCGGGAACCCCGATGAGAACCACCTTTACTTCGACCCCGGCGACGGGCGACTGCTGACTGTGTTCACGAATGAATCCAGACAGGATGCCGGTCGACCTGCCCCGCGCGAGATCGGCTCAGTCGATCACATCGCCTTCAACGTTTCGCGAGCAAGCTTCAAGGAAGCTGCAGCCCGTCTCACTGAGCATGGCATCTCATTTTATGAGCGGGACCGTGGCTTCATGGACTCTCTCTATCTGAAAGATCCAAATGGAATGACGGTCGAGCTCGCGTGCTACAAGTTTCAGACGCCTGATGGATTCCGCGATGCCGACGTGCTCATGCAGGCGCACCGTCTTCGCGGCGAGCGCGGCGCCCATCACATCGCTGAGGAGCACCTGGCGGATGCGATCGAGTTTCTGATGCAGGCGCGCGACCGTGTGGCCACATGACAATGAAGACACTCGTCTGCCTCATCCTGATTGCATCGCCGCTCGGCGCCCAGGTGCGTCCGGTGAGCACGTTCTCGATCGTCGCACGTGACTCGACTACCGGACAGATAGGTGTCGCCGTTCAGTCGCACTGGTTCGCTGTCGGTCAGATCGTACCATGGGCGGAAGCAGGTGTCGGCGCTGTCGCCACTCAGAGCTTCGTCGATCCGTCGTACGGGAAGCTCGGTCTGGATTTGCTACGCGCAGGAAAGAGCGCACCGGAAGCGTTGCGCGCGCTGCTCAATGGTGATGCGTCGTGTGGGGTACGACAGGTCGCCATGATCGACACGAAGGGAAACGTCGCAACCTTCACTGGCAGTCGTGACATCATTGCTGCAGGTGGAATCGCGGGAGCCCAATCCTCGTCAACGCCCATCCAGTGCGGAGAGTCGGGCGGAACGCTGCTCACGGGGCGCAACTTCGCGGTACAGGCGAATCTGATGGCGAACGACAAGATCTGGCCCGCCATGGCAAAGGCTTTCGCAGAAACCAGCGGCGACTTGGCGGATCGCATGCTCGCCGCGCTCGACGCTGCTCAAGCCGTCGGTGGTGACATCCGCGGCAGACAATCGGCGGCGCTCGTTGTTGTGAATCCGACAGGCACCGGCAAGCCATGGCAGGATCGCATCTTCGACGTTCGCGTGGATGACCACGCCGAGCCGCTGGTGGAGCTACGCCGGCTCGTTGCAGTTCACCGTGCATACAACCATATGAATGCCGGCGATCTGGCGGTGGAGCATGGCGACAACGCACTGGCACTGCGGGAGTATTCTGCAGCGGAACGGATCGCTGCTACGACACCGGGCATTCCCAAGAGCCGGCACGCGGAGATGATCTACTGGCATGCGGTCGCTCTGGTCAACATGAAACGCGTAGAAGAATCACTTCCGCTGTTTGCCCGTGCGTTCGAGATGCAGCCGTCGTGGCGTGAGCTCACTGTGCGGCTCCCGCACTCTGGCCTACTGCCCAATGATTCCGTCTTGATCAAGCGGATCACGACGACCCGCTGATTCCGTCTTAACGCGCTCACCAGACTCCGCGCCTTTCGCCGTGCGTCTGAGATTTCGCGATGCGACACAGAAAGACGTCGCGATGATAGCGGCTCTGCAGAATGCCGCTGCGGGTGCACTCACCGCGCGCTTTGGC
>DATBRZ010000033.1:0-5185 GCA_036560025.1 Gemmatimonadaceae bacterium | reverse complement strand
AGTTGCTCTCGTCGAATTTGGTTGTATCCAGCGTCTCGAGGGCAGCGATGATCTGCGGGTTGCGCGCCTTGTCGAAGGCCTCGACCGTGACGCCCGATACGCGCAATTCGGAATCCCCGTCGCAGTCCTTGACCGTGCCGGTCAACTGAACAGCGGGCCGCATTGCGACTGAGGCAATAGCTACAATACTGAGGACGAGCGATCTGCTTGGCATCTTGCTCTCTATTACCAGACGATCTGAAGCGATAAAAGGAAAGCTTATAGCTGGCAGGGGAATCTGCTCTAATGAAGTAACAGGGCCGCTCAAAGGGCCTCTTCATTTCTGTCGCAAAAGCCGCACTGTCGCACGTGCACGCCCTGCCCTACCATTAGGGTAATGTTGATTCCGGTGTCCCTCAGACTTACCCGATCGGTTTTCGGACTGTTCACGATCTGGTGTCTTGGCTGCGCATCTTTCGATTCGCTCATTGAGCAGCTGTTGAGCGGGCGCGCAGGCACAGCGTCGTCGTGCATGACCGCTACTGAGTCGCCAGTGCAGCACTCAAACGCTGATGGCGCAGTCACCGCAGTCAAGAACGAGAAGGAATCCAACGGGTGCGGATGCACGCAATGTGTTGGAGTCGACCCTGCTCCCATGCCTCAGGCAGCACCTGCGCGGTCATTGCCTGACACGTTTGCCGAATTGCCTGGGCCTCCATTGACCGATAACCGCGAGCCCCTGGTCCCTCCGCCTCAACTCAGCTCGATCGGCTGATACTCGCGCGCATCAACTGCGCGACGAGCTCTCCTCACAACCAAAGGTTGGCATCAGCACTTCGCGACAATCGCGACGTGTTGATCGTCTGCCATTCTTCGAGAAACCGATCGTGCCGGATCATTCCATCCCGCAACACGTACTTCGACTCCTCTTCGTCTTTGCATTCGCGAGCTCGACCGCTGGCGCACAGGTAACTACCGGCGGGGCGCTTCCTCCTTCTAATGAAGTGCCATCGCTCACCATCGAGCGTGCGATTCGGTCAGCGCTTGCGACCAATCCGCGTTTAGGTGCAGCGCGTGAAATGGTGAGCGCAGCGAAAGGCACGCGCGTGACCGCCCGGAGCTGGACGAATCCTTCGTTCACTTACCAGACCGAAGAGATGGACGTTGCCGGTGCACATGGGACGGCGACAACGGCAAGAGAGGCAATGTGGACAGCGATGCTCCCACTCGAGCCGATCTATCAGTTGGGATCTCGCGCGGCGCGTGCGAATGCCGAGCTGTTTGCAGCCGAGGCTGATTTCCGAAGCGCGCGGCGGGAGATCGCTCTTCGTGCGGTGAGCGGTTATTACGCGACTGCACTCGCACAGGTAAGCGTGAACGGATTTCAGGAAATCGGCACATGGCTCGATTCGCTCGTTGCGTATACACGAGCTCGCGTTCGGGAGGGTGCCGCGGCGGAAGTCGACCTCATTCGACTTCAGGTTGAGCAGGATCGCGCCGGAACCGATCTCGCGATTGCAAGCGCCGATCTCGCACGATCACGTGCTCAGCTCACTGCCGTGATAGGAACTGATTCGTTCGACCTGGATCCGGTCGTCGCGACAAAGCTTCCGGCCGGTTTCACAAATGCGGGCGCGGTCGATGCCGCGATCATGCAGGCGACAACACACCGTCCCGAGCTCGTCGCGGCAGATGCGCGCCTGAAAGCGGCGGCAGCCGGAGTCTCTCTCGAGCAGCGTTCCGTTCTACGCGAGCTGGGAGTGATGGGAGGCGTGAAGCGAATGCTCGGCGACGCCTCTCTGGTTGCAGGACTGAGCATGCCGCTTCCGATCTTCGATCGGAACCGCGGTGAGATTCAGCGAGCTCGAGCCGAGCAAAGAATTGCGACCTTCGATCGAGAGAGTACGAGGCGCCAGGTCGTCGCCGAAGTTCGCTCGGCCTACTCGGCCGTCACGATGCTCGATTCACAGGTAGCACGTATCGATGGATCGATGCTCCAACGCGCCGAGGAATCGCGACGGATCGCAGAGGGCGCATATCGGGAGGGTGCGACATCACTGACGCAGGTGCTCGACGCCGCGCGTGCGCTCGTTGATGCGCGCGAGTCGTACTACCGTGCTGTCTTCGCGCGGAACCAGGGCCTGATCGAGCTGAACGCAGCGATCGGGTCGGAGAATCTTCTGACAATGCCATCGGGAGGAGTCCGCTAATGCCTACCTGTCTTTTCCCCCGAGTCAGGCGCGCGTCAGCGGTCGCTATCGCGGTGATGACGATCGTGACCGCGTGCTCACGTGACTCCTCGGAGAATCGAAGTGACACTGGATTGACCGGAACCGCCGGTGACTCCGCGATGGCGGGAATGCCGGGAATGGCCGACACGGCGACCGCGTCGTCGACCGTAAGCTTCTCGGCGGCGCAGATCGCGCACGGCGGAATCAAGTGGGCGCCGGCAGCTCAAACTCTCATCGCCGGCAGTGTCGAGGTTTCGGGACAGCTCGTCGCGAACGAAGATCGCACTGCACGGCTGGCCGCACCGGCTCAGGCGCGTGTTCTTGCCGTTCACGTAAGCCCAGGGCAACGAGTATCCGCGGGCGCAGGCTTGGTAACTCTTCAGAGCACCGAAGCGAGCATGGCTCAGGCGGATCTCGCGAAGGCGCAGTCCGAGCTTGCATCGAGGCGCGCTCAAGCCGCTTATGCAAAATCGGCGAGAGACAGAGCAGAGCGTCTTCTCGCGCTCAAGGCAATTCCGCGGCAGGACTATGAGCGGGCCATCGCAGATGATGAGCTTGCTCGAGCCGGCGTGATTCAGGCTGTGGCGGAGCTTCAGCGAGCGCGGTCGAATGCATCACAGCTCGGCATCGATGTGCGGGCAGGCACGATGACGCTCCGTTCTCCAATGTCCGGAGTCGTAACAACGCGAGAGGCAATTCCTGGCGCCGTTGTGAGTGCGGGGTCGCCGCTCGTCACAGTGACCGATCCGAATGCGTTGTGGCTGACTGCTGCGCTGCCAGAAGCGTTCGCCAGTGGAGTGCAGGTTGGATCCCGATTGCGTTTTACTGTGCCGGCATTTCCAGGTGAGACGTTTTCAGCCCGCGTTCAGAGTGTATCGGCATCGTTCGATCCTGCCACTCGATCGCTTCCCATCCGCGGGCTGGTCGTAAACACGCAGAGCCAATTGCGACCGGAGATGTTCGCTCGCGTGTGGATCGAGACAGGGACACGACAATCATTCGTCACAGTTCCCGAAGCGGCGGTTCAGAGAATGGATGGAACAGATGTCGTGTTCGTGGCGCATCCCGATTCACGTGGTGGTGCTCGGTTCGACCGAAGAGAAGTGCGAATCGGTGGAACGAGCGAAGGACGCACTGCGATCGTGAGCGGCCTCGCGCCCGGCGATGCGGTCGTCGTCGACGGCGCATACGCGGTGAAGGCAGAGCTCGAAAAGGGAAAGATGCCGAAGATGGAGATGTAGATGATCAACAAACTCATCTCTCTTTCCCTTCGGTACCGCGTCGCGGTGATCGCCGCTGTGCTCGTGCTTGTCATTGCAGGAACGTGGGCATTCAGAACGATCAATCTCGAAGCGTATCCGGAGCTCACTCCGAACCAGGTCCTGGTGATGACATCGGCACCGGGGCTTTCTGCATCAGAAGTCGAAAATCTGATCAGTTACCCGATGGAGACAGCACTGCTCGGACTTCCGAAAACCGAGGATGTCCGCTCCATCTCGAAGCCCGGCGTATCGGTTGTAACTGTCACTTTCGCCGATGGAGTCGATCTCTACTTTGCGCGGGCACAGGTGCAGCAAAGAATGCAGGATGCGGCGATGGATCTGCCGGCCGGATATCAGCCGATGCTCGGACCGCCCGCTACTGCAATGGGCGAAGCATTCCAGTACCTGGTCGAATCCGATCGGCTGTCGCCCATCGAGCTGAGGAATCTCCAGGATTACGTGATCAGGCCACGTCTTCGAACGATTCCGGGAGTTGCAGACATCAACTCATGGGGCGGCATCGCACAGCAATTCCAGGTAGTGACTGATCCAGCTAAGCTCGCTGGTTATGGTCTGACTCTCGACGATCTCGAGGCTTCGCTCGCGCGAAACAATGACAACTTCGGCGCCGGATACGTCGAGAACAAAGGGGAGCGATTACGTGTCCGCGGAATCGGAAGAGTCACTAACACGTCCGACATCGGCAAGGTCGTCGTATCGACGCGAGGCGGAACGCCGATCTACATCCGCGACGTTGCCGACGTGGTCATCGGAGGAAGGCAGCGCGAGGGCGCAGTTACTCGAGATGGAAAGGGCGAGGCCCTTTCCGGAACCGTGGTCGTGCTCAAGGGCGCGAACAGTCATCAGGTCGTGCGTCAGGTCACCGCTCGCCTCCGCGAGATCGCCCCGCTGCTTCCGCGGGGAACTCGCATTCGCCCCTTCTACGATCAGAGTCTGGTCGTCGATCACACCACTCGTACGGTATTTCGGAATCTTCTCGAGGGTGGCCTCCTCGTTACGCTGATTCTGTTCCTCTTTCTCAGAAACGTTCGCGCATCATTGATAACTGCGTCCGTGATTCCGCTCGCGCTCTTGTGCGCGTTCATCGGGATGCGACGATTCGGCGTTTCCGCGAATCTGATGAGCCTCGGTGCACTCGACTTCGGTCTCATCGTCGATGCGTCAGTGGTTATGATGGAGAACTTCGTACGCCGAACGGGGTCGGCCGATACTGCGGCTGATTCGCGACGTCGTATCGAGCTGATTCGCCGAGCAGCATTCGAAGTCGGGCGTCCGATAGTCTTCGGTGTCTGCATCATTATCGCCGTTTACATCCCGATCTTCACACTTCAGGGTCTCGAAGGCAGGATGTTCAAGCCGATGGCGTTCACAGTTTGCGTCGCGGTGCTCGGCTCCCTTCTTCTCGCGCTGACATACATACCAGCAGCAGCCAGTTTGGCGTTGACGTCCGCTCGCGAAACCGTGACACCGTGGTTCGAGCGACTTCGTGCACGATATCGCGACGCTCTGGAATGGTCGCTCGGCAATCGGCGACGAGTGATCGCGGGCGCGTTCGCGATTCTCGCGATCACTCTTGCATCGCTTCCCTTCCTCGGCACCGAGTTCATGCCAAGGCTCGACGAGGGATCGTTGCTCATCGAGACGAGACGCATACCGAGCACTGCGTTGCCCGAGGGAATGGCGATATCGACT
>DATBRZ010000032.1:0-8349 GCA_036560025.1 Gemmatimonadaceae bacterium | reverse complement strand
GAGATGGGGCGCGCCTATTACACGAATAATCGCCGCGCTCGAACGCGAGATGATCCCGCGAGCGTCCCGTATCAGCGCGACTTCGAATGCAGCGAGGAGTGCCGCAATTGCTATCGCTCCCCACACGCCGATCGACATGATCGGCGCCGGAGTCTCGCCGACTCTCTTTTACATTGTACGCCGACCCGAAGAGTTTTTGCTCTACTTCGGCCGGCTCGATGTGTTTCATAAGGGCATCGATACGTTGCTCGAGGCTGTCGCGATTGTCGCGAAACGTCGGCGCGGCATTCAGCTCAGAATCGCGGGCCGCGGGGGGTCGACCGGTCGCATCGCTGCGCTTGCTCAGAGCCTCGGCATTGCCGCGAATGTGCGAATCCTGGGTCCAGTCGCCGACACGGTGCGAGACGAGCTTTTCGCAACGGCGGCCATTCAGATCATGCCGTCGCGATTCGAAGGATTCGGGTTGGCAGCTGCCGAGGCGATGGCGGCCGGCGTTCCGCTCATCGCTGCCAGCTCGGGTTCACTACCGGAAGTTGTCGATGCGCCTCGCGGCGCGTGGCTCGTACCGGCCAACGATCCAATCGCGCTTGCCGCGGCGGTTGACAACCTTCTCGACGATTCTCTCGCGCGCGAGAACCTGTCTCGTACGGCACGCCAATCAGCCCGCCGTTTCGATTGGAACCGCGTAGCAGAGAAGCATCTGCGCTTCGTTCAGACGATTGCGAGCGCATGAAGACGAAGAAATCGCTGCCCGCGCGCCTCTACCGCACGACCGCAGATGCAATCGAGCCATTCCTGCCGCGGCGGCTCGTAACGCCCGCACATTATCTGTCTCGTCGTCTCACGGGAAGGCTCGAAGCCGAATACGCCACCATCGTGTCGATGACCAATCCAGGAAAAACCGTCGTCGACGTCGGAGCTAACATCGGAGTTTATACGTACGGGTTTCTTATGCGTGGAGCCAACGTTGTAGCTGTCGAGCCGCAGGCTGCATGCGCTGCCCTCATAAGGGCTTTCTATCATGGTGGGTTTCCGCACTTGCGCCGGCGAGGCTCGCTCGACATCCGCGTTGAGGCGCTCGGTGCGGAGTCGGGTTCAGCCGTTCTGCGTGTGCCGCTCAGGGACGGTAAGCTCGACGACGAGTCAGCAAGCCTCCGCGCCCAAGGTGGCGAGTTCGTGGATATCGAAGTTCCGATACGACGACTGGACGATTACAGACTCGACAACGTGCAGATCATCAAGATCGACGTGGAAGGGCACGAGGTCGCTGCGTTGATGGGCGGGCGCGACACAATCCGCCGATGGAAACCGGCAATCCTTGTTGAGATCGAGCAGCGCCATCACTCGGACCCAATTACGGAAGTATTCGCTGAGATCGCTGAGATTGTCGGGCCGGGCTATCAGATCTCCTTCCTCGGGAAAGACGGGCGCCTCCTGCCAATCAGCGAGTTCGAGGTCTCGCGTCACCAGCTCGCACTGGTCGAAAACCCTCTGCAACGGGATTACGTGAGAAATTTCTTTATTCTGCAAGGTTGAACGACAGACTGACATGCCTCCGAAAACGAGCCAGAGGCGGTCGTCGCGAAACCCGCGGCGTACTGATGGTTGAGGAGACCGATGTTGTTGGCAATCGGGCGCGCTACATCGGTGTCGGCTGCGTCACTGCTGTCGCGGGCTTCTTCAGCGGAGGGATGATCGGCGTATTCGTAGCCAAGATGGTGGGCAGTTTTCGCGGTTGTCGTCCCGAGCCTGAACTTCCGGCATGTGATTGGCACGTGTATGCCGCCATTGGTATGTTGATTGGAGTAGCTACTCTCCCTGCTATTGCACTATGGCGGCTGCGCAGCAGCGATCGGCCGGGTGCGGGCGGCAAACCGGAATGAGGACGAAGTTTTGGCGCGTGTAGACATCATCATGCCCCAGATGGGCGAGTCGATCGCCGAGGGGACGTTGTCGAAGTGGCTGAAGAAGGTCGGCGACGACGTGAAGCGTGACGAGCCGATCTTTGAGATCTCGACTGACAAGGTCGATGCGGAGATTCCTGCGCCGTCGGCAGGCACGCTCGCCGAGATTCTGGTGCAGGAAGGTGAGACCGTAGCGGTGCAGACTGTCGTTGCACGGCTTGAGACTGAGAAGGGGGCGCTGGTTGGCGCGGCAGCTGGAGCACCGAGCTCGAAGGGCAGTGACGCTTTATCTGCAGCGCCGCCGAGCGGGGGGCCCCCCCCGAAAACAGAATCTGGCGAGAAATCGGCTCCGCCGGCGAACCGTTCCGCGCCGCCTCCAACCGTTCCAACGCCTTCGTCTAATGGCGCTTCGTTTGAGGAACGTGTCCGCACCCGCTCGTCCCCGGTCGTCAGAAAGATCGCGGCCGAGCACGGAGTCGATATCACGAGCCTTCAGGGCTCGGGCATCGCGGGCCGCGTCACGAAGAAAGACATACTCGGATTCATCGAGTCAGGTGCACAAGTCTCCGCCGCGCCCTCGATGCACGCACCGGGCGGAGTTGCCGATCACGCGCTGCCGGTGCCGCAGGCGTGGCCAGGCGATGTCGTTGAGCCAATGTCCAAGATGCGGTCGCTCATCAGCGAGCACATGGTCGCATCGCGACGGACGTCCGCTCACGTCACGTCGTTCATTGAGGTCGACCTCACACGGATAGCCCGCATCCGCGCGCGCAAGCGAGCGGAATTCGAGGCCGCAACCGGACAGAAACTGACGTACCTCCCCTTCATCATCTCCAGCGTCGTTCAAGGCATCAAAGAATTCCCGGTGATGAATGCTTCGGTTGCCGGCAACAACATCATCTACCGCAAGCAGATCAACATCGGCGTCGCCGTCGCGCTCGACTGGGGCTTGATCGTGCCGGTCATCAAGCGCGCAGATGATCTGTCACTGTCGGGAATCACGCGCGCGGTGAATGATCTGGCCCAACGCGCGCGGGCCAAGCGTCTCGATCCCCAGGAAGTGCAGGATGGGACGTTCACCATCACCAACCCCGGCGTGTTCGGGTCACTGATGGGAACGCCGATCATCAACCAGCCTCAGGTAGCAATTCTCGGAGTGGGCGCGATAGAAAAGCGGCCAAAGATCCTGCCCGGTTCGGATGGCGAGGACACGATCGCAATCCGCACCTGCGCGTACCTATCGATCTCCTTCGACCATCGGATAATCGACGGAGCCATCGCCGACCAGTTCCTCGCGTTCGTGAAAAAATCCCTCGAGGAATTTCCGGAGAGTGGGATCTGATGACACGAACTCTCAGCATTCAACGATCGACCGTCACGTCAGCCGAGCGCGAGCGGTACCTGACTGCCGTCGCCGAACGCAAATCGCAGTACGCGCGCGCTAACTGCCGGTTCTGGGTTTTCGAGGAGATCGGATTGCCGGGCGCGTTCGTTGAGTTCACGGAGTCCGACAGTGCGTCATCCCTTCGGTCGGCCCACGAGTCCGTCGGTTACCTCGTGGGACCGCCGCGGATTTACCAGGAAGTGGACCTCGGCTGATGCCGGCGCGCGCGATTGCCGTCGACGGGGTCGAGTGGACAGTAGTTCCATCCGGATACGTCACTTCATACGATCAGGACGAGTTTGGATTGATCTTTACGCGCAAGGCTGGCAACGCGGGGCCGGGAGAGATCCGCGTCACTCGCTACTCACCGCAGGGAACACGGTCTCGAGAGCAGTCGTTTCGCGAGCTCACCGATGAGCAGCTCCGCGCGCTGTTCGACATGTCGCAGCCCAGCTTTACTTCGCCAGAGGCCGGCTACGCCCGGTGACTCAGCCGGAGACGTAGCCAGGCCCGCGGCGGGCGTCGATCTACATACACACTCGACAGCCTCCGATGGGTCGCGGTCGCCGCGCGAAGTAGCGGAAGCCGCTCGAGCCGCGGGTCTTTCCGCAATTGCTCTCACTGACCATGACACACTCTCGGGTGTCAGCGAGGCGCGAAACGCAGGAACAGAGCTCGGGTTGCGAGTCGTTGCCGGAGTCGAGCTCAGCGCACATCATGGCGACAACGAAGTGCATATCCTCGCTCTCCATGTAGAGCGAGTGGAGTGGCTCGAGTCACGTCTCGAGCAATTTCGACTTGCGAGAGGAATTCGTGCTGCACGCATCGTCGATCGTCTGCGGGAGTTGGGGACCGACATCTCATTGCAGTCTGTGCTCGAGACTGCGGGACCCGGATCGATCGGCCGGCCGCACATTGCGTCCGTGCTGATCAGCTCCGGCATCGTTCGAGATAGCCGCGAAGCGTTCGACAGATTTCTGGCTGCAGGCCGTCCTGCGTTCGTTGAGAAGGAGCGACTCGAGGTTCGCGACGCGATCGACCTCTCGCATGAAGCGGGTGCAATCGCTGTGTGGGCGCATCCGGGATCGGGGGGTGTCAGAGCGCGGCTCGAGCCGCTCATCGAGCTGGGACTGGACGGCGTCGAAGTGCGTCATCCCAGTCACGGTCGGGAGGACATGGCCCGGCTCGGCACACTCGCGAACCATTTTTCATTGCTTGAAAGCGGCGGGTCCGACTGGCATGGAGCCGCAGAGGGACCGCGCGTGCTGGGCTGCATGAACGTTCCAGTCGAATGGCTCTACCGACATGATGCGGTGCGTGCTGCGCGCGCAGCGCGCCTGGAGATGCGATGAAACTGGCGGGACGGGTAGCACTCGTTACAGGTGCCGGACGGCGGGTGGGAAAAGCACTCGCGCTGGCTCTGGCGGATGAGAGCATGCGCGTTGCCGTGCATTACAACACGGCGAAGGAAGGCGCGGAAGAAGTCGTTCGAGAGATCATCGACCGCGGTGGAGAAGCTCAGACGTTCGGCGCGGATCTTTGCGATTCGGCGGCGCCGGCGGATCTGGTCGACCGCGTACAGAGACACTTTGGTTCGCTCGACGTCGTCATCAACTCCGCTGCGATCATGGAGCGCACGCCCGTCGGTGAGATCACTCCTGAAACGTGGGACCGCATCTTTGCAATTAATCTGCGAGCGCCTTTCTTCATTTCGCAGGCAGCGGGACCTTGTTTGCGCGAAGCACGCGGCGCGATCGTGAACATTGCCGATCTCGCGGCTTTCGAGAACTGGCCCGGATATGTCCCGCACGCGATAAGCAAGGCGGGCATAGTGAAGATGACATCCACGCTTGCCCGGGTTTTCGCGCCTGATGTGCGGGTGAATGCGATAGCTCCGGGAACCGTGTTGTTGCCGGAGGACTGGGACGAAGCCTCGGGCGAACATCTCGCCGACACGACTCCGCTCGCTCGCCTCGGCGACCCTGAGGACGTCGTGCACGCGATGCTTTATCTGCTTCGCGCTGGTTACGTTACTGGAGAGACCCTGATTGTCGACGGAGGTCGGCACATTCGCAAATGACTGACAACCGCACTTACGATGTGATCATCATCGGTGCAGGGCCTGCGGGAATGACCGCGGCGATGTACGCCGGCCGGTCGATGCTCCGCACGGTCGTGCTCGAGCGCGGGGTATCCGGCGGGGAGCTCCTCAATACGGAGATCATCGAAGACTATCCGGGTTTCGAGCACATCGATGGCTGGGATCTCGCGCAGAGGTTCGAATCCCATGCGAAGAAGTTCGGTGCCGAGTTCCTTCAGGAAAACGTGCTCACTCTTGACAAGGGCGACGACGGATTATTCCGCGCTACTTCTGAAAGCGGAAGCGTCTACACCGCGCCGACTGCGATCATCACAGCGGGCGGTACGCCGATCAAGCTCAACATACCTGGCGAGCTGGAATACGCAGGCAAAGGCGTGAGCTACTGTGCGATATGCGACGGCGCGTTCTTCAAGGGCCACACGATCGCGGTGGTGGGCGGAGGCGACGCCGCAGTTGAGGAAGCTGATTTCCTCACACGCTACGGAGAAAGGGTCTACCTGATTCACCGTCGGGGAGAGTTGCGCGCGTCGAAAATTCTGCAGAAACGGCTGTTCGAAAATCCGAAGATCGAAGTGATCTGGAACAACGTCGTCGATCGAATCGAAGCCGACACAGCGGGATTCGTCAGCAAGCTCGCGCTTCGCAACGTCGACACGCATCAGACGAGCAATCTGTCTGCGACAGCGATCTTCATTTTCATCGGCTTCAGACCGAACACCGGAATCATCACTGCGCACGTCGCGCACGACGAGATGGGCTACCTTATCACCGACGCCAACATGGAGACGTCGATTCCGGGGCTCTTCGCGGCCGGCGACGTGCGAGCGCAGCTGACGAGGCAGGTTACGACTGCCGCCGGTGACGCCACTACCGCAGCAATTGCAGCCGAGAAGTATCTCACAGCGCTTCGCAGCGGTGACCGCAAACCTGAGATTGTCGCAACGGGAGGCTACGCCGTTTGATCGTACGTCAGATTCCTGTTGGAGCGTTCCTGGAGAACGCATACATCGTCGCCGATCCTGACAGCGAAGCAGCTGCCATAGTTGATCCCGGCGCCGAGGGGGATCGCCTGATCGATGAGGTCGAGCGAATGGATCGGACGGTCGAGGCAATCTGGATCACGCACGCGCATGTCGATCACATCGGCGCGATTGCTACGTTGAAGCGGCGGTGGAATGCGCCCGTCTATCTGCATCCGCTGGATCGTCCGCTGTATCGTGTTGGTGAGAGACAGGCGCAGTTGTACGGGATTCCATACGAGGAGCCGCCGAATCCGGATGCGGAATTCGCCGACGGGGTCGATGTAGGAGTCGGAGGATTGCGGCTGTCCGTGTTTCACGCGCCGGGACATTCACCGGGTCATGTGGTGATCCACGGTTACGGCCACGCACTGGTTGGTGACTGTCTCTTCGCTGGATCAGTCGGACGAACCGATCTTCCATTCTCGAACCCTGCGCAGCTCGAAGAAACCCTGAAAAGAATCACCGAACTGCCCCCGGAGACGATTGTCCATCCAGGTCACGGTGACAGCACGACTGTCGGAGAAGAGCTGCTCTCGAATCCATTCCTCAACGGAACGGCGCGTCTGGTTCGCGCCCAATAGAGATAGTCAGACATGACTCAGGAAACGCGAATCGAGAAGGATCCACTTGGTGAGCTGCCGGTGGCCGAGTCTGTTCTATACGGAGTCCAGACGCTTCGTGCCGTTCAGAACTTCCCGATCAGCGGCATAAAGGCGCTTCCCGCATTCATCGAAGCGACGGTACGGATCAAGAAGGCGGCCGCCCTCACGCATCGCGAAACGGGAAGACTCGAGCAGAAGCTCGCCGATGCCATCGTAGCCGCAGCAAACGAGATACTCGCGGGGAATCATCGCGATCAGTTCGTCGTCGATGTCTACCAGGCGGGCGCCGGTACATCGCACAACATGAACGCCAACGAAGTCCTCGCCAATCGCGCGAACGAGCTGCTCGGCGGAAAGCGGGGCGAGTACAAGCCGGTTCATCCGAACGATCACGTCAACATGGCACAGTCGACCAACGACGTGATCCCGACTGCGATTCGACTCGCCTGCGTCACCGAGCTTCCCAGACTCGTTGCAGCATTCGCCGCGCTCGCTGATTCGTTCCTTCGCAAGGGCGACGAGTTCGACGACGTCATCAAATCGGGCAGAACGCACCTGCAGGACGCGATGCCGATACGGCTGGGCCAGGAGTTCGCTGCGTATGCGGGCACGCTGAGTCGCGCAATCAAGCGAGTCGAGGAAGCAGCCGATTACCTGCGGGATCTCGGCATCGGAGGCAGCGCTGTTGGGACCGGAGTGAACGTCGAGCCGGAGTATCCGGCGCTGATGGTTCGTTTTCTTCGCGAGATGACTGGGGTACAGCTGCGTGAAGGCGCAGACCGGATTCAGCTGATGCAAAGCATGGGCGACGTTGCAGCATTCAGCTCGCAACTTCGCGTTCTCGCGATCGACCTCAGCAAAATCGCGAGCGATTTGCGACTTCTGGCAAGCGGACCGAGGACCGGCTTCGACGAAGTTCGCCTACCGGCCGTTCAGCCCGGCTCGTCGATCATGCCCGGCAAAGTGAACCCGTCGATTCCGGAGATGGTCAATCAGGTTTGCTACCAGGTGATCGGCAACGACGCCTGTGTCGGCACCTCGGCAGAGCATGGCCAGCTAGAGCTCAACGTGATGATGCCGGTAATCGCGTACAACGTTCTCCTGTCGATGCAGATTCTTACATCCACGGCGCGAGTGCTCGACGAGAAATGCATCCGCGGCATCGAGGCCAATGAGGAGCAGTGCAGATACTGGGTGGAGCGTTCTGCAGCTCTCGCGACGGCACTCGCTCCGCAGATCGGCTACGCCAGAGCTGCGGAGTTAAGTAAGCAGTCCGTGAAAGAGGGAGTGCTCATTCGTGATCTCGTCCGAAGAGAGAAAGTGCTGCCGGATGACG
>DATBRZ010000031.1:0-5306 GCA_036560025.1 Gemmatimonadaceae bacterium | reverse complement strand
AGAAGGCGATCATGGCGAATCTGATCGGCGGTGTGGCGCTGTGACAGTTGCGGATGTGAGCCTGCGAGTCGCAGAGGGTGACCCGGCGCCGGATTTCAATCTCGAGACAGATGAGGGTACGCGGATCTCGCTGTCGTCGCTTCGCGGCAGAAACGTCGTCCTCTTCTTCTATCCGAAAGACAACACCTCTGGCTGAACCCGCGAGGCGTGCGATTTCCGTGACGCCTTTCCCCAGTTCGGGGAAATGAATGCGGTGGTTCTTGGAGTCAGCCCTGACAGTGCGAAGTCACACAAGAAATTCAGGGCTAAAAACGCACTCCCGTACAATCTGCTCGTGGACGAAGGTCACGCACTCGCCGAGCGCTACGGAATCTGGGTGGAGAAGTCCCTATACGGTGTGAAGTACATGGGAGTTCAGCGTACGACGGTGATCATCGACAAGCAGGGAAGAATCGCAAGAATCTTTCCGAAGGTTCAGCTCGACGGTCACGTCAAAGAAGTCGCGACGGCGGTTCGTGCACTGTCGTAGGCATTCTTTCTGCGGAGTTGGCACGCATGCCAAACTCTATCAAAAAACTCAAAGAGCTCGATAAGCTCATCGAAGGGATCGAGACGGCGATGTTCACCACTCGCCGCCGGGATGGCCATCTGGTTTCTCGTCCGATGGCGACACAGAAGCGCATCGATGACGCCGATCTCTGGTTCGTGACGGACATCGAGACGCACAAGCTCGACGATCTCGCGGCGGATCCGCACGTGAACTGTGCGTACTACGACAACAAGTCGCGCGAGTGGGTGTCAGTGAGCGGCGTCGCTCATGTGTCGAGGGACAAGCGTCGTATCAAGACTCTTTACAAGCCGGACTGGAAGGCATGGTTCGGCGACGAGGGAGGAAATCGCGACGGCGGCCCCGATGACCCGCGTATTGGATTGATCTTGGTCGAAGCCGATTCAGTCGTCTACATGAAGAACGACAAGTCGCGGCCTGTGATTCTCTGGGAAGTTCTGAAGGGAATGGTGACCGGCAGCCGCGCCGATATGGGCGAAGTACGACACATCGGCGGCGCGGAGCTAATGGACTGATGCGCGCAGATCGGCGTCTCGGCGACAAACAAGTCTTTCGAACAGCGTTCATCTTTTGCAAATGAATACATCGCGCGTTGTATCCGGAATCGCGTTCGCGCTCTCGATACTCGCCGCGCGCGCCGAATGCCAGCCAGGGCCGGCAGATAGCTCGCGCGTGTGGCGCGAATCGCTTCGCGCGGCCGATGTAACCGCGAGCGCCGCCGCATTCAAGCGCGGAATCGGCGACGCACTTCCGCTCGACATGGCCGATGACGCCGTGATCCTCTGGGAAGCGATGCCGGTGATCTCCGCTCGCGCAGGAATCACGAACATTCTTTCCGCTCAACCTCCGCTCCACGTGAGCTGGCAGCCGTTTCGGGTTCTGGTTTCGAGCGACGGAAAGTTTGGCGTGACATTCGGCGCAACGTCTCGGCTTCCTGAAGCAAGTGCGCCGCCGCTCACTGCGCGCTACATCAGCGCATGGCGTCGCGTTGCCGGCGGCTGGAAAATGGTGGCGCGTGCCGAGATCGGACTGGTTACGGCCGACAGTGTGAAGGTTCCCGCAACGATAATTGGCTCGGTGACGTCGGAGGATAAATCAAGAAATCCGTTCGCAGCTGCCGACATCGCATTCGCGAAAATGGCATTGGACAGCGGCGCACCGGCAGCGTTCTATCACTTTGCCGCGCCCGATGCTGTAACGCTCGCTGGAACCGGCGAGCTCAACATTGGTCCGCCGGCGATTCGCGCCCGCCTAGCGGAAGGTCCGGCGGGGAAGGCGAAATGGCACTGGCGTCCTGTGACCACTATCGCTGCGCCGTCCGGCGACCTCGGCGTAACCATTGGTACTGCCGAAATAGAGTTCGGCTCAAAGCCGGATGATGTGTTCTACTCGAAATACATGACTGTGTGGAAGCGTCAGCCCGACGGGTCGATCAAGTTCGTCGTCGACGGAGGAAGTGGACGACCGCGGCGCTGAGCGGGATGAAGCATGCCGGCCGCGTTTGACAACTCTGACAAAACGCTTACACGCCGCTAATTGCTAAATTTTTAGCACCTCCTATGCTTTTGCATTCGGCGACGTGAGTCCGACCCGCATGCAAACTCACGGGTCGATCGCGGTGTCGAAAACGTATTAAGTGGAAACGCCCGCCTCTAAGCTCTTCAGGCTTCCGGCCCTGGAGGATCATCCTGTGTCTCTCGCTCGCTCGTGTGCGGTTTCCACATCTCTGCTTGCGGCTGTCATAGCAATCGCGCCTCTCTCTGCGCAGCCGACCACTCGCTCGCAGAATGATCCGAGGCCCACGGCGCATGCCGTCAAGAGATCGGGCTCAGTCGATATCGATGGCAAGCTCGACGACGCTGCATGGGCTGCCGCAACTCCGATTGGTGAGCTGACCCAGTCCGTTCCGAACGAAGGAAAGCCGGCGACCGAGAAAACCGAGATTCGCGTTCTCTACGACGACGCGGCGATCTATGTCGGCGCTCGAATGTTCGAGTCGATGGGAAAGAAAGGAGTAAAAGCGGTGCTCACCCGCCGCGATCAGCTGCTCAGCGATTTCTCGCTAACGTCGGACAAGATCGCTCTCGTCTTCGACCCGTACCACGACAAGAACACGCGCATCTGGTTCGAGCTGAATCCGCTCGGCGTAAAGGGCGATCACGCGAACGGCGATAACTCGTTCGACCCGGTGTGGGAAGGCGCGGCCAATATCGATTCACTCGGCTGGACTGCCGAGTTCAGAATCCCATTGTCGCAGCTTCGCTTTTCGCGCGACGCGTCTCAGGTTTGGGGAATGCAGGTTTGGCGTACGATCGACCGCCTCAACGAGCAGGACATGTGGGCGTTCTGGCGAAACAACGAATACGGCGGTCCCGCGTATTTCGGTACGCTCGATGGAATGAAGATCACGTCGGTGCCCAGGCAGATCGAGCTCGTTCCGTATGTCACTTCGAGAGCCAAGATGGAACGGACTCCTTCGGCGGATCCGTATCACTCGAATCGCGAGACTCTCTTTCGTGCCGGCGCGGACCTCAAGCTCAACGTCACTTCCAATCTCACGCTCGACGCGACGGTCAACCCCGACTTCGGGCAGGTCGAAGTCGATCCGGCGGTCGTGAATCTGTCCGTGTTCGAGACGACGTTTTCGGAGAAGCGACCGTTCTTCATCTCGAACTCGCAGTATTTCTCGACTGGCGGCTTCAGCTGTTACTTCTGCAGCAATGTATCCAGTCTGAGTTTCATCTACACGCGTCGCATCGGACGCTCGCCACAGCTGGCCGGCCTGATTGGATCACGCGCGAAGTACATGGATGCCACCGACGCGACTACGATCCTCGGCGCCGCAAAGGTTACCGGCCGCACGAAAGGAGGTTTGACGGTCGGTCTGTTGGATGCGGTGACCAATCGTGAAAAGGCGACCTTCCGACTCGATGACAGCTCGCCCGACCAGAAGCAGGAGATCGAGCCGCTCGCCAATTATTTCATCGGCCGGCTGCGCAAGGATCTGCGCGGCGGGTCAACGCGCATCGGAACCATCGCCACGCTCGTAAACCGGAGTCTGAGCAACGATGACGAGGTTCAGCGCCTGCGCCGCCGGGCGGGAGCTTTTGGTGTCGATCTGGATCATCACTGGAGCAACCGCGCGTACTCGTTGAACATCCAGACGGGGCTCACGAATATCGCCGGCGACACCGCCGCGATTCGCCGCGCGCAGCTGTCGAGCGCCCGGTACTACCAGCGAGTTGGCCGTACGCAGACGAGCGACGGTCTGTTCTCTACCGACTACGATCCGACACGAACGAGCCTCAGCGGTTACGGGTTTTACGCGCGTCTCGCGAAGGAGACTGGCAACTGGCTCTGGGAGACTACGCAGAACTGGCGCAGCCCCGGCTTCGAGACCAATGACATGGGTGTGCTGGGACGCGCCGACTACAAGTGGATGCTTGTCAACCTTGTCAGGCAGTGGACGGTGCCGGGCACCTGGTACCGGAGTATCTGGATCAACGCGGGCGCGCAGCAGCAGCTCAACTATGAAGGCGACCGGACTGACGCCGATTTTCACGGCTACTTCCAAGCTACGCTGAAGAATTACTGGGTTTTCTCAGTCTTGAACATCTACCACCCGAGCTACTTCGACGAGCGTCTCACTCGTGGCGGTCCCACGGTCAGGCATTACGGTTACAACTACTACAGTCTCGGCGTGAACGGTGACAGTCGGCGGCGTCTGGTCTGGGGACTCAACGTGAATTACTCCCTGCCCGTCGGAAATGACGAGGGTCGGAGAGTAGCGTTCTTCCCTTCGCTGACATTGAAGCCGACGTCCTCCACTACCGTCAGCATATCGCCGTCGTTCGATCACGATTTCACGGCGCAGCAGTTCGTCACTTCGTTTCAGGACGCACAGGCGCCTTCCGGATTCGGCGGCACACGTTACGTGTTCGGGCGTCTCGAGCAGAAGACTTTCGTAGTGGATACACGCATCAATGCGACGTTCACACCGACCCTGACACTTCAACTCTTCGCGCAACCGTTCCTTGCGAGCGGGCACTACACGAACTTCAAGGAATTCGTGAGGCCGCGATCCGACGACATGAGTCGTTTCGGCCGCGACAATGGCAGCACCATCGCGAAAACGACTGACGCGTCAGGAGGCACTACCTATACAGTGGACCCGGACGGCAGCGGAGCTGCGGCGCCGTTCACCTTCGGCAATCCGGACTTCAACGTTCGCTCGCTGAGAGGTACCGCCGTGATGCGTTGGGAGTATCGTCCCGGCTCGACGTTTTACTTCGTCTGGACACAGCAGCGCGAAGGCTTCGACACATTCGGGGACTTCCGGTTTGAGCGTGACCGTTCTGCGCTATTCCGCGATCGCCCCACCAATGTGTTCCAGGTGAAGGCGACATACTGGCTTGGCCGGTAGCGAACGGAGTGTACTAGCGCAGGCTGATCGATCCACGGCATCTGCGCCGCACCGGGCACAGTGAGTAGCTGTGCAACCGGCAAATGAGCGACAATGACGGTCTGCGCGCCTGAGCCCGCTATTCTATAGTAGATGCGGAGTGCGGCCCGCGATGCCTCCCATACCTCCAGCTCCCCTGCCATATTGACCGGAGACAATGCCGATCCAACCGGAGTCAGGGTGACAGCCTCACCCACCACCGACCTGAAGCGAACCCCCCTCACCGAGCTCCACACCCAGCTCGGCGCCAAAATGGTTGCGTTCGCCGGCTATTTG
>DATBRZ010000030.1:0-20081 GCA_036560025.1 Gemmatimonadaceae bacterium | reverse complement strand
GGCGTCCGGCGTTGGCACGTTAGCTACAGTTGGCGCGGGTGCGCGCGCCGGTTTGGTGGACCGCCCGCTCGAGCACGCCGCACTGAGTACAGCGATTAGGGTAATTGCCGCCGGTTTGGTTCGCAGTTCGCAGTTAGTCCGTGGTTCGTAGTTATCTGCTCCACCCTAATGTCTTATCGATCGTACTCGTCGCAACAGAGTGATATGTCGGCCTCGCCCGCCGGTATATGTCCACCGCCATCTTCTTCCCCCAATCCGTCTTTGCCAGCTCAGCATAAAGGGGAGCGATGAATTTCCGGCGTCCCTGCGACAGTAAAAAATGCTCCAATGCCGGGAACGCCGCTTCGTACCTGTTTCTGATCGACATCCTGAGCCACTGAAACAGAATCTCGCTATTTCGGCTCGACGAGAGGTGGAAAGCGCTGTCGAGCTGCGTCATCTGCCCGACCGTCATGGTATCAGGCAGCCCGCGAAGGAAATGTAGCCATTCCTGCGTTGACCAATTCGCAGTTCTTATTCCTGAAACATTACCTCCGTTCTTCCACGCCGTCACCTGCTGGTCGACAGCATCGAATTTCGCCGATCGAACCGGAGGAAGGTTTGCTGGAAGGCCGGGCTCGAATACCCAGGCCTGAACGTTGATCCGCTGCTCTTCCTCAGGCGACAGCAGCTTCTCCTTCATGTAGGCAACCATCCGGTCTGAGCTCATCGGCTGGAACGCGAAGTGATCGAAGTAATCGCGCAGGAATTTGTCCAGTCGCTCGCGTCCGACAACGGATTCAACGGTTTGAAGGAAAGCGGCGCCCTTCTCGTAGGCGATGTCCGTCAGTCCCGCATCCGGATCGCGGCCCGACAGATCGAGGTGCAGCCGCGAGTCCGGCGACTGTGGTCCGCCAACTTCCTTCACCGCAGCATCGAGATCCTGTCTGCCGAGCAGGCGCAGAATGTCCGCGTAGTCCTTCCCGCGAAGCTCCTCCATGATCCGCGATTCGATGTAGACGGTGAACCCTTCATTCAGCCAGAAGTCATTCCACGCTGCGTTGGTGACAAGATTTCCTGACCACGAGTGCGCGAGCTCGTGTGCGATGACGTTCACGAGTGATCGGTCACCCGCGAGAAGTGTCGGAGTTGCAAACGTGAGCCGTGGATTCTCCATCCCACCGAACGGAAACGACGGCGGTAGAACGAGAATGTCGTACCGGCCCCAGCGGTACGGACCATAGAGCTTTTCGGCCGCCGCAATCATCTGGTCGACTTCCTTGAATTCTCTGGCCGCGCTGTCGATGACCGCCGGCTCGGCGTAGACGCCGGTGCTCTTTCCGAGCGGCCGGAATGCGATGTCACCAACTGCGAGCGCGATCAGATACGTCGGAATCCGCTTACTCATTCGGAAGCGATAAACCCGGCGACCGTTTGAATCCTTTTCCCCTTCCGTTCCAACATTCTCTGCGCTCATCACCGCGCGCATTCCGGCCGGAACGTGAACTGTCGCGTCGTACGTCTGCCGCTGACCCGGAGTGTCCTGCGTTGGAACCCATGTTCGCGTAAGAATTGATTCTCCCTGCGTGAACATGAACGGCAGCTTCTTTCCTGAAGTCTGCTCGGGCGCGAGCCACTGAACGGCTGCAGCTTCCGGAGAGGTCTCGTACGCGATGACGATTGTGTCACCGCGTTGAGGGAGAGCAATCGAGAGTGGCGCGCCGACGAATTCCTTCGATGCTCCAACGTTGAACCCGAGCGCGTTTCCCGCTGCGTCAGTGACGCGCTTGATGTTGAGGTCACGAATGTCGAGAACTACGCTGCCCGCGTTTGGCTCACGCTCTATGGTGAGCCGGGCCGCGCCGGCGATTCGTTTCGTCGTGAAGTCGGGCGTTAGATCGAGCGAGACGTGAGTGACTCTCGCCTCTTCCGTTTGAGCGTACGAGTGAGTGTCGTGCGGGAGCGGCGGAAGTGCCGCTTCAGTTGTTCGGCGGGCCTGCTCACCACATGCGAGGATCGCGACGGGAGTAAGAATCGAAAAGATGAAGCGCAATTTCATCGTGTTTGATGGTGGCAGTGTCTGTGTGTTACTATGCCAACCAAAGCCCATGGTTCCTCCGGCTGCACGACTGCGGATCCAGGACTAAAGGCCATCGACGATCGACGACTAAGTGCGAACTGAGGACCACCGAGGACGCAGTGTCCTCCGTCCTCAATAAGTCGGCGATCGTCGATGCCTTTGGTCCTCAGTCCTGGATCCGCAATTGCCCTTCTGGCGATGCAACCATGCGACCCGCATCTTCAGTGGCCGCGATGACTGTCCCAGCTCCTACTCCGCCTTCGGCTCCGTCCTCGAAGCCCAATTATGAGGACCGCGCGATCGTAGCTGCCCTCGATCTGATTCGCGGGTTGCTCGTCGCCGGAGAATCACTCCAGGCCTACGCGGTTCAACGTCGAATCTTTGCGCTCACCCACAGACGAATTGTCGTGGGCGCAACTACGGGCAGGTTCATCGCACTCTCTCGACATCTGTTCGGCGGTTACACGCTTGCCGATGTTCGCTGGCAGGACCTGCACGACGCGAGTCTGAACGAGGGAATCCTCGGCGCGGATCTCTCGATTACATCATCTGCGATGGGTGACCTCGCGTCTGCCGACAAACCCGGGGCGAGCGCGACTTATCAGGGACTTCGGAAGGAAGAAGCGCGTCGTGTCTATCGCGTGTGCCAGGGACAGGAACAGGCGTGGCGCGAGAAGCGGCGCGTTCGCGACCTCGACGAGATGCGCGCCCGCTCCGGTGGAATTCAGCTTGGCGGAACAGCGCCGCCGTTCGTTGCCCAGGCTGGTGACGGCGGAGAAGATCCTGGATCTCGCCTTCGACGCGCAAAGGAGATGCTCGACGCCGGCCTGATCACCGATGCGGAGTACGAGGCGATCAAGGCCCGTATTGTCGATCGGTTGTAACCGGTCGCCGGCAGCCGGTTACCGGTTACCGGTTACGAGTGCGATCGTGAATCCATCGTATCCCTTGATACCCACGGTCTGAATCGTTGTCGCGGCAATACGGGATTCGAGCGCGAGACGCGCATTCAGCCTGCGCACACCGATCACGCTCGCATCGTCGCTCGTTGCGTCGATCACGTCGCCATTTCGAATGACGTTGTCCACGACGATGATGCTTCCGACTCGAGACAGCTTGAGCGCCCAGTCGAAGTAGCTCGGAATGTTCGGCTTGTCAGCGTCGATGAAGACGAAGTCGAAAGGTCCCCTGTCTTCCTTTGCGATCTGCGGAAGCAAATCGAGCGCGGCACCTACGCGAACATCCACGACCTTGCTGAGGCCGGCCATGGACATGTTCGCCGTCGCGACTTCCGCGTGCTTTGGATCCACCTCCAACGTGATCAGCATTCCATCGGCCGGCAGCGCTCGTGCCATCCAGATCGTGCTGTATCCGCCGAGCGTCCCGATCTCGAGGATTTTTCGCGCGCCTTGCACGCGCGCCAGCATGTACAGAAGCTTGCCCTGACTGGGCGACACCGCGATCGCTGGTAGACCCGCGGCGCTGCTCGCATCGAGTGCCGAAGTGAGAAGAGCGTCGGGCTGCACGACGTCGCCGATGTAATCATCGACCGCGTCCCACAGCTCCTGACTGTTTCCGGAATTGATCATCGGCGCTCCGTTCGTGTCGCTCTCTTTTGCGCTCACGCGCATTTTGCGCCGGGAATCGTGCACGCTCGGACGTTTGTCGGCAACCAGTCGAAGTCCCGGTACTGGTGCCGGCGGCGGTTCAATCTCGGCGCTCGCGCGACGTCGCGATCGGTGATACCGCTCCCATATCCAGCCGGCAGCCATGCCGGCAAAGAGTCCGGCCGTACCCGTAAGGAGTCCGGCGACAGTTACATAGGTGAGGAAATATCCGAGTCCTCGCGCAAAGTCGCCGTTGTCGATCTGCACTGCGAGATAGCGCCACGCGAACGGCGCTGATCCGAGGAATCCGAGAAGGAAGCCGCAGTACGCAGCGACATCCTTTATCGCGGTGCGCCGAAGGTGGTAGAACTCGGAGAGAACCGCTTCCTCCTGAAGAGTTCAGCGGCCTAACGCGCTGCGCCGACCCTCGCTCGATTCGTAACTCTTTCGATCCGGCTGTCCCCGACCGAAAAATTGTCATTCAGAATGAACATCAGCCGAACGGAGTCATTCGATGGATCGAGATCCGATGCGCTCGAGGTGCTCACGGTAAGTGTGTACCACACCCCCGGTTTGAGTGGCGGATTCACACTGACGATCCGCCCCGGATTCGCCGAGCCTGTCGACCGCACGCGTGTCTGAAGCCGCGTCGTGACCGTATCGATTCCCTTGACCCCGAGACCGCGAGGAAGCGGCAGGGTCCGCGTCGTCGGCATTGCTTTCGAGCCAATCGGCTGGAGTCCCGCTTCCGGTGTCCCGCGCTGAAGCTCGAAGACTACGTCGCCGGGAAATGCCCACGACACACTCCCGATGTTGCTGATCACCGTGCTTGCCGTGACGACTTTCGCAGGCGAAACAAAAACCGCCGCTGTTTCGACTATGAGATCGCGATCGAAGCGGCGCACCACCGTTGTCGGCGAATCACGCAGCAGGATGTGAAAGGTCTGACGATCCAGCTCCGTACCGTCGCCCGAATAAAGCTTGATCTGCGCCGTTACCGGATTGCTCGGCACAACGATCACGGGCGCTGCTGTCGGCGGAGTCGCGGCGCTGATGACTCCGGATGGCCGGTTTGATCTCGCGAAATCCGCATCCAGGCTGTAGGCAACCTGTCGCGATTCGCCGGGTGAGATGGAGTACACCGAAGTCATCGGCATCGGCCGAGCTCCTCGCACCTCAACCTGGAGTTTGAAGCGCCGCGCTTCGTTGTCGTTGTTCTGGACAGTTATCTGAAGAGGGAAGCGGACGTGCCGTCCGTCAGACGAAAGGCGCGTAGCGACTTCAGAAAGATCGCTGCCTTCCGCGCGCTCGGTTCCGGTGGGGTAGACGACGTCCGCGATTCTGAGCGGGCTCTGTTGTGCACCTGCAGTTGCGGCAAATAGCGCGACCGCAAACGCAGCCGGCAAATATGAATTCCTGGGTCCCATTCTCAGCTCCTGCGGCGCTCTCATCCTATTGTGATCGCGTGCGCAGGAGCTTGCAAGTAATGCGCGAAGGAGCGTCAAAAGCTGCCGGTCCATGACACGGCCAGCGATCGGCCTGGTTCCGGCCGGAAGAAGCTCGCGTTCGGGAATTCCGAATAGAGAGAGTTCGTGAGATTGTTCACCACGACGGTCACGCTGTTGGACAACGATCCGAGATTGAAGAGCCGCGCTCCGGCGCGTACGGAATGAACGTTGAATCCGGGTAGAACTGCGCCGACCGGACTGGGACCAAGATCGACATCCTTTCGCTCACCGTTCATGCGTACCGCATACTCGCTCCAGAACCGCCCCGACGGCGCCCGCCATCCCAACGACCCTGTCACCTTCGACGAATACGTATCTCCCACCGGATTCTCCGGCTCCAGTACGTTCTTCGACGAGTATGTGGAATAGCTGATCCCACCGGTGAAGTTGGCCAGTTCACCTTGAACGAGCACCTCAGCGCCCTGATCTCGCAGCTTGTCCACGTTCACGTTCTGAAAGGCGTTGAACGGTCCGACCTTCGCTCCTGTCGGGGCGATCCGGATTCCATCGTGCACTTCATTCCGGAATACGAACGCTTCAGCGTACAGTCGCTCGGTCCCGATCTTTGCACCGAGATCGACGTCGACGCTTTGCTCCGGCTTAAGCGAAGCATTAGGCAACTGATAGCCTGAGCCTTCCGGCGTCGCCCCCTTGAAGAACCGTTCGACGAGATTCGGCGATCGGAACGCACGACCCACCGACGCAACGAGATTGACATGTTCCGTCAGACGGTAGAGCAGGTTGGCGGCCCCCACTGCGGTGCGATCGGTAGCACTCACGAGTGGCGTCGTGATGCGCGGTGTCAGGCGAGTACCTGCAGTAACTGTCTGCCACCTTGCGCCGAGTACTGCCGATAATCGCTCGGTCAACTGGAGCTCGTCCTGGGCGAAGACTCCCGCGCTGCGAAACCGCGCGTTCGGGGTGGTAGCGGTGTCGTTGACCTGCGGATGCGGAGGTCCGAACCCGAGAACGGTCGTGACGCTCGAGTCCGTATTGTTCGACCGATCGCGGAAGAAATCGACCCCGTAGGTAAGCATATGCCTGCCGACGGTCTTGGCCGCCTCAGCGCGAAGCCCGATTGTTCCAACATCGGTGAAATTGCGACTGTCCACTCGTACACCCGCGCCCTCTGGCGCTCCAGCTCCGAATGGAACGAACACTCCCAGCGTCAGCGATCTGTCGTTGTCGCTCGAATAACCTGTGACCTCGGCGCGATCGGCGAACGGGAGATTGAGCCGCGTCCCGCGGTAGCGGAGTGTCAGCTTCTCATACGTCTGATCCGGATATCGGATCTGAATGGTCGGTTGACTCGTTGTTCCGAGCGCGGCGTTATCTACGAATCCGAAGCCGGCGTCGTCGGCAACGTAGCGCGAAAGTTTCACCGCCAGGCTCTGGTGCTCGCTGAATCCGTAACCGCTCTCAATGACGAATGACTCGTCGCGAACTCCGGTGTCCATCACTCGTGTGTCATTGGTCAGCCGGACGTCGCCGAACCGGCCTGCAGGCGCTTCGTAAGCCTTCGCATCGCGGAGCGATCCCGCCGCGGAGAATCCAAATTTGCCGATCTGACCGATTATCGCGCCGGACGGCCGTTGCTGTCGATCGCTCGTGCTGTATCGGTAGCTCAGATGGCCGTTGATCGCATTGCCTGCACTTCCATATCTCGGTTGTACTGACAAGAGATTGATCACGCCACCGATGGCGTCGGTGCCGTACAGCACCGAAGCTGGTCCACGGACGACCTCGATTCGGTCAATTGCGTCGAGACTCACGAGTGCCGGGATCTCCCCGAAATCCTGCTGTCGCCGTGTGTTGTTGACGCGGATCCCGTCTTCCAGCAGCAGAATGCGTTGACCACGTTGTCCTCGTATCACCGGCCGTCCCTGATTGGCGCCTGTACCGGTTATGTCGAGGCCCGGACTTTCACGAAGCAGTTCCGCTGCTCCGTTAGCGAGGGTCGCGTGTATTCGTGCACTGTCGACAACGATTACGGGACTTGGCGTGCGAAACACCGTCCTTGGATTCCGCGTAGCGGTGACGGTTACCTTGTTTAGAACCGTCGCCGTTGCCGTGTCTGACGCGGGAGCCTGCGCACTTGCGCTATGCACTGATACGAGTGATAGAATTGCAGTACCCGCTGTCGCTACAAAAACGCTCGAAATCATTTTGTTGGTCAGCACGAGACTGGGTTTCTGAGTTATTGGACTGGCCGCGTGAGGGCGGACGGCACACGGCAATTCGCGAACCGTTCTCGTGTCGCGCGACGGGAACTGGAAGGTATTAACATCGCGCGCAGAGATGTACCCTTGGGGAGAATGATTATGCATAACGACGATCTGCCGATCGGCCGGGTGCTTGATCGGCGCGAAGCTCTGAAGCTCATGGCCGCAGGTGGCGCCGTGATTCTCGTTGGCTGCCAGCGGACGCCGCCTTCCACATCGGCGTCGACCGTAACGACAGGTTCTCCACCAGGGAGCAGTCCGGCGACGACAGCGAGCAGATCAATTCCCGGCTGCGTCGTGCGCCCCGCGGAGATGGAAGGCCCCTATTTCGTCGACAATCAGCTCAACCGTTCCGACATACGGTCCGATCCGACGACAGGCGTAGCAAGCGCCGGTACTCCACTCGTCGTTGCATTCAACGTCTCGAGAATGAGCGGCGGGCAGTGCTCACCGTTGGCGGGAGCGACGGTCGACGTCTGGCACTGCGACGCTGAAGGCATTTACTCGGGTGTGACGGACACGGACGTCGGATTCAACACGGTAGGCAAGAAATTCCTGCGCGGCTATCAGGTTACTGACGCGAACGGCGTCGCCCGCTTTACTACCATATACCCGGGATGGTATCCGGGACGCACGGTTCATATCCACTTCAAGATTCGCACTCCGGCAGCCTCCGGAAAACGCTACGACTTCACGTCGCAGCTTTACTTCGATGAAGCGCTCAACGACAAGGTCTTGGCCGAGCCGCCATATAACTCGAAGGGCCGGCGCAACACGCTGAACACATCTGACGGCATTTTCCGTCAGGGTGGTGGGGATCAGCTGACGCTCAAGGTCGCGCAGGCGGGAACCGGATACACATCGACGTTCGACATCGGGCTCGATATAGCGTGAACGCGTTACGGGTTACCGGTTGACCCGTCACCGAATTCTTTCGGGTGAATAGATCGTAATCGTTGATCCCTCAGCGAAAAAAACCGAGTGCGGCGTGCTGCCAAATATCGTGCTCCACACCGCACTCAGTTTCGGCTCGGGACTTTCACCAACGCTCCCGTAAACGCTGGCATCGTCGATTGGCCATACCCGCCAGCGCGGGTGATCGACGTGGTACTCGAGCGTTCCGCCGTCTCGCTGTGTAGTGAATCCCCACGGCTTGTCCGTGATGAATTCCTCTTCCGAGCTCGGGCCCGGCAAGCTCGGTGAGCCTTTCGGCTTGATGATGAAGCCGCACCACTCTTCACTCCATTTCCAGCGATACTCCACCGACGATGGAGGCTCGCCCGCTCCGCGGGGCACGATGTGCTCATCCATCTCTACAACGCGGTACGGCTCATTGAACGTCAATCGCGCGCTCGCGGCGATCACAGGTCTCGAAACGAGCTCCTGAAGAAAGCAAACGCCGCGATGAACTTCGTTTCCAATCTCCCGCCGCACGTACATGCGCAGATTCACTTCATCGAAGCTCGTGTGCAGCGGCACCGGCATGCCGAGCACGCGTGTGTCGAGAAAACGGAACCCGACGAGGCTGACGTAGAACGCTCCGTTCCAGTTGTCGAGCTCCGTTCCCATCGGTACGAAAGGAGCGAGCACTTCCCGCTGTACGCGCCAGTTGAGAAGTGCGAGGTCACGCCACTTGGCGGTGAGAAAAATTTTCACTTAGGCCAGAGCCACCCGAATGTCGCCGCGGTCAGCGCTCCATAAATCAATCCGTCGACGGTTGACTTGATCGTGGTCATCCACGCGCGGCGATACCATATGGACGTTTGCCAGAGCCCCGCCGCATATGCGAGGAACGCCGTGGTGCAGACGAAGCGGAATATTTCTGCGAATGGAGAAGCCGGCGGAAGCGCGCGCCCGGCTATATATGCAGAGAACACCGTCACGACTACGATATAGATGAACCACATGACGAGTTGTCGCGCCATGCCCCACGGACCTGCTGGAAGCACTGTCATTATCAGGTTCGGTCCCTGACGGATCTTCTCCATAAACTCGGGGCTCCGCATTTCCTCACGTGCGGCGGGACGTGGAACCATGTAGTCACCCGGTGGAATTCCAAGCGGCCGGATCGCATCCCTCAGCTGATCCTCGTTGGGGACTTTCGGGTAATCGCTCCGATGCCACGGGATCATCATATGCAGCACGGAGCTGGCGACGAACACGATTACGGAGGACAACAGGATCGGGATCAAGAGCGAGCTGATTCCAGTCATTTGAGACCTCCTGTGTAGGGGTCCCGATGCGTCCACTCGGCACCAGGATTGCTCTCCAGAATGTCGTTTCAATGACGAGGGCACAATGACAATTACCAAATGGGCAGCGCGGGGCGCCGTCCTGATGTTTGTTGCCCCTCGGAATCGCGTAGTACCGCTGATATTGTTGCTTACAGTTGCATGCGGCGGCGGTAAGGCAACG
Source organism: Gemmatimonadaceae bacterium (assembly GCA_036560025.1). Classification (GTDB taxonomy): domain Bacteria; phylum Gemmatimonadota; class Gemmatimonadetes; order Gemmatimonadales; family Gemmatimonadaceae; genus UBA4720. The sequence goes on along the minus strand of DATBRZ010000030.1, from coordinate 10,270 downwards.
GACAAGGACACCACATCGTCCGCGCCGCCGCCCGCGTCGAACGTTGATACTTCATCAGGGAGGCAAACCGTGTCCCTCGAGGTTACTTCAACTGCGTTCAAGCAGGCCGGGGTGATTCCCGGACGCTACACATGCGAAGGCGATGACACTTCCCCACCGCTTGCATGGAGCGGCGCTCCGGCGGGTACGAAAAGTTTCGCGATGATCGTTGACGATCCTGACGCGCCTGATCCAGCGAAGCCGCAACGCGTTTACGTCCACTGGGTGATCTACGGCTTGCCCGCAAACGCGACTGGTCTGCCGGAGAACGCGTCGAAGAAAGGGATGCCCGCTGGTGCAAACCAGGGGAAGAACGATTTCGGCAAGCAGAATTACGGCGGCCCGTGTCCGCCGATCGGCCGTCACCGCTACTTCTTCAAGCTCTACGCGCTCGACACTGAGCCGACGTTCGCATCACCTCCGACGAAAGCTGATCTCCTGAAAGCGATCGAGGGCCATGTGATCGCGCAGGGTGAGCTGATGGGCACGTATCAGAAAGGAGACGCAAAGTAGCGAGCCAAATTGGCTTGTTGTTGCGGCGAAAATCGGCTCGTGGTCCACCTCCACCTCCGCCCCCACCTCCACCGCCGCCGAGCTCGGTCGCGAGCTTCACCTACAGCTGCTCCGGCTTCAGCTGCAGCTTCGACGGTACGAGCTCAACCGGCGCGACGTCGTGGAGCTGGGCATTCGGGGATGGCGGTTCGGCAACCGGTTCGACAACGTCGCACACCTATGGTGCGAAGGGCAACTACATCGTGACCCTGACTACACTCCCGTCAGGCTCGCAGTCGAGCACGAGCAAGACTATACGCTGCAATCCTAAGAGAGGCTGCTAAAAAAGGCTGTTACCGGTGGCCGGCGACCGGCGACCGGCGACCCGTAGCCGCTGTTAAGCTCCCCGCCGTCCTGATTTCTTCGAGGTCGCGTGCGGTTTGGGTTGCTGGCTGGGCATAACCGGCGGGTGCTGAATCCTGGGCATTGTTTCCTCAGCGCTCGGCTCCGCCGTCGGCGGTCGCGCTCGTTTCGTTGAAAAATCAGGAATCGCCCGCGGTCCCTTTTTCTTCACGAGTTCCCTCCTTATGCAGGCGCCGCCGTCTGCTCCTCGATCCAGCTCATCAGCCCGGCGAGTATTTCCTCCGTCGACTGCCCAATGACGTGCGGCATCACCGGCCATCTCTTATTCGGGCCCATCAGGTACCACATCGGGCCCATTGCCTCCTCGCCGCGCCGCGCGTTCGCAGGCCGAGCCTCGTACGATACGAAATGATAGTGCCGGCCTCTGTGCGTTACGCGATGCTGCTCGTTTTTATAGCTGCTCATTAATGGACCTGGACTGGGGGGTGCCGAGAAAGGTAGGAAATGGACCATGAAATCTAATTGAAGGACCGAGGATCGAGGACCCTTGCGGCCTCAGGACTAATAGCTATCGACGATCGACGACTAAGTGCGGACCGAGCATGAGCCGAAAGCCGGAAGACACGGCGCATTTCCGCCCATCCGCAATTCTCAATTAATCGTCGATCGTCGATGGCCTTTGGTCCTGAGGCCGCAATCGTCAGTAGTCGTAGATATGCTCTACCTCAAACACGCCTTCCGTCCTGATGGCGTTGAGTACATCGAGCAGATCTCTGGCATTCACGCGTAGCAGTATGCGCCTTCGCTCCGGATCGGTGGGAACCCTATAGGCTATGACGGGCGTAGCGCGGAGAGGCGCTTCCCACTCGGCCGGCGCTGTTCCGCTCATCGTGACGACCTCCGACCCCGACAGCTCCGCGACACGAACATCACTGGCGTCAGCGCTCAAATCGAGCAGTGCATCACGAAACGGGAGGTACCGTCTCACCGCAAGCAGAGTGTACCCTCGGTCCAACCTCGCGACAGGAGTGAATCCGCTATCGGGTAAAGACAGCCGCGCGCTGTCGATGCCGGACTGAGGCCAGCCCGCGACGACCGCGTACCGGACCATCTGCGCCGGAGTGTACGTCGATTTCGTGCCGAATCCGATGACCGCTGCGTATAGCGCCTTGATCAGATACTCCGCGCTGAGCGCAAATCGTCTCTCCCACTTCCTCGGCGCTCCCGCGCCGGACTCGGGCACAGTGTACCAGAGATTTGCCAGCGCTCCAACGAAGTCGAAATCATACCAGCCTCTCTCCGAGATCAGCGCAGCATACTCGGCTGCGACATAAGCCGAATACTGATCTTCAGCCGTACCGCCGGCAGGCATCGTCGCCTCGAAGGCCCGGCCGACAGTGCCTTCATAGATCGCGCGAAACCCATATTCGATCGCTGTGCTCACTCCGATCACCCAGAGCATCACGTGTCGCGCAGGACTGAAGGCGTAACGCTCCCGCCCAGCCTGCCATGCTCCATGGTACGCTCGCCAGAACGCTCCCACCGACCCTATGAAAGGAAACGCGCTTGGAGGGCGGGCATCGTGAAGCCATTGCGCGTACGCCTCACTGCTGTAAACGAGATCCCATTCGGGATGGGTTATGAATTCGTCGCTTTCCTCGCGAGCGTAATTGCGCACAGTGTCGAGCGCGATCCTCACCTCTGCGGGTAGTGCCGCCGGCATTTTCTGCGCAGTCACCCGGCGGGGATTCCCATCGGTCAGATACAGATCCCACAGCGTATTCGTGAACTTGTTTCCCGGATCGACTCGGCGTTTTACAGCGAACAATCGCTTCGCATTCGGATACGCGCGCGCGAATTGGGCTCGCGTCGCAACCGGCTGGTACGGCAGGTAGTATCTGCCTCCGCTCGTGAGCGCGGCATCGATGAGCTCGCGCGTCCATCGTGCGACTTCACGTCGAGCTGTCGGATCTGTGCCCTGCTTGTAGTAGAGCACGAATGCGAACACCTCAGTCGGGGCCCATGACAGGAAGCTTCCGGAATCCGGCAGCGCGTGTCGCACGGAGATGTTCACGGCATTCACGTCGTGCGCGCGAAGTATTCTGCGAATCTTCGGCATGAATACCGCGAAGCTGTCGACAGGAATGAAGTATTCCTGCAGCACGTATGTCTCTCGATCTCGCGACGCCGGCTCCAGCTCACTCACGTCGTAGCTTGCCTCGTAGTTCCGCCACGTGACCGGATTCCCCCGAAATGTCCACGGGTCGATCACGTGCTTCCTGATCCAGCGTCCGCCGGGAGCTTCGGTGATGACCGAGTAAGCCAGCCGGTGCGTCCACGACGACTGATCGGCCGGCAACATGCGATCGGGGATTGTTACAGGCGATCTGGTGGATCGATACGAAACGGCATGGATCGTCTCGTAATCCGGGGGATAGATGTCGGCGTTGTGGAAGATGACCGTTGTGTCGTTCCCTACGTGACCGCGGAAAAAGATCGGATAGCGCGCGACGGGCATGCTCTCATCCTCCCGGCGCAGACGTGAGTTGACGGCGAGATCGAGTGTCACATCCGCGATGACGCCGAGTGCGCCGTATCCCCCGATCGCTCCGTAAAAGAGTTCGGGATTCACAGTGGGGCTCGCCGTTTCCACACGGCCGTCGGGCAACACGATCGTGATTTGTCGAACTGACCGGATTATCGGTCCTTCGCCGATGTACCTGCCGTGAGCATTGACCGACAGCGCGCCACCCACAGTGAACGTGTTGTAGGTCTGCATGATCTTGACGGCCAGGCCCGCACTGTCGATCGCCTGCTGCACCTCCCTCCAGCGTGTTCCCGAGCGAACGGTGATCGTGCGACGTGCGGGATCGAACGCGACAACGCCTCGATAGCTTCGCATGTCGAGCTGAAGCCCTTCGGGCGTCGCAGTCTGGCCACCCATGCTGAAGCGGGCGCCACCGATTGAAACGGGACCGGCGGAAGCTTTTACCGCCCTCGAGATGTCATCGACTGTGTGGGGCGTCACCACTCTCGCCATCGTCACCGGATACAGCTGGCTTACTTCGTAAACCTGGACGCTCGAATCACGCAGTGACGAGACGTTGACTGCCGGCACACGCAAATAGCCGATGATACTGATGATGAGCCCGAACACGATCAGCGACGCGAACAGCATCACGACGATGAGGGCGGCGTGACCGACGCGCTTCCCTCTGCGCCTGACTGCCTTCATCTTTGGCTCGTCAGCCTGATGTAACAGATCACGACTCTTTCTTGCGGCCAGCAGAGATGGCATCAGATCGCGGCGCTAGAGTAAGTGCGTTCTGCTTCGCCCTGTTTTTCGGCCTTGTTGTAGCACTGGGATACATCCCGGGGCTCAACGCGCCGCTCCATCAGCATCAGGGCAGCGAGTCCGGCGAGCACCTTCTCCTGGGACAATATCGTATCAGTCTGCTCGACGACGTAACACACGGACTGACCGCGCTCTTGTTACTCGTCGCATCTCTGCATTCGGCGCGCATGTCGCGCCTGGCGCTGACTGCCTTCGGCTGGTACTACGCGGTTGACGCAGTGATTTACCTCGTGACGGGTGTCCTGCAGCGCGATCCTCTCGTGTCTAACGTCCTGTTGAATCTCCCTCACGTGGTGCTGAGCACGGTCATGCTGCTCATTGCGTATCGCGGGCGGCCGGCCGCGATACGCATCGAGGCGCCGGCCTCCTAGAACCAGGGTTCGTCGGCCGAGGGCCCGTATATCGACGGCACTTTCCCTCCGGCCATCCGCACATACACCGATAGCTGGCCTCGGTGATGAATCTGGTCGCAGAGGATGAACCAGAGAAACTCCATCTTCGGCCAGTCACCCATCTGCGGTCCCGGTCCAATCGGAAACTGGACTGTATTCGCGAGCGATTCGTCGGACACAGACTCTATGAGTTGGCAGACCTTGGGATAATCGGTTTCGAACTCTTCGATTATCGCCTTGATGCTCTCGGGAGCTTCAGGAAATTTTCCGGTCATCTTCAGGCTGTCGGTCAGCGCCGCCATCAGCAGCTTTTGCTCGAGAAGAAAGGTGAACGCGAGCTGACGGGTTGAATTGGATCTCGGATGCGGCTTGAATTCGGATGATTCGGGAGGCAGCGCGCGCACCACTTTCATGGTCGTTTCGTGCTCGCGCTTGAAGGAATCGAGAAACTGTTGCCTGGGATTGATTGCCAATATCGCTGTTGGTGTTGCGACTGAGGTCATTGGGACATCCTCCGGATTGAGTCGCTCATTGGGGTGACTCCGTTAGATCATTTGATCATTTGATCGAGGCGCGAAAGAAGCTTTTCGCAAAGGTCCTGCCGCTTGATCAGGTCGTGGCGATAGTCGTGCGCATCCGTGCGCGCGACCTCGCGCCTCAAGTCGGGTAGATAGCTGCGAATGAGGTCACGCAGCGTGAGTGCCTCGTCATCAGTCAGATCAAGGTTCATCAATCCCTCCTTATCAAGTCAGTGTTCCTGCATCGCGCAAGGGAAATTACCGACAAAAAAGAAGCCGCGGATATGGCGAAAGCACGTTGAGGCTGCTGTTGTTGACTCCGTCGGTCTGCGCAATTTCGGTGACGAATGTCTGATTGACACGTCAAACTGTTATGCGGCACCTCCTTAGCCTCGCCACGATTACGATCCTCGGCGTCTCCGGCTGCGGCGCGCCTTCGGGCATGTCGAAACCCCGCGACCAGATGTCCCAGCGCGAGAAGGACAGCATCCTTGCCGCCTCCCGGCTGCCGGGCTCGGGCGTGGTCAAGAAGGCAATTGCAGTTTCAGACGCGCAGAAAAGGCGCGCGGCCGCTTACGATTCAGCGGGCGATCAGAACTAGCTGCTCTTAGCACGCGAAGCGGAGGAAGCGGATTCCTCCCTGCGCGACCTGTCCGCCATATCTCTGATCTCCGCGTTTTCGATCACCCGCGCGCGCTGCTTTTCGACGGTCGCCTGAATCATCGCCCGGCCAATGTCCTCACCGGTGACGTAAAGGCTGCGGATCGGCTTCATCAGCGGAAAGAATGGACGCACCATTCGGTAGGTCCAGGGTGTTCCACTTGTAGGCGGACCATCGATCGCACCAGGACGCCAGCACAGTGCTCCCACCGAATCAATGAGATCGCGCTCTGTTTCTGCTTTTACTCTTGCCCACATGAATCTGCTGTCGGGGCCAGCGCCGGCGCCGCTGATGTAATGGAAGGTCGCTCCCGGACTTCGCTGCGATAGCATTCGCGCCGCAGCCGCAGCGAAATCGTGAGTGATTCGCCGATACTCGGGCTCTCCCGAGACTTTCGTCACAGAGATGCCGAGACAGTAGAAGCATGCGTCGAGTCCTTCGAAGACTTCCGCGCATCGCGAATAGTCGAGGAAGTCCTGATGAATCACCGTGTGCAGTTTGGTGTCGTTCAAATCGAGCGACCGGCGTACAATCGCGCGTACTTCGCTCACGCGTGGCGATGCGATGCACACCTTTAACACCCCCGACCCGGCCGATCCTGTTCCGCCAAAAACCAGGACCTTCATCTCGCGCACTTAGTTCGGAGCTCGCAGTTAGTTCGCACTTCGCAGTTGGTTCGCAGTTCGCAATTATCGGTTCCGTTTTTGATTTGGGCCAGCATCATCCTCTGGTTCTTGTACATTCGGGTATGACTTCCTCCATCTCCGACAATGTCCGCCTCGATGTCGAGGTGCCGAAGCGCTTCCCCTTGGGTGAGCCGGTTCCAATTACTCTCGCCCTCCGAAACTCCGGTGATCGACATGTCGATCTCTACGTAACAGGTCGCCCGATCGCGTTCGACATCGTGATAACGGCTCCGGACGAGACAGTCGTCTGGCGCCGGCAGAAAGGCCGAACGATTGCAGCGATCCTCCAGGTGCTCGAGCTCAAGCCTCATTCAACGCTCGAGCTGCGTGACGATTGGATGCAGAGATCGGACTCCGGAGTGCCGGTCGAGCCAGGCACGTATTTCGTAAGAGGTGAGCTCCCTATCGAGCGCCAGCCTCCTCTCGTATCCTCTACGGCAACGCTTGAACTTGTTTGAGGCACCATGCCATGTCGTTACTGAGATCATCGCCGGCAAGGGGAACGCAAGCAACTCCTAAAAGACCTGACGATGAGGAGCTTGACCTCTTCGGGCTTACGCACGCCGGCAAGCTCCGCGCGGACAATCAGGATCACTTCCTGATCTGCACTGTCCATCCGCAGGTAGTCATTCACGGCACAAGTCTGCCGGATCCGGATGCGCTTCCGCTCAGGGGAACGCGGCTGGCGACGATTCTCCTTGTTGCTGACGGCGTTGGCGGCGCCGCATCCGGAAGCGATGCGGCTCGACTCGCCACAGAAGCGGTCACGCGCTACGTCTCATCGACATTGCGATGCTATCACGCCGCGGGATCTGCCACCGACGACGCGTTTCTCGAGGCGTTGAAGGAAGCCGCGTTCGAGGCTCACGCTGCGGTACGGTCCGAGGCCGCGCTTCGAACCGATCGCCGCCAGATGGCCACTACGCTCACCGTGAGCATCGCGGTGTGGCCGTGGGTGTACGTCGTGCAGGTCGGAGATAGCCGAGCCTATCTATATAGTAGTGGTAAGCTCGTGCAGCTCACGCGAGATCAAACGATCGGGCAGGACCTCGTCGACAAGGGAGTGCTTCCGCGCGAGAGATTGGCGAAGTCGCCGCTCAGGAATGTCCTCTCGAGCGCGATCGGCGCGGACGAAGCGCTCCCCGATGTTTCACGCGTCGACATCAGCGAGCGCGGCGCGGTGATGTTTCTCTGCAGCGACGGTCTGACGAAGCACGTCAGCGATGACGAGATTGCCAAGTGCATTGGTAACGCGCAATCGTCCGAGCAAATCGCGACGGAGCTTCTCGACCTCGCGCTCTCTCGCGGCGGCTCCGACAACGTGACCATTGTCGTCGCGTGTGCACCGGAACGCGAAAATAAACGGTAAGGCGTACCCGCAACCCGTTACCGGCAGCCCGCACGCCGCAGCCCGTAACGCGTAACCCGCAACCCGTACCCGTTACATCATCAGCATCATTCCGCGATGAATGAGCCACATCGCGAGGTACACCACCGGCGTGCCGACGACGACGAAGATCGCGAGAAACGGAATCGAGTGTTGATGGACCAGACGTCCGTGACTCGCTGAGCTGAGCGAGCTTGCGAACGACGCAGCTGCGGCCATTCCAATCGCAGGCCCTAGCAGCGACTGCGCCATCTGTTGAAGCACGGCGACCGCGACTCCACCGACCAATGCGGCGCCAAAAAGATTTCTGACATCGCGCATCACACCGTGAGCCTCGACGTCCGAAGCCGCGTGACCCGTCGGTATGCTCATCTCGATCTCCGTTTCAATGAAAGGGTCAACCTGGATTCCATGGCTTGAGGCGCGGAATGAATCGTCGCACGTGACGGCAGTATTCGACGTACGCTTCACCAAAGCGGCGCTTGAGCCCCGGCTCCTCGAGCAGCGGAATGTAAATGAGGTTGATCACCAGAAACGTCAACGCCCAGTCGAAATGCGGCCGCGACTGTAACAGGAGCGCTTCGCCGAACAGAACGAAGATCACGCCGGAGATCATCGGGTTTCGTACGTAGCGATACGGCCCGCGGAGTACGAGCTGTCGCGGCGGATCCCATGGCGCGAGCGTGCCTTTCCCTTCGGACGCGAACCGGCTGAGCGACGCGACGAATAGCACGAGCCCAATCGCGAGCAGCAGAATCCCGGCGATCTGCGAGATCACACCAAGCGCACCTGTCGCAACTGTAAGCGTGGTTCCATTCCGCCGAGCGAGCCACACCGGAATCGCGACCGCAACCGTGAACGGCAGAATCGCAATCGAGACAGCGTGCCTGAGTAGCAGCGCCAGAGTCATAGTTTTCGGACTACGGATTGAGGACCCTTGCGGCCTCAGTCGCCGCTTAGACGGCTCCCTCTCTGCCGACCCTTGCTCTGGCTGGAATTCCCATCCGTCGACAGAAATCGTCGCTGAACGCCTGCGCCGTCCTCACTGCCCACTTTGCGCATCCAGCTCCAAGACATCGATCCGGGAACCACGGAGTACTCGGAGGAGCAAGCGCACTCGGCGCAAACTTGGTGCGCAGGCGCTTCTCCAATGTCCGATGTCTGCCGCGACTGTCATCCCAATCGGGTGTGCAGCTCAGTAATCCATCGCGCAGTCGCAATAGACTATCGGCATCTACGTACGGCGGCCGGCTCTCATCGTAGTTGTCCGCGTCCGAGATCGACAGCGCTACCTGATACTTATGCAGCACCGGTGAGCCGACGACGTCCGGCCATACTCGCAGCAACAGAGCGAGCTCGCGGGGCGGCAATCGCGGATGCCCCGACTGACTGAGATTCTGCAGCTCAAGATACAGCTCGTTTATCGACGCTTCGAGAAAACCTGAAGCACTGAATACCGAGCCAATGACATATGCTCGGTGCCGCCACTTCTCTTCGGCCGACAGGTCATCCGCACCTCTGCCCTCGAGAACCTGCGACAACTCCGCGAAGTGATTGGCAGAGAAGATATGCTGGCGGTAAAGCTTCTCGCGTCCGGTCGGCTCGCCAGCCTCTGCGATCCTTTGCGCTGCGGTCGTTCTCGCGCGGCGCGGCGGCGCGATATCAGGTTCCGCCGCGGCCGGCGCGGCAAGCGTCGCAGAATCAGTGACCGGCATATCTGCGGTCGTGCTATCGTCTAGTGACACTTTCGTCCACCGGTATCCCAGATACGCCCACTCGCGTCGATGAATGCATGACGGTATTCGTCCGTGCCCAGTGTGAGCTTCAGCACGCCGAAATACCCGTGGATCTCGACGATGGAATTGGCAGCGAGCGGAGACTTGACTCCGCGCAGATCACCGCCGCCGGTTCCGACGATGATCTCTTCGATCCCCCTAGCCTCATCGCGCACACCCAGCGGAGTCTGCGGAAGAAATCTCTCGTAATGATGGTCATGTCCGTTCAGAATCAGATCCACTCCACCTTCGTACATAATGTTCCATAAGGACCGAACTTCGTACGTCGGACCGTTAACGCCGGAGGTGAACAGCGGACGGTGAAAGTACGCGAGCGTGCACTTGTTTCTGTGAGCTTCGATATCTCGCCGCAGCCATTCTTCCTGCGCTTTTGCACCCTCTGGCCTATACCATGGTCCGACCACTATTTCGCTATTCAGCGCAATGGCGTGCCATTGGCCGACATCATAACTGTAATACCCCTGACCAGCCGGTCCGGCTCGGGCGCCGAAGTATCTATAGTATGCGGCCCCCGCCTGAGTGGCATAATCGTGATTTCCCGGGGACGGCCGAATGGCCCGCATTATCCGCGGGTCGCCCCA
>DATBRZ010000029.1:0-5992 GCA_036560025.1 Gemmatimonadaceae bacterium | reverse complement strand
GCGCTGACAGCTGTCGATGAGTCCAGCTTTCCGACTGCAATCACCGATGCCTCGCGAACCTTCTCGACGTCGTCGCGGAAGAGGCTCAGCAACGGCGCGAGCGCGCGCCCATCATCGGTTCGACCGAGAGCCCAGGCGGCGTTTGCGCGAACTCCCGGCGCAGGATCCCGCAGTGAGCGAACGAGTGGATCGACTGCTCTTGAATTGTGCACCATCCCCAATCCAAGAGCGGCTACCTCACGCAAGGGCGCGGATGGGGCTGACAGGCGGCTGAGAAAAGCAGTCACAACCGCATCGGTTCTGATGCGACCGAGTACTCGAACCGAGATCTCACGAACGCATGCGTCGTCTGACGCAAGACCGGCAAGAAGCAACTCGGTGTCGGACGTCGAGAACTCGTTGACGTCAGCGTTGATCGATCGAACGGAAGAAAGAGATCCGAGCGGTGTCGATGGTGCGTCGCTCCAGTCGCCCCATCCGAATCCACGCACCGTCTGCGCAGCAAGTGCGCAGATCAACGGCGGTGCACCCCGTGCAGCGTTCAGTAGCGCGGGTACGTCAATGACTCCGCGGTCGTCTGTCGCATCGGCGGAGTTCTCGTGTGAAATCATCAGTGCGCCGACGCTCGCCGTCGGGCCACCGCTGACCGTGGAAACAAGCACTGCGGCTACGACCAATCCTGAAATACGCTGCATTGTCATTCCTCTCCGGTTGCTATTCGGCATGGAACGCCAGACCTGCGGTTGAAAAATCAGCACTAACTCCCAAAAGAACGAGCGCTCGCGCAAGCGCACGAAGCGCCCGGTTCAATCCAGAACTGTTACGGCTGCGGACGCGGCTCCGGCCACGGCCACGGCCACGGACCAGCGGCGTGACCACCCGCGAGCGCGCGCACAGCCATTGAACGGATTCGCGGATCGTTCGATTGCAGCAAACCACGAATGGCATCGACTGACTTTTCACCGAGCGCCGCAAGCGCGCGGATGTAGTCGAGCTGAAGCTCCTTATCGCTCTCGGCCTTGAGCGCAGCTTCGAGAGCAGGAACCGCCGCCGGATCTTCGATCTGATAGAGAGCCCACGCTGCGATCTCACGCATCTTCGGATCACTGTCCCGCAGGAGCGCGATCAGCTGGCGCGGGGCTTCCTTTGGCTCGACCTGACCGAGCGCCCATGCCGCGCGGTAGCGAACTGATGGGCTCTGATCAGCGAGCGCCGCGACAAGCGCCGGCGCGGATTCGCGGTCGCCAATGTGTGCGAGAGCCCACGCTGCGGTTGCGCGAACCTTCACGTCAGAGTCACCGCGGAGCGCGACCGCGAGCGCATCAGCTGCAACGGAATTCTCGTCGCCCTGCGCGAGCGACCACGCCGCCATTTCGCGCACGGATGGATTCGCATCGCGACGCAGCGCATTTACAAGCGCATCTATCCCCACTTGCGAGTGCTCGAATTCAGCCAGACCCCAGGCGGCGATTCGCCGCAGGGACGCGTCGGCGTCATTGCGGAGAATACCGGCAAGCAGCACGGGCCGATCATCGCCCTTACCCTGTGTCGCGGGCTCGCCGCCGCCTTCCAGTAGCTGCCTGATTACTTCCGCGCCGCTGGTCTTCGCGCTGGGCGCTACACTCTTCGATACGCTGTTCGTTATGCTGCTTGCGACACTCTTCGCGACATTGCTTGCAACGCTGTTCGCAACACTGCTCATGACACCGGTGACAACGCTGTTACCAATGTCGAACACGCTGTTCTTGATGCTTTTGGAGATGCTCTTGGAGAGCGACTTCCTATCGAACTCACCCATTCGCTCCGCGTTGTCGGACAGCGAAATAGTCACGGACTCCGGCGATGCTGCCGGAATCTTTGTCTTGTCAGCGTTCGGATCAGGCACGTCACGAAGCTGCGGCTCAAGGTTGGGCTGCGGAGCGATCTCGACAACCGGCCGCGTCGCACGGGGCGCGGGCGCTGCCGCACCTACTACCATAGAAATGACTGCCAGGGAACCGATGAGCGCCGCGGACTGGCGTCGAGTCGGTGAGGAGTGACGAAGCTCGGGATCCAGAATGGCGAGCATCCGGCCTTCGAATTCCTTTCTGCGAGCCATCGCTAATGCAACCGCCGGCGTCGAGTCGTGTCTCACCGACGTCACGATGTCGAGCAGATGCTCTGCGTAATCACTCGCACGGGCACCGCAGGCGAGAGCAAGATCGTCGCACGCCCGCTCGCTCTCTGAGCGAAGACGCTTCGCTGCAGTCCAGACAAGCGGATGGAACCAGTAGACGGCGCACGCAACCCGGCCAAGCGTATGACCGATGAGGTCATGCCGCCGCACGTGCGCGAGCTCGTGAAGAAGAACTGCGCGACGGCGGTCGAGACTCCAGCTCTCACAATCCGCAGGAAGCACGATCGTCGGGCGAATGATGCCGCACGCAAACGGCATCTTCGCGTCATCACTGCCGAGTAGGCGCGGCGGCTCATCGAGTGAGAGCCGGTCGGCGACTTCCCAGAGCGGCGTCAGCCAATCCGGCGAATCGAGCGGACGCGAGTTCCGGACGATTCGTCTGACAGCGAGCGCGCCGTACGCAAGCGATAGGCAAAGGACCACAACGACCGCAATCCAGAGCGTCACTATCGCATTGACAGTGGTCATCGAAAGAAGGCGATCGATGATGCTCGTGGATGTCGTGGGTCCGCTTGTGGTCGTCGGGGCGCCCAGCGAAACCTGCTGATTCAGTGGAACTTGCGGTTGTTGCGCAGTCTGCGGTCCGATCCCGCGAGGTGCTTCGGCGCGGGGTTGAGCGACCTGACTCGGAGGCCGCGGCGGCAGAATCTCGAGACGGATTGGCGCCCATACAGCTACGGCGGGCACGAGCAATAGAGTGGCGAGCGTCACCAGCCAGACGAGATGTCTCGCGCCTGCAGACGCGCGCTGCATGGCAAGCGTGATGCCGAGTGCGGCGAGGAGAATCAACGTCGCCTTCGCGAGCAGCATCATCATCGGCGTTCCTCCCGGAGGGAACGCAATGATGTCGGAGAAGAAGTTGGGAGTCATCGATTATCTCCCGCTCTGACGGGCGCGGATGATCGTGTTGCGCAGTCGTTCGATCTCCTTATCGCTCATGTCGACGTCGGAGATTCGAAGAAGTGCGGTGACGGCCTGCTCAGGAGATCCGGCGAAATAGGTGCGAACGACATGTGACAGCGCATCGTCACGCGCTCGCTCAGTCGATTCCGCGGGATAATAGACGTATCTGGGCCCGTCTTCCTTGTGCTTGATCAGGTCCTTCTCGCCGAGGATTCGGAGCACGGAGCGGACGGCGGAGTACGTCGGCGGATCGGGGAGGTCGCCCATGATCTCGGCGACAGTGGCGCCGCCGCGGCGGTAGAGGATGTCCATCACCTGACGTTCGCGGCGCGTGAGTGCGGTGGTCTCGGATTTTTGCTTCATCAAGGTAGCCGTCATTGTGAGCGGGTTAGCGGTACGGACTCGAAGGTACCCGGCGTCTGCTGAAAAATCAACTGTGTTGAAATTTCAACAGTTCCCTTGGATTGTCAAGAGTCATTGTTCGACTGCGTCCTGAGTCCGGAAAGGTCCTCAATCCGTAGTCCGATGCCTCAGCCGCCGACGCGCACCTGCACGGATTTCACTCGGTAGGGCTCCAGCGTTTCGAGCATGAAGCGAATGACCACCACGCCTTCTTTTTCGGAGCGCGCGCGCAGCACCGCGACACCGCTTTCCGGCTCCTCGAATCCGATCGGAGTCAGCTCACCAAGGTCCGATGACATTGCGCGATAGCGCGCCAGCCGCTCATCGATCGACGGAGCGCCGGGCACGCCGGGGAGGAATCGCTCGGTGAAAAACCGGCGCATGGTAGCCTGATCGCCGGAGTTGAATGATTCGAGGTACTCGGACACAGTGCGTCCGGCGGATGATGTTGGAAGAGTGATCACCGGCGCATTGGCATATGCCGCGTTCTCGTCGGGTCCACCTGGAGACGGCAGTCCGAAAACCGACGCTAATTGTCCTTCCAGCCGTGGTGCTTTCACATCCGTTGACGTGGAAGCGATGATCATCTCCAGTTTTTGTGCGGGCTCGCGCCGATAGATGAAGTAGTTCACCAGATCGGAGCCCGCGAGAATGGCCGGCTGATCGGGCCTGAAGCGGATGTCGCGTATAGCCGGCTTGAGAAGCTGGTCCGTTCCATACAGCACGCGATAGAACTTCAGCATGTCGCCGACGGTCGAGAGCATTCCTCCGTTGCCGCGAAGATTCCAGTATGGACCGTCAGATGCGTGCGGCCGCGACAGCATCGTCCCCTGATCGGCACCGTCGCGATAACCGTGAGCCAGATCTCGCGCCGCGAAACGCGGCAGGAGGAATCCGGTTCGTTTGAGACCGTTGGGGGCGAGAATGTAATCGTGGACCCACTGATCGTAGGTGAGTCCCGACACAATCTCGATCACCGCCGCCAGAAGACTGTAACCGGTGTTCGAATAGGCCTGGCTGGTGCCGGGCTGGAAGCGCAACGGTGTAGACATCGCTCTCGCGATCAGCTGGTCGCGACTGAGCGGCTCGAAGTCGGGACCGATCGAGCCCGGCAATCCCGAGCGATGCTCGAGCAGTTGACCGATAGTTATGCCGCGCTTGTCCGCCGGGGCGTTCTTGAAGAATCGTGTGAGGGAATCGGTGAGCTTGAGATTCCCGCTCTGCACGATCTGAAGGATCGCGACGGCCGTAAAATCCTTTGTGTTCGATCCGATCTGCACCACGGTGTTCGGACCGAACGGGATTCTTCTGGCGCGGTCGGCCATTCCATAACCGCGCTCGAACACGACATTTCCGTCGCGCGCAACCAGGGCGACACCCGAGAAGCCGGATTTCTCGGCCGCCCGGAGCATAGAGTCGACTCGTGCGGCTGCCGGCTCCTGCTGTTGCGCGCACCCGGGCGCCGCAAACAGAACGATGCCGAGGATTGGTAAGACAATCCGAGCTCTGGGCATACCGCAATTTGACACCCAAGTCGAAACCGCGGTTGCCGAAACGTATACTCATACATACTCACACTGAGGAGACGCGATGATCCGGAAGCTCAAGAGCGGGCAGTACCGCCTTTACTCCAGAAAGAAGAATCCGAAGACCGGAAAACGGCGCAATCTCGGAACGTTTCGCACGCGCGAGGCGGCGAAACGGCACGAGCGCGCCGTTCAGTTCTTCAAGCGCGGCTGATCAGGCGAGGTTGACGCCGAGGTTGATCGTTCAGGCGTAGCCGCTTCCGCTGGGCGTCGCCTGCAGCGTCAGCGCGGTTTTCTGCGACGACGACCCTACTATCCATATTTATCGGCAATGGGAACGCACGTCTGTGCAGTTCATAAAGTTTGAATACACATGTACGACGTGGTAGTCATCGGTCTCGGCGCGATGGGGAGCGCGACTCTGTGGCAGCTCGCGCGCTGCGGAGCGCGAGTGATCGGCATCGACCGTTACGCTCCGCCGCACACGCTTGGATCAACGCACGGACGCACACGGATAATCCGCGAAGCGTACTTCGAGCATCCCGCTTATGTGCCGTTCATCCGCCGCGCATACGAGCTTTGGGACGAGACGTCGCGCGCGGCGAAAACCGATCTCTTTTTTCAGACCGGCGGATTGATGATAGGACCGCCGGACGGTGTCATTGTGGCTGGTGCGCTCTTCAGCGCCAAAGAGCACGACGTCGAGCACGAAGTTCTGGATGCAGCGGAGATCCACGCTCGCTACCCGGAGCTGACGCCGGCCGATGGAATGATGGGTCTTCTCGAGAAGCGCGCCGGCCTGCTGTTTCCTGAGAAATGCGTTGAAGCGAATCTTCGACTCGCGCGTGAAGAAGGCGCGCGTATTGTCTTCAACGCCGAGGTGAGCGGATGGGATGCGAGCGCGGATCAAGTTTCAATAGATACAACCGATGGGGCGCAATACATCGGCGCGCGAGCGGTGATCGCCGCAGGACCGTGGGTGAGC
>DATBRZ010000028.1:0-5466 GCA_036560025.1 Gemmatimonadaceae bacterium | reverse complement strand
CCCCGGAAGCGTTGGGTGCGTTGTTTCGTTTCATTCGTGCTGCCAACGCGGAGCTCGACAAGCGTGGAACTGACAAGGGAGCGCTCGATCGCGCGCGCAAAGCATTCGCTGCGATCAACGGTGTGCTCGACATCGTTCCCGACTCTGCGGAGGATCCGGAGCTGGTGAAATTCGTCGAGGGCAAACTCGCGGAGCGAAAGAAAGCGCGGAGCGAGCGCGATTTCGCGAGGGCGGATGTGATTCGCGACGAGCTTGTCGCCGCGGGCATCGAGATCAAGGACGGTCCCGGCGGCACGAGCTGGAAAAAAATCCGATAGGCAGATAGACAGATTGACCGATTGATCGGAAGAGAAGAGGGCCGGGAATCGAGATCAAGGATGGCCCGGCAATTGTCAGTTCCCACGAATTACCGCGGTACCAATCACTAGAGCGATCACGGCGACACCTGCGAGCAGATAGAGGCTCAGCCGAGGCACATCGATCTCGAAAGTCGCACTGACAAATCTTTTTTGATACGCGACTGTCGGAGCCGTGCTGGGGGTCTCAGTGCTCCAGTCAGACCTCAGCGAATCAGGAACGCGATATAGAGCTTCGTTGCGCTGGATCTTCTGGCGCCACTCGTTAACAGCAGCCGTGTCGCCTCTGGAGATTCGCGCCTCGTAGTCTGCCGGCTCGCCCGCGCTCAAGCCGAGCGAGTGACGCATGTATAGCGGTGCAAAAGGCACGTGCCATGTCACCGTATCAACTACCGCAGCCGGTGGAACCTTGGGGAAGCCTTTGAAGCTCATTCGATAGCGAACCGCGTGCACAATCCACGGTGGATGAAGAGCGATCAGAGCAAGGATGACCGCTGCAAAACCAATGATCGCTCGGCGTGTTTTCATCGTTATTTCCTCGGTCCTCAATCAGTCGTCGATCGTCAATGGCCTTTAGTCCTGAGGCCGCAAGGGTCCTCGATCCTCAGTCTAAATCAGCATCAAAACCGGAACAGATAGCTCATCTTGCCGAAGAACCCATCGCGCGTACGGCGCAGATCCGTGAACCTGAAGTCCCGCGGCTCCTCCATGGTCGAGCCATATCCCAGGTACACGAGAGTGCCGGGGATCGGACGATAGCTGAACAACCAATCCATGGAGAACTCGTTGCTGCTGGTCGGCGTGTCGAGTATGCCGCTCACGAGAATGGGATTTCCGAAGCGATCTTCGAGTGCTGCACGGGAGCGCGCAGCATACTGACCGACTAGCCGGAGAAACATCGCCGGCGTGAGCTGATACTCGACCTTGAGTCTTGGAATCGTTTCTGTCGAAAAGCGTGAGCCGTCGCGCGTTCTGTCGAGAACAAGACGCGACAATTGCAGTGAGCTTCTGAGTGTATTCGTGGGACGCAGATCGACCACGGCATCGATTCGAGTGTTATGGCCGGGCGCTGCTTCGCGAAAGATCGGTGCTTCGCCCCAGCTTATCGTCCCGGTTGCGCTGAACAGACGAAGGGTTGGCGTTGTTACACGGAATGAGCCGCCCCAGAGATTACGCTCGGGCCCGGGCACGTCAAACGCAATGGTATCGACGATAATTGCGTCATTCGGCTGCAGTTGATGACGCTCGATCGTTAACCCCGAATAAAGAGACGGGTCGTATGCAAACAGACTTCGCGTCATAGCACCGCTCACCTGCCATCCCCCACGCAGCGTAGCACTCGGCGTAATCGACTCCACTGCTTCGATGAGCGGATGCCCGTCTCCGGTGTTTCCCCAGAAGCGATTGAGACCGAAGAACGATCCGTAACTCTGCACAACCGCACCAGGCTTTCCGTAACCGGTGAGGCGATTGAACGCGCGCCCTTCGAAGATGCCGGTGCGATTCACGAAGCCCGCTGCTGCCGTGAAATCGCGCGCTACCTCGCGCGCAGTGTAATGGAATCCCCAGTTGCGGCCGGTTCTGTCCCAATCCGCCTGGAGCAGCGAGCCATTACGATTTTGGCCGGCGCTGTCTGTCCATGACTGCACCGCCTGCAGCTGGACGAAATAGAGCTTCGAGTGATAGAAACGAAAATCAGCCGACGCGAGTCGAGAGTTGTCGTCGCCGTCCTCACGTGCCGTGAGAACGGAGCCGATCGTGTATTTGCGCGCGATGTCGCGGCGCAATCTCGCGATAGCAAAGACCGGAGCGTGTGATCCGCTCCAGGAGAGATCACGATCGTCGGTGACGACCATCGCTCCGACGTTCGCGCCGGCAATCTTCCCACCGATCTTCAGCCCGCCGTTCGGATTGACGATGCGTCGAGTGTAGACCAGCTGATTTGGAGAGTCGAACAGCTCGAGGCCATCCAGAAAGAACGGGCGCTTCTCCGGATAGAAGAGAGCGAATCTCTCGTTGAGCAGAACCTGGCCCACATCTGCTTCGACCTGTGAGAAGTCAGGGTTGTATGTCGCATTCAGCGTGAGGTTCTGTCGCGCCCCCCACTTCGCATCGCCACCCAGCTCGCTCGTGTTGTCGTAGCGCCAGCCAGAGCTGCGTTGTTCACCCTGGAGACGGCTCGTGACTGTCGGTGTCGCCTCGAGCACAAGGCCGCGACGCATGTCATGCAATCCTTCGAGTGTACCTGACTGACTCAGAAAATTCGAGTTCGCCCGCTTTGCGGGAGCCCAGCTGTCCTGAAATCCCGAATGCTGAATGCGGCGGAGGATGTGAAGTCCCCAGGTCTGAACGTCAGCGTCCTGATAGCGCAGGCTCTTGAACGGGATCCGCATCTCAACCTCGTATCCACCGGGGACGACACGGCCGCGCGATTGAAAGACATAATCGGGATTGAGATCGACTGATCCCTCGAACGGATTGATCGTGCGAAAGCCGCCACCGGTAGCCGAAGCTCCGCCTGCGCCACCGGCAAACTGCGCGCTTCGTGTTCCATCCTGCTGAACGCCAAGCGCATTGACGCCGAACAGAAATGCGAGCTGACGATCGTTGTCGGTGTCGAGGAGGATCTGAACGTGATCCTCACTGGCGATGTTGTCGCGGTTTGCCTGCGTTGCGCGGACGACATTGCCGTGGATTTCACTGGCGCGGATTCCGAACCAGATCGCCTCTGCGGAATACCACACGAGCACTTCCGTTGGGTCTTCCGCAGCTCGGCCATCAGCGGGTTGGTACTGGGAGAAGCCGGTGAGGCGTGCGGCACGCGTCCATACTGATTCGTCCAGGTGGCCGTCGACGTTCGCGACAGTATCGATGCGGGGAACGGAGACGCGAGTACGATTCGCGCGCCCATCGTAGGTGGTCTGCGGGTCCTGAAGGAGGGAAACTGCGAGGAGGGCGGTAATCAGCACGGCGGAGAATCTATCTTCTGGCACCGGCAATGCAGAAACTACGAGACTGATCATTACGGACTGCGGACTAACCGCGGACTACGGAGAAAAAGCCCATGGCGACGGAATTCGACACCAGAGGTAGCGCAACCAATCGGCTCGCACTGCTCGTTGGAGTAGGACTTGGCGCAACATTGATGTTCCTTCTCGATCCCGATCGCGGAGCGCGGAGACGAGCGCTCGTGCGCGACAAATCCGTGAAGCTGCTGCGTCGAAGCGGACGCGGGATACAGGATCGTGGTGAAGACATCGGCAACCGGATCGCAGGCGCCGCGGCGGAGACGCGCGGACGGCTCAAGGATTCTCCGACTAACCGGCAGCTGGAAGAGCGGGTACGTGCAGAGCTCGGACATCACGTGGAGCATGCGAAAGCAATCGACGTGATCGCCGATGACGGCTTCGTCACGCTGAGCGGAGACGTATTGCGAGCTGAGCTGAATGACGTCCTCGAGACCGTTCGGACCGTACGCGGCGTGAAGGACATCCGGAGTGAGATGCAGGTCCGTAACACTCCCGGAGATATCGCTTCACTACAGGACTGAACAGCGGACTGTTGGCTGATGGCTCGAGGCCAATAGCTACGGGCGGGTCAAATCTCCGTATATAGTAACGATATGTAACTATATTGCGACCACTCGTACAATCCGTTTGATTGACGGCCGGACAATCAACGGATTAATGAGAGCAAAAGGTTCAACGCTCATCGCAACAGTCGCTGCGGCCGTCTGGCTCGTACCAATCGCATGCTCGGCGCAGCAGTCAAAGCTCGGCACCATCAACTTTCCGACGTCCGGCTCGCCCGCAGCTCAACCGCACTTCATTCGCGGCGTTCTCTATCTGCACAGCTTCGAGTACGAGTCAGCGGAGGCAGAGTTCAAGGAGGCGGAGCGCATCGATCCAGGCTTCGCGATGGCGTACTGGGGCGAATCGATGACCTACACTCACCCGATCTGGAACGAGCAGGATCTCGAAGCTGCACGTGAGGCATTGAACGGACTCGGGCCTACGGCCGAGGCGCGAAAGGCAAAAGCGCAAACGCACCGGGAGCAGATGTACCTCGCTGCCGTCGAATCACTCTACGGCGATGGGAGCAAAGCGCATCGTGATACTGTGTACTCCGCTGCGATGCAGCAGCTCGTCAGGGCTCATCCAGACGATATGGAAGCGCAGGCGTTCTACGCGCTGTCGCTGCTAGGACTCAATCAGGCAGTGCGAGACGTGCCGACATACCTGCGGGCAGCGGCGATCGTCGAGCCGATCTTCGAGAAGAATCCCGATCATCCCGGCGCGGCGCACTACATCATTCACGCGTACGACGATCCGGCGCATGCGCCGAAGGGGCTGAAGGCCGCGCGCGCATACTCAAAGATCGCGCCCGGCGCAGCGCACGCGCAGCACATGACGACGCATATCTTCCTCGCGATGGGAATGTGGGATGAGGTCGTGTCGCAGAATGAGATTGCGTCGGGACACGATCACGACAAGTGGACACCCAATCACTACACGGCGTGGCTCAACTACGCCTACATCCAGCAAGGGCGCTACGCGCGCGCGAAGGAAATGATCGACATGATGCGACAGCACGCGGGCGCCAAGCCTCCAATGCGGCAGCTCTGGGGACTCGCGGACATGCGCGCTCATTACCTGATCGATACTGAAGGCTGGCGGGACTCGCTTGCATCCTGGGATATCGATCCTGCTACTCTTGGCGAGGATGGCCGAGCGTACTGGGCGTCTGTGACAGCCTATGCGGCAATCAAGCGGGGCGATCGCCCGGTCGCGGACAGCGCACTCAAGGTACTTTCCGCGTTCAACGCAGCCGACAGCGAGGAGACTCCGAACGACATCATGGAGCTCGAGATCAAGGCGCTGAGTCGATTGGCCGAAGGTGCTCGAGACGAAGCGGTGACCCTGATGCGCGAAGCGACGAAGCGGGCAGATGCGCTGCCTGTAGATTTTGGTCCACCTTCAATAGCGAAGCCACCGCACGAGCTCTTTGGCGAGATTCTACTTGAGCTCGGTCGCGCTAGAGAAGCGCAGTCGGAGTTTCGTAAGTCACTGGAGCTCGCACCTAAGCGCGCGCGATCCCTGCTGGGGCTTGC